>JALHRP010000088.1 GCA_022841365.1 Chitinophagaceae bacterium | reverse complement strand
AACCAGAGTGGGGGACGGTTTTTTCAAAAAGACGGCCGTCCCAATGTACGTTTCAAAGGCGTTTCGTTTATTGAACGGTTTAGTGTATTTCAGTTTATGTTGAAAATTCCTTTGTGGAAATTTTTACTCTTTATGGGGCTTACTTACGTTGCTGTAAACCTGGTGTTTGCTGCTGCTTATTTTATGATTGGTGTAGATCAGCTGGGAGGTATGGAGCAACAAACCATGTATGGTAAATTTTGGGAAGCTTTCTTCTTCAGTGCCCAAACTTTATCTACAGTTGGTTACGGTCATGTATATCCTTCTTCTTTAACGGCTAATTCAATTGCTGCGTTTGAATCCATCACGGGCTTACTCATGTTTGCCATTGCAACGGGTTTAATGTATGGTCGCTTTTCACAGCCAAAAGCCTATATCCGTTTCAGCAAAGTAGCCCTGTTTGCTCCGTTTAAAGAAGGTTATGCACTCATGTTCCGTTTTGCACCATATAAAAATCATTTCTTAACCGATGTTGAAGTAAAAGTAACACTGGTATTGCAGTTGCCCGATGCAGGCAATGAACGGAAAAACAAATTTTACAGTCTCGATCTGGAACTGTCAAGAGCAAATACTTTATCCAGTAACTGGACGATCGTTCATTACATCAATGAAGAAAGTCCGTTTTATCAATTATCACGCACAGAAATTGTTGATGCAAAAGCTGAACTGCTGATTTTTGTAAAAGGCTACGATGATGAATATGCCAACACGGTTGTTACCAGAAGCTCCTATACAACCGATGAGTTTGTTTACGGTGCAAAATTCGATATGATGTATGAACCGAGTGAAGACGGATCATCTACCCTGCTGCATTTAAATAAAATTGATCACTATCACCCGGAAGCATTACCGGTTAATCTGTAAGTATGATCACAGAAACAGGAACAGATATCAGTAAAGCAGTTTCCTTTTTGCAGGGAGGAGAATTGGTAGCCATTCCAACAGAAACAGTCTATGGCCTTGCTGCCAATGCATTTAATGAAGATGCGGTATTAAAAATTTATGAAGCAAAACAACGTCCGCAATTTAATCCGTTAATTGTTCATGTTGCCTCTTTGAATAAAGCAGCTATGTACATTAAACATATACCGGCAGAAGCTATAAAATTAGCAGCTGCATACTGTCCCGGCCCTTTAACCATGTTGTTTAGTAAAACAGAACAGATTCCCGATTTGGTTACAGCCGGCAGCAGTCGTGTTGCTATTCGAATTCCCAAACATACTGTAACATTAGAGTTACTCGAACAACTCGATTTTCCATTGGCAGCACCCAGTGCAAATCCTTCCGGTTATGTAAGTCCAACAACGGCAACACATGTATATGAAGGACTGCATGGAAAGATTCCTTACATCCTTGATGGAGGCACCTGTACTGTTGGAGTTGAATCAACCATTGCAGGATGGAATGAAGAGGATGAATTGGAGATCTATCGTTTAGGTGGAATTTCTGTTGAGCAATTGGAAGATGTAACAGGTAAGAAAATAAAAATCAGTAAAAAAATGACTGAGAATCCTTCCACACCGGGTCAACTTAAAAGTCATTATGCAACACACACTCCGTTGTTCATGGGCCATGCCGGAGAAGTGTTACGTCGTTTTGAAGATCAAAAAATCATCCTCATCAATTTTACAGAACGTAACCCGGATGTACCCGATGAACAGCAATTTATTTTATCACCCACAGGAACAATGGAAGAAGCTGCTAAAAATCTGTTTCGCATTTTAAGAGAAGCCGATCGTTTAAAAGCCGACGTGATTCTTGCAGAACCATTGCCCAATAAAGGTTTGGGACGGGCCATCAACGACCGTTTAGAACGTGCACAATTTATTATGAAATAATTATTCCCAAAATTTTACCGGATAATCTGAACAGGCCCTGCTCTCTAAATGCTCCAGATGTTTTCCTAAAGCAGCCATTTGCTCTGCTGCAATATGCGTTTCAATGAATGGGAAAAGAATCCGTTCTTCAAAGCGGATATGTTGCTCCAGCAATTGATGAAATAATCTAATCGTTTCAACAGAAAGCAAACCGTTGCGGAGATCGTCAATGATTTTTCTTATCTGATGATGCTCCGTTTTCATTTGATGATAGAGTTGTGTAAGAGCAGGTATCTGCAACACATCCGGATGAAGTTGTACTTCTTCCTGCAGAAAATGTGTACGCAATTCATTCTCCCAGACCGAAAGAATAAATGTTCCCATTACAACAACATCCGCATGTTTTGCAAGTCCTTTTTTCAACAGCAGCACCGCCATCAATCCATTGTGGTGTTGATGAGAGAGCGGATATAAATTTTTATCCCGTTGCATCAGCTTATTTCAATCCCTGAATGATTTGTACAAACTCATCGGCTTTTAAAGAAGCACCTCCAACCAAACCACCATCCACATCGGGCTGACTGAAAATTTCTTTAGCATTTGCACCTTTTACACTGCCCCCATAAAGAATTGAAATACTATCTGCAACCTCCTGTCCATATTGATTTGCCAATGCAGAACGAAGATGTGCATGCATTTCCTGCGCCTGTTCTGAGGTAGCCGTTTTACCTGTACCAATGGCCCAGATTGGTTCGTAGGCAATAATGATTTTCTGCAGATCATCAGCACTTAAATGAAACAGACTTTCTTTCAGTTGATTGGCTACGTATTCATTTTGTGTTCCTGCCTCACGAATACTCAATGCTTCACCGCAACAGAAGATGGGTGTTAACCCAAATTGTAAAGCAAGATTTACTTTATCCGTTAACAGCTGACTGGTTTCATGAAAATATTCTCTGCGCTCACTGTGACCGAGCACTACATATTCAACATGAATTGACTGCAGCATTTCAACACTGGTTTCACCTGTATATGCACCCGACTTATATGAAGAACAATTCTGTGCTGAAACAGCTGCTCCGTTTTTTCCTTTTAATTTATCTGCAACCATTGTGAGATAAGGAAAGGGAACAGCAAATACTGCACGCTGATGAGCAGCTAATGTATGTGGAGTATTGATGATATCTGTGATCAGTTGTTCTGCCTGTTGGTAAGTTAAATTCATTTTCCAATTGGCGGCGGCTACTTGTTTACGCATGTATTTTCTGTTTATGGTTTGTTGTTATAGATATGCTGCAGAATAGCTTTGTCTGCAGTTGTAAATGTTTGTTGTTTTAATTGCATCCAGTTTTCTGTATCACGGACGGCTTTTTCAAAGATGTATTTTTCACCGGTATGTATATTCCATGTAAAGTCTGCAATATATTTTGCAGACAGACCCTCTGTTAAAACATTGCTGCAAATGCCACTCACCATGCCGGTGGTGAGAGATGAATTGATGGATACCTTTGTATAATCGCCCAGCATCATTCCGCATTTAGTTCCTGCTGCAATCCATTGATGCAAGGGTTGATTCCAGATTTTAATTTCACCTGCTGTGTTTTTGATGTTGGAGCAGGATGTGCCTGCACCTATGTTACACCACTCTCCTATTACTGCATCTCCAACATATCCATCATGTGCTTTATTAGAGTAATCGAAAAACTGTGTGTTCTTGATTTCACCTCCAACTGTACATTGTCTGCCAACTGTTGTAGCGCCGTAAATTTTAGCACCCATTTTAACCACTGCAGCTTCCAGTATGGCAAATGGTCCACGAATAAATGCTCCTTCCATCAGTAAACTGTTTTTACCGATGTATACCGGGCCTGCAGATGCATTGATGCTGCAGTTTTCAACCACAGCTCCTTCTTCAATAAAAATATGTTCAGGAGCAACTGTATAATTACTTGCTGAAATGGGTTGTGAAATTCTGTTTGCTGTGATCAGCTCAAAATCAGAACGCAGCATTGCATCATTCCATTGCACCAGCTGAAACGGGTACCGCAGCAACTGAACTTCACCAGGCCATTCAATCAATGATATGTCTTTACAATCACCTGATGTAAAATTATACGGAAGAGTTTCTGTTGCATATGCTGCAATCACTTCTCCGTTTTTTGTAAGTCCGTTCCCGGGAGAAATCTGTTGAATGGCCCCAGCAATTTCCGGCGAAGGAATCAATCTGGCATCAATATACAAACCAGAGCCGTTTACAGGCAACGGATGCTTATTGTGCAGATAACTTTCTGTAAATACATGTGGTTTCATTTTCAGTAACAGCTCCCAGCGCTCTCTGTTACTGAGGATACCGGTACGCAGATCTGCTACAGGCCTGATAGCCGTAAACGGATAAAGTGTTTTCCGATCTGTTGTATCAAATAAAATCACTTCCATGCAGGTCAAATATCTGTTACTTCTTTCAATTCATCAAACATCAAAAAAAAGCCCCTTCATTAACAATGAAGGGGCTTGTATAAAAAAAAGAGAGATTAAAATACGTTGTAACCAAAGCTTACATAATACAATCCGCCGATTTCAGGATTTGCATATGCTGATCTGTAATACTTGTTCAACAGATTGGTTGCACCAATCTTGAACATATTTTTTGTCTTTGGTATGCGGTAGCTCACCTGTGCATCCAGTGTACCGTATGCAGGCAGTTTGCCGGAGAGGAATGTTGATTCCCATACTGCAATTTCTGATTGCCATCTGTATGTACCGGAGAAACCAAAGTTCTTACAGATTTTATTATTGCTCACCGTTACGTTGTAACGCCATGGTGAAGTATTAAAGAAGGCAAGCTGTCCGGGAGGTGCATTTTTCAATTCATTGTAAGATACGTTTGTGCTTAAATTGAAATTAGCAGGGAAACGGTAATCAAGACTTGCGCCCCATCCAAAAGTAGATACATTATCAGTTGAGTTGGTTGGCATACCAAACTGACGCTGGTTTGCTGTTCCGGGGTTTTGAATCAATATGGCAGTACTGATGAAGTTGGTGTAGATAGCATAAAATGCATACACATCAACCAGTAATTTTTTGGCAATTACACCACGGTAACCAGCTTCAAACGAATTCACCACTTCAGGCTTAAATTCTCTAAACTGGAAAGAGTTTTGGGGTGTAAGAGCTGCTAAATTATTTTTCCGGATTGCATCAAATACCCTTGCAGAATCCCACACCAGATTGGTTTTGAAATTGTAGAAATCCTGGAACTGCGGTAAACCACCAATCAGCAAATTGCTTCTTGTACCCAATGGCAGATTGATGTACTGGTTTTGTGCAGTAGGAAAACGATAAGCCTGCTGGTAAGATAAACGGAAGAAATTATCCGCTGCAATTTTAATGGTCGCAGTAGCTCTTGGCGTAAAGCGTCCTTTAAAGTTTTCGTTCTTATCGTAACGGGCAGCGAGTGTAATTTTTATACGGTTGATGAACTCTTTTTGAATTTGCACGTATCCGCCGAATTCATTGATCGGAATAGTACTTCCGGTTGTATCAGTAAAAAGTGTTCCCTGTGAGTTGAGCGAAAAGCGACGGAATAAACCACCTACCTGCACATCGGCCCAGGTAATCTTTTTGAAGTTGTACATACCATCAACCACATACATATCTGTTTTATCGAGAAACTGGGCACCGCCTTTTGAAATTGGTGTTCTGCGAACTGTGTTGAACAAATTATTGAATGCAGCAGTTCCCGGTAAAGGACGGTTGGCATCTGCATTTGCACGTGCAAGAAAATGTGCCTGATCTTCCGGTAAACGGTTACCGCCAAAACCCGGCAAAGCACCTAAACGGGCCTGTACAAAGGTTCCGATATAAGTAGGGAACCATTGTGATGAACTTTCAGAATAACGCTGCATCATTTGTGAAGCAAGCAAGGTTGCTGCATAAGAATCACCCGAATTTTCCTGTGTGGTATAAGCACGAACAAAATAATTTTCGCCTTTTAATTCTAATTTATACTGACCAATTTTCGCATCCTTTAATGAATAACGGTCTGCACCGGTATAAACAGTTGTTGCAGTTCCCCAGTAACCTACAAATGAAAGTTCGGTTTTTGAATTCAACTTGTAATATAAACCACCATTGAATTTAAGGTTATAAGTGTTGTAGTCAACCAGATCTCTTTCTGCATAACCGGTGCGGCTTACAATGGTATCTGATTTTGTAACAAACATATAGTTCATTGCATCTGTTGCCATTGCATTAGCTACTGCAGGAGAAGCACCACCCTGAATTGCTTGTGCATATACGGCCTGATAAGTAGCACCCCGTGCCAGTGGCCCGATGTTTACAATAGGTGGTGTAGAACCGATCTGATCGCCATACACGTTTACACCATTGTAGCTGGGCACACTTCTGTCGCCAAAAATTGTTTTACCAGCCAGCAGATCATAATTATTTAAATCATTGGCCTGCCAATCCTGCGCCTGCATAAACTGACCGGCAATTTTAAACGCAAATTTTTCTGATAATTTTTTACCCCAACGGAAATTCCAGTCGTAGTAAGGAGCAGCGGGGCGCTGTCTTTTATCTGTATGCATTACACCCTGCTTTACCTGAAAACTCAACCCCTGATATTTGAACGGGTTTTTGCTGTTAATAAGCAAAGTACCATTCATACCACCTGAACCGTAAAGCGCAGAAGATGCACCGGGTAACAATTCCATATTATCTACATCCAGTTCTGTTAAACCTACAATGTTTGCAACCGAGAAGTTTAAACCGGGAGCCTGGTTATCCATACCATCGGTAAACTGATTGAAACGTGTATTACCAGAGCCATTAAAACCTCTTGTGCCGATTGTACCAAACACTAAACCCGAACGCACAAAATCAACACCTTTTAAGTTTTGTACAGCATCATAAAAAGAAGGAGCCGCCGCATCTCTTAACTGTGCAGCACCAATCCGCTCAATTGATACCGGTGATTCGAGAATTTTAGTGGCAATACGTGTAGCAGAAATAACTACCTCCTGCCCCAACGCTGCTTTTGTTAACAACGATACCTCTAAAAAGCCCGCACTGGAAACAGTTACTTCCTGATCTTCATAACCAATAGAAGATATAACGAGAGTAACAGGTAATTTATCTACGCTGAGTTTAAAGTTTCCTTTATCATCAGTAAATGTTCCGAAGGATGTTCCTTTCACTGTAATAGATACAGCAGAAAGTGTTTCACTGCTGGCTTTGGATTTTACATTTCCAAACAGCGTTGTTTGTGCCTGCAGTACAATGCCGGAAAAACCAGCAACCAGCAAAAGCAGTAAGAATTTGATTTGCTTTTTCATAAATATGTTTTAGTTCCGGTTGTTAATTAGTTATGGGTTATAAAAGTTGCACCAGCGGGAGCCGTAGCAATAGTAGGGAAATGAATTCTTGCAACAATGGTATAAATCTTTCCGTTTTCTAAACGTATGTTGGGAAAAGAACCAATTAAACCTGTAGCAGGCGAAGTGCCGGGAAAACCGGATACTCTGTAGTTTATGGTATATCTGCCTGTATCAACAACTGCAAATTGAATATTATTGACGTTGGTATATGAATCTGCAAAAAATCGGCGGGGGAACTGATTTACATTCACTACCGGATTACCAACAGGCCCTCCCGTGAATGTAACATCAATGGTGTCTTTTTTAGGAAGAGTAGCAACAAGTGGTTGAGGAATGGCATGAACAAAACGAATCTTCGCTTTACCTGCAGGCGGGGAAGATAAATCATCTTCCATCACAACTGCTTTATAAAAAGGAGATAAATCAAAGGCGATAGCTGTGTAGCTTCTTCCAGGAAGAAAACTGGTAATTCGGTTATAAATTGTATTACTGATTGACGGAGTAAAAGTAGAACCCGCTGATACGGTAAAGTTGAGCGGAAAAGCTCCACTTTTTGCGGTTGCATAATTAGCGGCAATTACCTGAGATTGATTAATTGTTGTTACAGGGGTTCCTGTTGTTACACTGGCAGCACCATATACAACATTATTTAAAACAAGGTCTCCACCCCATCTAACGTCAATTGGAGCACCAATTGTAGGTGAGGAACCAGTTGTAACAGGAGCTGTTATAACAACATTTGCAACCAGCAATCGGGCCGGATCAAATTTTTCTTCTTTACACGAAATAAAAAAAACAGATGCACAAGGCATCAGTAAGAGCAGTTTTGAAAGCTTTCTCATATAGCAGGGTTTACTGTATGAACAAAAATAGGGTTTACCCCTAAATAAAGAAATAAATCTTTCCCAACTTAATTTCCACAGGTCTTTATAAGTTCATACGGGTAACTGTCTGTGTTTTACAGTTGTCTGTTACCTTCGGGTTATGATTCCTTTTCAGTTTCCCAACCAAACCAATTACTACAAAGGCAAAGTAAGAGACGTATACAGTATTGCAGATAACCTGCTTGTGATGATTGCCAGCAACCGTATTTCAGCATTTGATGTTATTCTGCCATCACCCATTCCTTATAAAGGACAGGTTTTAAATCAGATTGCTGCTTACATGCTGCATGCAACAACAGATATCTGTCCCAACTGGCTCTTAGAGGTACCGGCTCCAAATGTGAGTATCGGTAAACGATGTGTACCTTTTAAAATAGAAATGGTAGTTCGTGGTAATCTGGTTGGTCATGCTTGGAGAACTTATGCATCGGGCAAAAGAGAATTGTGTGGAGCAGCCATGCAGGAGGGATTGAACGAAAATGATTTTTTCCCCTCTCCCATTATTACACCATCTACCAAAGCAGATGCAGGACACGATGAAGACATTACACCTGACCAAATTATTGCAACAGGTATTTGCACGGCTGCTGAATGGGAACAACTGAGCAACTATGCGTTGCAGTTGTTTGCCAGAGGAAAAGAAATTGCTGCCAGACAGGGTTTAATTCTTGTTGATACAAAATATGAATTTGGAAAGATTGGTGATACCATTTATTTGATGGATGAAATACATACACCTGACAGCTCCAGGTACTTTTATGCAGATGGTTTTGAAGAACGTCAGCAAAAAGGGGAACGTCAGAAACAATTAAGTAAAGAGTTTGTACGTGAATGGCTCATAGAAAACAATTTCATGGGGAAAGAAGGACAAACCGTTCCGGCAATGAGCGAAGAATGGATTGAAACCATCAGCAAACGGTATATTGAACTGTATGAAAAAGTGATTGGCAAAACATTTGTTCCCGAAAAATTAAGCGATGACGAAACGTATGAGCGTATTGTTACTGCACTTCAAAAATTATCATCATGAGTCCCGAAACCATTTTCAGCCTCTGTAATACCATTGCTCTTGTTGCCTGGTTGATTCTGCTGATTGCAAGTCCTTTCTGGTTTTATACCGATAAGCTGCTCATTGGCATCGTTATTACATTGTTTGCAATTGTATATACCTGGCTGTTGGCAAGTACGTTTCAATTCAGCGATATGGAAAAGTTCAGTACGCTGGATGGTGTAATGGAATTATTCACCAGTAAGATTGCTGTAACAACAGCATGGATTCATTTTCTGGCTTTTGATTTAATGACAGGCATCTGGATTAAAAAGAATGCACAGAAGCACAACATCAATCATTGGATTTTAATTCCCTGTTTATTTTTTACGTTTATGATTGGCCCTGTTGGGCTTTTGCTGTATCTGCTGATCCGGTTTATCAGAACAAAAACATATTTTGCTGATTTTTATT
>JALHRP010000087.1 GCA_022841365.1 Chitinophagaceae bacterium | reverse complement strand
ATACCAGGCGATATCGGCTTTGTCTTTTACGCCCGACAATTGCGATCCCCAGGGAAAGGGGACTGTTATTTTATGAGCGAAGGTTGCGCTGCCTTCATTCCACTTTTTTGAAATACCCTGATCGAGTGAATCAAATTCGAATTGCCAGGGGCCATTCAGGTTTTGCCATTGAGTCCGTTCAAAATCCGGGCGTGGATGTTCAGGCAATGGAATAGTCTGTGCAGATACAGAAGCGAAGGCAACAAATAAAAGTAGGACGGCAGGAAGTTTTCTCATTTCTAAAAGTAAAAAAATAAGACTTTAGTCGATGTGTATTTAGCGGCAAAGGCAGCTAAACGTTCTTAGCGGTCATTCTATCCAAGTAAAAGTCGTGTGTCAGGGATTCTAATACAGCCATGTAAGCATATTGCTTTATGGCTGATCTTCAAATACGGAAATGACAACATCTTCTTCAATGATTCAACCGAGATCCTACGTTTTAAGTCTATACAACTCTATCCCATACCCAACATTCTTTAACTCGTGTTTACCCATCGCCTCAAACGTTACATTCTCACGGTTTCTAATATTGTGTAGCACAGTTTCAGTTACACAGATCTCACCAGCATCGGCCTGATCGGTAATGCGGGCCGCCACGTTTACTCCATCGCCAAAAACATCGGTATCTGAAAAAACTACTTCTGATACATGGGATGCCCATCCGCACGGCAAGTCCGTGTTGCTTTACTTGTTGTTGAATCTCCAGTGCACACAACACTGCTTCGCTGGCGGTGTAAAATACCGACAAGGTTCCATCGCCAATTTCTTTTAGCCATTTTCCATAATATTTCCGTACCATGCGCTTCTGAATTTTGCGATTGATCTCCAGAGCTTCAAGACCTTTGTATTCGTCTTCGCCCATCATTTTTGTGAACCCTTTGATGTCAGTAAACAGAATGGCAGCTAACTGGCGATCTTTCCGGACGCGCAGGTTGCGCCCCTCAATCTGGCGGTTGAAGTAAACGGCAAAGAAGATAAGTAAAACAACACCTGTGTAACCAAACGCAACCCCACCCTCCAGCAGAAGTACCTGTAAGATAAACCCAATAACGAGTATACTTACCGACAGGAAAAGCATTATAAGAGCAATACGATAGGATCTTCGGGTTTCGATGGAAAGCCGGTCAACTAGGAAGGAGGTTCCAAATCCCAGAAGAAAAATGAGAACCCCTAGCAACATCAGAGCATTGGCACCATCTAGATAAAGAAACCTCAAAATTATGCCGGTGATTAGACAGACAGATGAAAACACACCAATGATGAAGGTTCGTCTACGCATGAGGGTTTTGAATTCTTAAAGTACAAACAAATCTCACAAATCACCAATCAATTGGAGTCTTGTCTTTGGCGTGTTTACACGATCTTTAATACTTATTTCGTTGGCATCCGTATAATTTCTCCAGCAGTACTGGTTTCGAAAACAATGTGTTCCCCAAGGTTTATAACTGCAAACCCCTGGCAAATATTTCCTCAAAATGATAGAACCATGATCGAATCCTTCATTATAATCCTTCAAGCTTAACAGTATTTCGGGGTGTAATGCACTTCCTCTTTTGCATATTGAATTTTCAATTGGTTTAATCCTACCTTTGAGATACAATTCACCTTGGATGTCGAAGAAAGTCTTAATAACACGTATCATCCCTTCTCTTGCCTATGAGTTACTAACACAGGCAGGGTTTGAAGTAAGTGTTTGGGAAGGCGTTGGCGCTATGACACAAACCCAGTTAATGGAGCGTGCCCAACAAGTAAATGCATTGATCTCGCTGGGTTCGAATAAAATAGATTCACAATTTTTCAATGCATGTGGCCATCTAGATATAATCGCCCAGTTTGCCGTGGGCTACGATAATATTGATGTAGCGGAAGCAACCAAAAGAGGAATTCCTGTTGGTAATACACCGGATGTTTTGAGTGATGCCACTGCGGATGTTGCTTTTGGTTTGATGATTGCAGTTTCAAGAAAAATGTTTTACCTGCACAACACGATAGCAAAAGGGGAGTGGAAGCAGTTTGAACCGTTGAAGAATTTGGGGATAGAACTTCATGGGAAGACACTTGGGATTTTTGGTATGGGTCGCATCGGCCTGGTGATGGCCCAGCGCTGTAAGGGGGCGTATAACATGAAAATCATTTATAACAACCGAGGTCGAAATGAAGAAGCCGAAAAACGTTTTGGTGCACAATGGGTTTCTTTTGATGAATTGTTAGAACAAAGCGATGTGCTTTCAGTCCATAGTGTGCTTAGCGATGAAACCCGCGGACTTTTTAATAAGAGTGCTTTTGCAAAAATGAAACGAAGTGCAATTTTTATTAATACTTCTCGAGGCGGTGTTCATCATGAGCAAGACCTTATTGAAGCGTTGCAAACTCAAACTATTTGGGGAGCCGGGCTCGATGTTACGAATCCGGAACCGATGCATGCAACCAATCCACTTCTTTCAATGCCCAATGTTGCCGTGTTGCCGCATATTGGTTCAGCAACAGTAGAAGCAAGAGACGGTATGGCCCGATTAGCTGCTGAGAATATCATAGAATTCTATAAGACAGGTAATGTACCCTATTGTGTGAATCCGGAAGTTCTGAAAAGATGAAAGCAATCATGATCTGCCTGTGTTGAACTAATCTTTGCGTGGTTGAGTTATGAAATCGATGAATACGATAGACAAAACGACTACCTGGAACCGAGAGCAAACGCTGGGCGAAGAAATTGCCAATAGCATTAGTCATGGTATAGGTTTTATGGCTGCGGTTGCTATAACACCGATACTGATCATCAAGGCAATTCCTCTTGGTGCAGCAGCTGTTACGGGCGCCAGTATTTTTGGTGCTGCCATGATTGTGTTATATCTCTCCTCCACATTGTATCACGCTTTTCCGCATAGCAAAACAAAACGACTTTTCAGGATCTTCGATCACAGTGCCATTTTCCTATTGATAGCAGGTACATATACACCCTTTACGCTTACAGTTCTTACGGGTGGTTGGGGTTGGGCACTGTTAGGCATCATCTGGACCTTGGCCGTAGCAGGCGTTGTTCTTAAGTCGGTTCGCAATGTGGGTACCAGTAGAATCTCGATTGCTTTATACCTGGGTATGGGGTGGATGGCAGTAGCCGTGGTAAAACCCTTGTATAGTTCATTGCCACCCTGGGGTTTGTTTTGGTTGCTGGCCGGAGGACTTATGTATTCTGCTGGAGTTGTATTTTTTGTCTATGATCATCGCATTCGCTATAGTCATTTCATCTGGCATCTCTTTGTTTTGGGAGGGACAGCCTGCCATGTGGTAGCCATTCTGGGCTACGCATTCTGAGTTTTCCCTATGGAAAAGCTTCAAGTCTTAATTGAAGTACATCCTATTATTACGATTGTAAGTTCTTGGTTAGACTACCTGTTTTATCAATTCTCATAGGGAAAACATACCGATTTGGATAGCCCAATGTGTAGACTAAATACGAATTTCCCTATAGAAAACACCTTACTTTGCATGGAGATTGATAATTGTTTTGTAGTTTTGTCATGCTTTTGCATCACAATAAAACATTCAAAAGCAACCTAATTTTTTTAAACTTAATTATTTACCAATCACTAAATTCAAATTACGCTATGGCAAAAAAAGCAGCGAAGAAAAAAGTAGCCCCTAAGAAGGCGAAGAAAGCAGCCCCTAAGAAGGCAAAAAAAGTAGCTAAGAAAGCAGCTAAGAGAAAACCCAACGCAGCCTTTATGGCAGCACTAACACCTAGCGCAACGCTGGCAGCTGTAGTGGGTAGCAAACCAATTCCAAGAACCCAAATCATCAAGAAGATCTGGGAGTACATCAAGAAGAACAAACTACAGGACAACAAAAACAGAAGAATGATCAATGCTGATGAGAAATTATTGGTATTGTTTGCTGGTAAAAAGCAAATTTCTATGTTCGAGTTAGCCAAGGTGGTTAACAAGCACGTGAAGTAATTCGGAAAAATTCCGAAAAGAAAAGGCGCGAGTCTGGGCACTACCTAAGGCTGGCGCCTTTGTCATTAACGTTAGTTGGACTAAACTTTTGTAACGTAATTCTGGTTTATATCATCAGCGTTAAAATTTGAGCGATGAGCAACACTCCCATTAAATCCATCAAGCCGCTTGGCTTTCCCTGGCAAACTCAGGATCCGTTTCTTTTTTGTGTGTACCACGAAGATCATTATCCCAAGGGTAATGATGTGATGGGGCCCGCTGCATCGCTGGCAGGCCGCAACATCGGACAAGACTTTGCACCCAATCAATCGTGGCGTATGTATCATGGTGAGCAAGTTCCTGGATTTCCTGCGCACCCACATCGGGGATTTGAAACAGTAACCATTGTAACCAAAGGGTTGGTAGATCATTCAGATTCTCTGGGAGCTGCGGGTCGTTTTGGTTTTGGTGATGTGCAATGGATGACAGCTGGCAAAGGAGTGCAGCATTGCGAGATGTTTCCGTTACTCTATAACGATAAAGAAAATCCGCTTGAGCTTTTTCAGATTTGGCTTAATCTACCGAAGGCAAAGAAACTCACCGCGCCTCACTTTGCTATGTTGTGGGCTGATGCGATCCCCACATATGTAAATAAAGATTTAAAAGGTAAAGCAACTCATGTAAGTGTAATTGCTGGAAAAATAGGCACAACTCATGCACCTGCACCAGCTCCCGATTCATGGGCTGCCAATGAAAAAAATGAAGTCGCTATCTGGACGATTAAAATGGAAGCGGGTGCTTCCTGGTCATTGCCAAATGCTTCAGCCAATGTTAACCGTTCACTTTATTTCTATGCTGGTGCATCCTTAAAAATTGCAGACAAAATTTTTTCCACACACCAGGCTGTTGAACTGCATGCGGATCAGGAGGTTATTTTAGAAAATGGAAATACAGAAAGTTATTTGCTCCTTTTACAAGGTAATCCAATCAATGAACCTGTGGTGCAACATGGTCCGTTTGTCATGAATACACAAGCTGAGATTCAGCAAGCCATGCAGGAATATCGCCAAACCGAATTTGGTGGCTGGCCCTGGCCTAGTTTTGAACATGTACATCCACGCGAGAAAACACGGTTCGCAAAGTATCCGGATGGCAAAGAGGAAATAAAAAATTAGCAATAGGGCTAACAAAAAGTTCTTTCGGTAAAGAACTTTTCGGAACAGCGTCCAATATTTCTACCACTCAAGTAATTTAAGTGGCACCTAGTAATTATCTACTGATAATGATTCCTAACAAGCACTAGTTTCGCGCCACTTAAATCAAATGAATTAATATGAAAAGGATATTTACAGGAATGTTAGGGCTGGTAATTCTACTGGGCCTTTCCGGATCTGTTTCGGCACAGAAGAAAAAAGATAAAAAAGTAGCAGCACCGGCTACGGCTACACCTAAGGCTGACACGACCAAGCGTAAAACCAATGGACCTCAAGCCTATAGCCAGGTGATTACCGCCAAAGCAAAAACTCAAAAAGGTTTGTTTACCACACACAAAGTAAACGAGGATTATTTCTTTGAAATACCCGATACGATTGTAGGTCGGGAGTTCATGTCTATCACCCGAAAATCAAAAACACCTTCAGGTGCCGGTTATGGTGGTGAACAGGAAAACCGCCAGGTATTGAGGTGGGAAAAGGGACCCAATAATAAATTATTTTTGCGCGCGCCTTTATATATCAGCGCGAGTGGAGATTCTACTAAACCCATCAGTCAATCTGTTCGCAATTCCAATGTTGAACCCATTGTTGCTTCTTTCGATATTAAAGCATTGAGTGATAACAAAAGGAATTATGTAATCAATGTTACTGAATTCTTTAAAGGTGATAATCAAATGGTTTCGCTAAGTCCTCAAAATAAAAGAAGTTTTAGTTTGGGTGCGTTGCAAAATGATCGCTCCTATATTCAAAGTATAAAATCATTTCCGATCAATACTGAAGTGCGGATGGTGAAAACTTTTGTTTCAACGCTGCCACCACCCTCGTCACCAAACTCTCCGTCTACCGTCACACCGTTACCTGCAGGATCGAATACGGGTTTTGTCACTCTTGAACTTAACGTATCCATGATTCTGCTACCGGCCGTACCCGCGCGTAAACGTTTGTTTGATAATCGGGTTGGTTACTTTGCCAATGGGTATACCGTTTATGGTGAAGAGTCGCAGCGTGCCGAACCGGAAGTTTTTGCTGTGCGCTGGAGACTGGAGCCTAAACCGGAGGACGTTGAAAAAATGAAGCGTGGCGAATTGGTGGAGCCTATCAAACCAATTGTTTATTATATCGATCCAGCCACACCCGTTAAGTGGCGTAAGTATTTAATACAAGGGGTTGAAGATTGGCAAAAAGCTTTTGAGCAGGCTGGCTTTAAGAATGCAATCCTTGCCAAAGAAGTACCAGCCGGGGATACTACGATCAGCACAGAAGATGCACGCTATTCATTCATACGATACTTTGCTTCGGACATTCAGAATGCCTACGGGCCTAATGTACACGATCCCCGCACGGGGGAAATTCTTGAAAGTCATATTGGCTGGTATCATAATGTGATGAATTTGTTAAACAACTGGTACACCATTCAGACAGCCGCTGTGGATACCCGGGCGCGAAAGAAGAAATTTGATGATGAACTAATGGGTCAACTCGTGCGCTTTGTGTCTTCGCATGAAGTGGGTCATACGTTGGGACTTCGTCACAACTTTGGATCAAGCTTTGCCACTCCGGTTGAAAAACTTCGCGACAAAGAATTCTTGCAGAAGTACAGACACACGGCCTCGATTATGGATTATGCGCGCTTCAATTATGTTGCACAACCTGAAGATGGAATTTCAGCGGAATTGTTATTTCCGGGTATTGGCGTCTATGACCGTTGGGCAATTGAGTGGGGATATAAACCTGTTTTTGGAACCAAGGATCCGGTTGAAGATAAGAAGGTTTTAAATAAGTGGGTGTTGTCGCACGCCAACGATCCTATGTATTGGTTCGGTTCTGAAATCAACGCCTATGATCCACGTTCGCAGAGTGAAGACTTAGGTAACAACTCCATGCAAGCGAGTGAGTATGGAATCAAAAACCTGAAACGCATTTTGCCTGAGCTACCCGTTTGGTATAAAGAAGAGGCGGAGAAATATACTTCGTTGAATGAAATGTACAATCAGGTAGTGGGTCAGTATCGCAGATACATGGGCCACGTTACTAAAAACATAGGCGGCATTTACGAAACACCCAAGACCTACGATCAGGATGGGGCTGTTTATGAAGCAACTCCTAAGGCTATTCAAAAAGAAGCTGTTGCATTTTTGAATAAGCAACTTTTTGAAACACCATCCTGGATGCTGAATCAGGAAGTAATGAATAGAATTCGTCCGGGTTCAGGTGTGGAGCAATTGCGATCTGTGCAAGAAGGAACACTTAACAGTATTTACGATTATGCCCGCATGCAGCGATTGATTGAATCCAGTGCGCTTAGTAACACTGCTTATACATTGGATGAGTTATATACGGATCTGCGTTCCGGAATCTGGTCTGAACTACGCACCCGAAAATCCATTGATGTATTCCGCAGAAATTTACAGAAGGTTTATGTGGAGAAAATGATTTCTTTGTTGAATCCTGCTAATACACCTCAATCGGGTGGCCAGGGTTTTACGAGTCCGTTTTTCCCTGCATCCCCTGCATCGCCAGTGGCTGATCCAAAGAAAAGTGATGTGATTTCCGTTACGCGTGCGCATCTGGTTGCCTTGCGCAGCGAAATTAACTCTGCCTTGTCCGGCACAACGGATAAGATGAGTCGCTATCATTTGCAGGATGTACAGAATCGCCTTAATCAGGCACTTGATCCTAAGTGATGTAAACTGACATTTGAAAGAAAGCAGACTGAGTATTCAGTCTGCTTTTTTTATGCCCTTCGCGTAATGCTGGAACCTAAATCTCAGAATTATGTGATAAAAGTAAGTCAACAAAAGAGCTCACTGCATGCGGGGCATGGTCAAAGAAGAGAACGGGTTCGATTAGTTCTAACTCCATTAACAGGAATTGGCCATTTACCAGAACACCATCAACCCGGGCATACAGTAGCGGCTCAGGAATATGTGTGAGAATTGATGTGGCTTGTTTTATTATTTCATCAGAAGGCACAATGAAACTATAACTTCCTCCAAAGTCATGTTGCACACGAAAGTCCCCGGGTTTAGGTTTTTTTAGTACAGCGTGACTGAATTTTTTATGGAAGAAGATCAATGAGTATTCTCCTTGTTCAATTTCTGATACAAATTGTTGTATAAGCAAATCAGATTGGTCAAGCAACTGATTCATGATAGGTTGATGTTGTGCGACATCTTTTATTGATACTATAAATGTATTATGAGCCGTAGCCGAGATGGCTGGTTTCACAACAGCTTTATTCCATCCTTTTTGTTGTAGTAATTCTTTCAAATTAACGGTAGCACCTTTTGTAAACCATTGGGTGGGTGGTAAGGGAAAACCCTGACGATCGAATTCTGCTAGATATTTTTTATGAAGATTCCATCGCACCGTGCTAACCGGATTTAACAGGTTTACCTGGTTGGCTTCCAAGTTATCCAGCCACGATAAAAATTTTTGAGGATGAAGATGATAATTCCAACAGGAACGAAGTACAACGAGATCAAAGGAATTCCAATCTGTAAAATTACTATCCCAGGGAATTGCTTGTACCGGAACTCCACGCAGGTTAAGTGCATGAACTACCTCAAGATCATCGGGCGCAAAGTCGGGTTTGGTTGAGCATGTAACAAAGGCAATTCTAAGCGTAGGCATGCTGAGATTAGTAAATAGGATTAGAATAAGCGGGGCAAGAGTAGCCAGCTGCTTCTTTTGTATTCGCCAAATTCCGCAAAGCGCGACAATGATTTATCTTTTTTAATCATGTTGGGAATGAAAGCACCTACGAAAAAGGAAACAATACCAATAAAACCAACCCAGCTTTCTGTTAGCACAGCAAATCCAACATAAATCATCAATTCCCCCAGATAGTTGGTGTTCCTACAGCGGGCAAAGAAAGATTCTGTAATAAGCCCGGTTTTATATTTTAGTGTAAAATACTTTTGAGCATCGCTGCCAAAGTGCAGCATCACACCAAACATATTTAGAGCAATAGCTGCAGCAAAGACTGATGCCCCAGGCTCGATCTGCTGACTGATCAAGAACCAGGGCGCTACCCAGTAAAGACCCAAAGCGAAGAAAACAAAGATAGCGTAGGGTAAAGAAACCACTTGTTCCCATTGTTTATCGGGGAAGAGTTGATCTTTTAGTAGCCATAAAAATCCATAACTTCCATGAAGGGCCAGATAAATCCAGGGGCCAAGAGAAAAGTTATTGTAATAGAACATTAACCCTAGAACAAAAAAAGTCGTGCTTCCTTTATGAAGGTTAACCGGGTATTTAAGTTTCATGATCAGAAAATTATCTCAACGAAGCTTTTTAAATTTTTTCCCGTACCGCTTAATAAGTTTAAGTGTTGATTTGTCATGATCATAAACGGAATACCAGCCTTGCGGTTCATGAGGTGGATCGCCTGTAAAGTCATCGCCTTTTTTCCACCAGGTTTCAGGCTCTCGCGGTCGGCCTTCTCCTCCCCAGGCCCAAAAGTTTACACCACTGGCTTCGCCTTTTACCGCCAGTTGATACACCTGTTCAAAAACTTCCCGATAATATTCATCGCGATGCAGGGTGGTTGCCTTAGGATTGAAGCTTCCATTGTCTTTCATGATGCCAAACTCTTCGAGCACAAATGGTTTACCCAGTTCTTTAGATTCTGCTGCGTGAAGCATTAGGTAATCAATCATCTTTTTTCTTGCATCCGGATAAGTTTGATCATGTTTTTGCGGATCATACCAGCTCCAGTTTTGTATCCATATATGTGCCGTTGTATAATCTAT
>JALHRP010000086.1 GCA_022841365.1 Chitinophagaceae bacterium | reverse complement strand
GTGTAATGTATCTGTTACAGCTACTCATCATCATCAAAGCTCATGGCTTCTTTGGTGGTAAGGAGTAACTCATATTCTTCTTTACTGCCTACAATCATGTTCTCAAATTCACGTAAGCCTGTACCTGCAGGGATCGGGTGACCGGTGATTACGTTTTCTTTCAAACCTAACAGATCATCTGTTTTACCTTCAATCGCTGCGGTGCTCAGTACTTTCGTTGTTTCCTGGAACGATGCGGCAGAGATCCAGCTTTGTACACCCAATGATGCTTTGGTAATACCAAGCAACACCGGTTGTGCAGTTGAAGGATGTGCATCTCTCACTTCAATCAACTTCTTATCTGCACGACGCAACAGACTGTTCTCTTCACGATATTCACGAACGGTTACAATCTGTCCAGGACGGAATTTATGACTGTCGCCCGGATCTGTTACCACTTTCTTATCAAAGATGCGGTCGTTCTCTTCATTAAATTCAAAACGGTCAACCAGATCTTCTTCCAGGAACTTTGTATCACCTGCGTCAATTATTTCAACTTTCTTCATCATTTGACGAACGATTACTTCAATGTGTTTATCGTTGATACGCACACCCTGTAAACGATATACTTCCTGAATTTCATTCACCACATATTCCTGTACAGCAAACGGTCCTTTGATGGTTAAGATATCAGCAGGAGCAATTTGTCCGTCACTTAAAGGAACACCGGCTTTAATAAAGTCGCCTTCCTGTGCAAGAATCTGGCGTGTAAGAGGAACAAGATATTTCTTGGTTACATCATCTTTACTTGTAACGATGATCTCTCTGTTACCACGTTTGATTGCACCAAATGCAACTACACCGTCAATTTCAGAAACCACTGCAGGGTTACCCGGGTTTCTTGCTTCAAACAATTCTGTTACACGTGGAAGACCACCCGTGATATCACGAAGTTTACCAAGTACACGTGGAATTTTCACCAATACCTGTCCGGCAGTTACTTCTTCACCTTCGTCAATCACAATGTGTGAACCAACAGGAAGGTTATAAGACTTCACTTCTTTACCACCTTCAACAAGAATGGCAGGGATCTTTGTTTTATCTTTTGTTTCAATTACTACTTTTTCACGGTGACCTGTTTGTTCATCGGCCTGCTCACGGTAAGTAATACCATCAAGGATATTCTCCAGTTTAATCTTACCTGCAATTTCAGCCACAACCACGTTGTTAAACGGATCCCATGTACAGATCACATCACCTTTCTTCACCTGTTGCCCTTCTTTCACGGTTAATGTAGCACCGTATGGAATGTTATTGGTGATGAGTAAGCGGTCGTTTTTCAGATCCATAATTCTTACTTCACCTGTACGACCAATAACCAACTGTACTTTATTGCCTTCATTGTTGATGGCAGTTACAGTACGTAATCCATCAAACTGAATGGTACCGTCGAACTTTGCAGGCAATGATGATTCTACTGATGCAGAACCTGCCACACCACCTACGTGGAAGGTACGGAGTGTTAACTGTGTACCCGGCTCACCAATGGATTGTGCAGCAATGATACCTACCGCATCACCTTTTTGTGCAATAGCACCTGTTGCCAGGTTTTTACCATAACACTTCACACATACACCACGCTTGCTTTCGCAGGTTAATACAGAACGGATTTCAACCGTTTCAATGCCGCTTTCTTCAATACGTTTTGCAATAGTTGAAGAAATTTCTGAACCACCTGCAATAATCAACTCATCTGTTTGCGGATCGTATACATCGTGTAAAGATGTACGTCCTTCAATACGATCGCTCAATGGTTCAATTACGTCTTCGTTATCTTTCAATGCACTGGTGGCAATACCACGCAATGTGCCGCAATCTTCATCATTAATTACCACATCCTGTGCAACGTCAACCAAACGACGGGTTAAGTAACCGGCATCTGCTGTTTTTAACGCCGTATCGGCCAAACCTTTACGGGCACCGTGTGTAGAGATAAAGTAATCCAATACACTCAGTCCGTCTTTAAAGTTGCTCAATACAGGATTTTCAATGATCTCACTTCCGGTAGATCCTGATTTACGTGGCTTCGCCATCAAACCTCTGATACCTGCCAGCTGTTTTACCTGCTGCTTGCTACCACGGGCACCGCTATCAAGCATCATAAACACAGAGTTGAAACCTTGTTTATCCGACGCCATTTCACGAATCAATGTTTCTGTTACACGTGTATCAACACGGCTCCAGATATCAATGATCTGATTGTAACGTTCGTTGTTGGTGATCAATCCCATGTTATAGCTGTCCCACACTTCATCCACTTCGCCTTGTGCATTTTCTACCAGTTCCGCTTTCACTTCAGGAATGATCAGGTCGTTAATGTTAAACGACAATCCACCCTGGAAGGCTGTACGGAAACCAAGTGTTTTGATATCATCAAGGAACTTTGCAGTTTTCGGAACGTTGGTGATCTCAATAATTTCGCCAATGATTTCACGAAGATTTTTCTTCGTTAATAAGGCGTTTACAAAACCAACTTCTTTTGGTACAAACTGGTTGAAGATGACACGACCTACAGTTGTATCAGTTAATTTATTCACCAACTGCCCGTTTTCACGCACATTCACTTTCACTTTAATCCATGCATGCAGATCAACTTGTTTTTCGTTGTAAGCAATGATCACTTCTTCAGGTGAGTAAAATGCTTTGCCTTGTCCTTTTACAATTTCAGTATCAGTTGTTTTCTTTCCTTTGGAGATATAATACAAACCGAGTACCATGTCCTGGGAAGGAAGGGTAATAGGTGTACCGTTCTGCGGGTTAAGGATGTTGTGCGATGCAAGCATTAATAACTGTGCTTCCAATACAGCAGCATTGCTTAACGGAACGTGTACCGCCATCTGATCACCATCGAAATCGGCGTTGAACGCAGAACATACCAATGGGTGAAGCTGAATGGCTTTACCTTCAATTAATTTAGGCTGGAAGGCCTGGATAGATAAACGGTGCAGTGTCGGGGCACGGTTTAACATGATTGGATGACCTTTCAATATATTTTCTAAGATATCCCAAACAACAGCTTCTTTCTTATCCACGAGTTTACGTGCACTCTTTACTGTTTTAACGATACCTCTTTCAATTAACTTACGGATGATAAATGGCTTAAACAATTCAGCCGCCATATCTTTTGGTAAACCGCACTCATGCAATTTCATTTCAGGACCTACCACAATAACCGAACGACCTGAATAGTCAACACGTTTACCAAGCAGGTTCTGACGGAAACGACCTTGTTTACCTTTCAATACATCACTCAAAGATTTCAATGCACGTCCGCCTTCGGCTTTCACTGCATTTGATTTCCTTGAGTTATCAAATAACGAATCAATCGCTTCCTGTAACATACGCTTCTCGTTACGAAGGATTACTTCAGGAGCTTTAATCTCCAGCAATCTTTTTAAACGGTTGTTACGGATAATTACACGACGATATAAATCATTCAGATCAGAAGATGCAAAACGGCCACCATCTAATGGAACTAACGGACGCAGTTCAGGTGGAATAACAGGAATGTACTGCATCACCATCCACTCAGGACGGTTGGTGATACGTAAGTTAGCATCACGGAAAGCTTCTACAACGCTCAAACGCTTTAAGGCATCTGCTTTACGTTGTTGTGAAGTTTCAGTAGCTGCTGCGTTACGCAAATCATAACTCAACTGATCCAGATCAATACGCTGTAACATATCATGTACAGCTTCAGCACCCATCTTGGCAATGAATTTCATTGGATCTTCATCGGGCAGATACTGATTATCTTTTGGTAAGGTATCTAACAGATCGAGATACTCTTCTTCAGTAAGAAGATCACCCATTTTCATAGTATCCTTTACTCCGGGTTGTATAACCACATAGCGTTCGTAGTAAACGATGGTCTCTAATTTCTTAGAGCTTACGCCTAACAGGTAACCGATTTTATTTGGTAGTGATTTAAAGTACCAGATATGTACAACAGGTACCACCAGTTTAATGTGACCCATACGTTCACGACGTACTTTCTTTTCTGTTACTTCCACACCGCAACGGTCGCACACAATACCCTTGTAACGGATACGCTTGTACTTACCGCAGGCACATTCAAAATCTTTTACCGCCCCAAAACACCGCTCGCAAAACAAACCATCACGCTCAGGTTTGTACGTACGGTAGTTGATTGTTTCCGGCTTTAACACTTCACCAAAACTGCGTTCCAGAATGGTATCCGGAGATGCAAGTCCGATAGTGATTTTTGAAAAAACTGGCCTCTGACGATTTTCTTTTCTGAATGCCATATCAAATATTGCTTTTAGCTTTTAGCCTTGAGCTATTAGCTCTTGGCGTATTTAATTTAATCAGGTTGTCTCTTGGCTCGCAGCTCATAGCTGGAAGCTTATAGCTTGAAATTATTACTCTTCAAACTTCAGGTCTAATCCCAATCCTCTTAATTCATGAACCAATACATTGAATGATTCAGGAATTCCGGGACGTGGTATATTATCTCCTTTCACAATGGCTTCATAGGTTTTTGCACGACCCATGATGTCATCTGATTTGAGTGTAAGTAATTCCTGTAAAATGTTAGATGCACCATATGCTTCCAGTGCCCACACTTCCATTTCACCAAAACGCTGACCACCGAACTGTGCCTTACCACCCAACGGTTGTTGTGTAATTAAGCTGTATGGTCCAATTGAACGTGCATGCATTTTATCATCAACCATGTGGTGCAGTTTAATCATGTAAATGATACCAACTGTTGCTTTCTGGTGGAAGCGTTCACCTGTTTCACCATCATACAAATATGTATGGCCAAACTTCGGTAAACCTGCCTGTTCAATATGACTTGCAATTTCTTCTACAGTAGCACCATCGAAGATGGGAGTTGCGAATTTAACCCCGAGTTTTTCACCTGCCCAGCCAAGTACAGTTTCATAAATCTGTCCAAGGTTCATACGACTAGGTACACCCAATGGATTCAACACAATATCAACAGGAGTTCCATCTTCGAGGAACGGCATATCCTCCTGACGAACGATTTTGGCAACGATCCCTTTGTTACCGTGACGGCCCGCCATTTTATCACCCACTTTCAGTTTACGCTTTACAGCTAAGTAAACCTTCGCAAGTTTTAATACACCTGCAGGTAATTCATCACCAATTGAGATGTTGAATTTCTCCCGCTTGTAACGGCCGAGTTCTTCGTTATACTTGATGTTGTAGTTGTGTAACAATTGGTTGATCCACTCATCAGTTGTTGCATCACCTGTCCAGCCTAACGGGTTCACGTTGGCATAGTCAATGGTTGCAAGATTTTTTTGGTTGAACTTAGCACCTTTGCCAATTAATGATTCACCAAAATTGTTGTTTACACCGGCAGATGTTTTGTTTTGAAGCAACGATAATAATTTGCTCAGCAATACATCCAGCAGATCGGTTGTATTTTTCTCGTGGATCTTTTCAATTTTTTCCAGCAATGCTTTTTCACGGATCTTACCATTCTTATCTTTCTTGGCACGTTGGAATAATTTTTTATCAATCACCACACCTTCTGTTCCGCTTGGTGCTTTTAATGAAGCATCTTTTGCATCACCGGCTTTATCACCAAAGATGGCACGTAACAACTTCTCTTCAGGAGTTGGATCGCTTTCACCTTTAGGAGTGATTTTACCAATGAGAATATCACCTTCTTTAATTGCAGCACCAATACGAATGATACCGTTCTGATCCAGATCTTTTGTTGCTTCCTCACTTACGTTTGGAATATCCGGCGTCAGTTCTTCTTCACCTAATTTGGTATCACGAACTTCCAGTTCAAATTCATCTACATGTATTGAAGTAAACAAATCTTCTTTTACCACTTTCTCATTAATTACAATGGCATCTTCAAAGTTGTAACCTTTCCAAGGCATGAACGCCACTTTCAGGTTACGGCCCAATGCCAGTTCACCATTCTTCACTGCATAACCTTCAGTAAGGAAGTCGCCTTCTTTTACTGCCTGTCCTTTTAATACAGCAGGCATCAGGTTAATACAGGTACTTTGGTTTGTTTTAATGAATTTAGTGAGCTTGTAAATTTTTAAATCTTCTTCAAAGCTTACCAAACGTTGTTCTTCGTTACGTTCGTAACGAACATGAATTTCATTGGCATCCACATATTCAACCACACCTTTTCCTTCTGCATTCAATTGAATGCGGCTGTCACGAGCTGCCATTGCTTCCAAACCGGTACCAACGATCGGAGCTTGCGGACGTACAAGCGGAACCGCCTGGCGTTGCATGTTACTTCCCATCAAGGCACGGTTGGCATCATCATGTTCAAGGAACGGAATCAACGAAGCACTTAAACCAACAATCTGGTTCGGTGCAACGTCCATATATTCTACTTCTGCTTTTTCAAGAATCGGGAAATCTCCACTCTCTCTTGAACGCACTTTATCTTCAATGATGTTGCCTTTCTCATCTACCGCAATATTTACCTGTGCAATCTTTGCAGTATCTTCTTCTTCCGCACTCAGGTAAGTCAATGACTTCATGTTCACTTTACCATCATCCACTTTACGGTAAGGTGTTTCAATAAAGCCCATATCATTTACTTTAGCGTGAACGCACAAAGTAGAGATCAAACCAATGTTTGGACCTTCCGGAGTTTCAATGGTACACAAACGACCGTAGTGAGAATAGTGTACGTCACGTACCTCGAAACCTGCTCTTTCACGACTCAAACCACCTGGTCCGAGTGCGGAAATACGACGCTTGTGCGTGATCTCACTCAGAGGGTTTGTTTGATCTAAGAACTGGCTCAATTGTGATGTACCAAAAAACGAGTTGATCACTGATGACAATGTTCTTGCATTGATCAGATCAACCGGAGTAAATACCTCGTTGTCACGTACGTTCATTCTTTCACGAATGGTACGGGCCATACGTGCAAGACCTACACCGAACTGAGCATACAACTGCTCGCCCACTGTACGCACACGACGGTTGCTGAGGTGATCAATATCATCAATCTCTGCTTTGGCGTTGGTTAACTTCACCAGGTATTTAATGATGGAGATGATATCATCTTTCGTTAATACCTTTTTCTCAATCGGGAAGTTGAGATTCAGTTTACGGTTGATCTTGTAACGACCAACTTCACCTAGATCATAACGCTTATCGCTGAAGAATAATTTATCAATAATACCACGTGCAGTTTCGTTATCAGGAGCATCAGCACCACGCAATTGGCGATAGATATGCTGTACCGCTTCCAACTCACTGTTAGAGGTATCTTTATTTAATGTGTTGTAGATGATGGCAAAATCACCACTCACTTCTTCTTTCTGAATGAATACGCTCTTCACTTCCATTTCGCTGATCATTTCAATTGCTTCAGCATCCAGAATTGAATCACGCTCCAATACCACTTCGTTACGCTCAATGCTCACTACTTCACCGGTATCTTCATCCACAAAATCTTCTACCCAGCTACGGAGTACACGGGCAGCCAAACGCTTGCCTTCGTATTTCTCCAACGCTTTTTTATCTGCTTTTACTTCATCGGCCATACCAAACAGTTCAAGGATATCCTTATCTGTTTCAAAGCCGATAGAACGTAACAAGGTTGTTACAGGGAATTTTTTCTTACGATCAATGTAAGCATACATCACGTTGTTGATGTCTGTTGCAAATTCCATCCACGCTCCTTTGAACGGGATTACTCTTGCAGAGTAAATCTTTGTTCCGTTGGGGTGAATAGATTGACCGAAGAATACACCTGGTGAACGGTGCAATTGAGATACCACTACACGCTCAGCACCGTTGATCACGAATGTACCACGGGGAGTCATGTAAGGAATGTTTCCTAAAAACACATCCTGAACAATGGTTTGGAAATCTACGTGCTCCTCATCATTACAGCTCAAACGGAGTTTGGCTTTGAGGGGAACCGCATATGTTAATCCACGCTCCATACACTCATCAATAGAGTAACGGGGCGGATCAATAAAGTAATCTAAGAACTCCAGTACAAAAATGTTACGGGTGTCTGTAATTGGAAAGTTTTCTTTAAACACTCGGAATAACCCTTCAATGTTACGCTTGTCCGGAGTAGTCTCAAGCTGAAAGTACTCTTTAAAAGATTGAATCTGGATACCGAGCAGGTCTGGAATCTCTGCAAGGTGTTTTACTTTTCCGAAATTAATTCTCTTGTTTGCTGCAACTCTTGATGAAGACATATGTTCTTACCGGTTTTTAAGTTTGTGCACACGAATAGCTCACCGTCTTTATGCAAAGACAAGTAAATTGATTTTCAGTTATTTATGACTGTAATTGGGCGCCAACTTGCTATTCAGCCTAAATTTAGGGAGGCAAAGTTAGTGATATTGTGTGTTGGAACAAAATTTGATTGCCGGCTTTTCTCCCCATTTTGGCAGAAACGGGTAAAGCTGGCAGGGAAACTGAGTTTTAAAGGGAGTAAGCCTTTGAAAAACCTTGCAGGTGAAAACACAAGCAAAGGCGGTAAGGTTCTAACATCAGACGGAAAGGAATTCAAGCAGGGTTGAATAGTTCGCTTTGTTTAACGGGAAGTTGCATAAAAAAATTTTATTAAACAGTTTTACATGTAAATTGTGATTACCAAGACACGTAGGGAAGCCGAAAACTACATTTCCTGAAAGAGTAGGCATTAAATAAATTATTACCATGAAAAAACTGATTATGGCTTCTGTAGCCTTAACTACTTTCTCCGCTGCTATTGCATTATTTCAATTGACAAGTTGTAAAAAAAGTATTGCACAAACATCTTGCCCACCAGTTACTTACCCTGTAGCAGGATTATGGGAAGGAACGTATCAAACTGATCAAGTAAATCATGCTGCTACCTATGTCAGCCTTGCAATCTATCCGGATGGCACCCTAATCAGAAGAAGCAAAAGTTCAGTTTCAACTGAGAATATATATTTCAAGGGAACTTGGAAATTAATTGGCAACACTTTTGAATTTAGAGACACAACTATGTCTTATAGCGCAGGTCTTCAAATTGACACAGGGACTCTAAGATTTAGTGATGATGGCACGATGAGTAATGGGACCTGGAGAGATGTAGGCGGAAATGTACAATCATACACCGGTACGTTTCAAAATATGAAACGAATTAATTAAATACACCCGGAATATCAAGTTTTTTTCTTTCGCCCTTTTTTTCTCTCCCTAGTCTCCGCACTTCTCAGGCGATGTGTCAGATAGCCTTGTGTGATGGCCTTGTGGCACTCGCCGTCATCAAGAAACGAAACCCAAACTACATCAATACAGCGTGTCGGCTGTGCCAGACATCGCCAGTGAACGTAAAGGATGGAAGACCCAGATACAAACTGAATTTTCTTCCTAAAATTTCTTTTCAAAAATGCACTTATATGAAGGGATATACTTTATTATTAATAGTAAGCCTGTAAGTATGAAAAAAGAACTTGCCACAAAATGTGACAGTGAATCCCACAAAGGAATGAAAAATATAAGCGGAACAACGAAATAAACAAAACTATGAATAAACAGAACTTTCTTTTCAACCATAAAAAAACGGAAGTAAAATATGCCGAAAAACACCAGAATAAAAGATATCGGCAATAAAATAAGCTGAGGGATAAGTGTTTCAGGAAATAAATTATGAAACATATTCAAATACCCAATTACCAATACAAAAACTAAAAAGCTATAGCATACTAATCCTATAATTACATACCAATAAAAGAGACTTAAAAATTTTTCTTTTTTTCTGTTCATTTTATTGCAAACGTTTTTCTCTTTTGGCCCCTCCCGCCGTTGCTTGTGTTTTCACCAGCAACACTTGTACTAAAGCCTTTATTCATGCGGTTGGTCAAAAGACCCAACCTCGACGTACTACTTTTGCAACACCATCAAGGGCGGAAAAATCACAAGATTGACTTATCTGATCAAAATAAAATTTCCCTTTCGGTTTACAACCCTGCCCGTTACCAGATCTTTGTAACTAAGCGTCCACACATAATTGTCTGCCTGCTGTTGCACCCCTTTGTTGGTTCCGTCCCAGGCCTTGGTCCAGTCTTTTGATTCAAAGACAAGTCCGCCCCACCGGTTGTAGACTCTGAACAGAAAATTTTCTGCAACCAATGCATTTAACGGACCAAAGAAATCGTTTAACCCATCACCGTTAGGAGTAAATGCATTGGGCACATCAATACGACATGTTTTAACAACGGTAATTGTTTTCTCAATTGTTGAACTGCAACCCAGATCATTGGTTACCGTATAACGGATAGTAAATTTCTGATCGAGTGTGGAGGTGGGATATAAATGCGGAGGCGGGATAGAATCAGTACTGATTTGCCCATCGCCAAATTCCCATAAAAAACTTATAGGACGTTCACTTACCGGTAACGGATTTACTGCAACCAAACTATCCGGACAATGAAACGGATTCACTGCAAAATCGG
>JALHRP010000085.1 GCA_022841365.1 Chitinophagaceae bacterium | reverse complement strand
TTTCTGAAACTACCTTTTACATTAAGCTTATTATCTACTTTGTATAGAAAAGAATTTTTGAAAAAATCTATCTCTGCTTTCAATCCATCTTTAGGATTGTAACCCAATGTGCATTCCCCTTGATTGGTAGTGATAACTACATTTTTTTTAATATTACAATTGTAGAACAGTTCGATTTCTGTTTCCAGCCGTACAAGGTTTGATAATTTTTTGGAAGTGTTTTCCCAGAGATAGGGTACTGAAAATAACGAAAGTGCTTCAATGATATTAGATTTGCCAACGTTTGATCTGCCAATAAAAAGATTGATACGATTTAGATTGTCAATCTGTAAATGTTTAATCGATTTAAAATTCTCTATGGAAATATGTTCGAGCCCATTAAACATTTGAGCAAATTAACCTCTATTTTTTTGTTTTCTTCACCTCCTCATACTTATCTCTTTCCTTCTGCAAAAGTTTTTCAAACATTTCAATCGCCTGTTCAATTGGAAAATTATTAAACGTATGATTATTGCTTACAGCACTTGTTTTAACACCGCAGTTTTCATAAAAGTTAATAGTGTTATATAAAACAGTTTCTTCATTGAATTTTTTCAACCCCTCCACTGTTACACCCAATGCTGATGCTATACCATCCAATCTTTCATCATCAATGTGTTCGGTTTGTTCCATTTTTGATACCGCCTGCTTGGTTATTTTTAATGCCTCACCTAATTCAGTTTGCGTCATTCCACGAAGCCGACGAACTCTTTCAATCTTTCTGCCCATGTGGAGCATGTTAGTATAGTCCTTTGTTTCCATTGCCTGTAATTATTAAACAAATGAAAAAATTATTTTGACCCTTTTAAAATTTCGATCTTCTCTCTTTCACTTTGTAAAAGCCTTTCGTACAATTCAACAATTTTATCAACCGGGTTAACCTGTTGCGAAATAGCATAGGTAGTTGCTCCTTCAGATATTGTTGCTTCCCGATAATTATTGTGATTGATATTATAAACAGATCTTTCCAAATCGAAATTTCTTATTAATTCCGGTGAAACGCCTAGTGCATCGGCAATTTGCTTTAACAAACCTTCCTCAATTTCTTCCTGCTGTTCAATTTTCGAAATTGCTGATTGACTGATGTTTAAGTCAGAAGCTAAGGCATCCTGCTTCACGCCCAAATACACCCGAACTCGCTGAAGATTCTGCCCTATATGTTTTTTAACTGGTTGTTCCATAGTCTCTGTTGACATAAAATAAGTTTTTGTAAATATAATAAAGGTCAACCAAAAATATATAAAAGTCAACATTTTTTCCTTGGAGTCTATATCTCGAATTTTTAGGTTGCCGCTTCCTGATGGAAGCGGCCAATCACAGTACAACGAGGGATGAGTATGCCCACGCCTTTCAACAAGGAGATGAACAGGCGCTGGCCTACTTTTATCATGAGTTTCACCCCGTATTATCCCTCTATGCCCACCGCTGGGTAGAAGACCGCTTTACTGCCGAAGAAATAGCCTCAGAAGCCCTTGTAAAAACATGGAAGATGCACTGGAAGCTGGACAGCTATGGTGCCATCCGGGCATACCTGTATAAAGTTGTACAGCGGGATAGCATTGCTTACATCCGCAAGGAAAAGAAAAGGACGGCTATGCACCAGCAATCGCAGCCTTCTCAATCCATTTCAGATACCCCGTTTGATCATGTAGTACGCAGCGAGGTGTACCGTATCATTCATACCGCCCTTAAAGACCTTTCTCCCGCCAACCGCAAGGTAATCGTCATGCATTACCTGGAGGGCAAAACCACCGGCCAGATAGCACGGGAACTTAAATTACATCGCAGTACTGTTAATACACAAAAAACCAAAGGATTGGCAGCCCTTCGCAAAAGCCTGTTGCGGCCAATGTTAATCCTGTTTTATCTTATTGTAAAAATTTTCTTTCCTTTTTCGTAGTACATTTTCTCCTGACTTTACTTTCTCTTATTTGCTTGCTTTAACTTAATAGCATGAAACAAAATCCTTACAGCGATATGGATCAACCGGCATACCGTATTGCCTATCTCATAGCAGCTTTTATCAGGAATACGATTACAGAAAAAGAGCATGACGAACTGGATGATTGGGTAAACGAAAGTGATGATAATATGCGGCTCTTTGAAGAATTGACTGATGAACAAAACCTTGAAGCCAATCTTGCATGGATGGATAAGGTGCAAACGGAACAATCGTATAAGGCCTTGCAAGAGAAAGGTGCATTTGATATACCCCGAAAAAGGTTTCAGCTAAGTCCTGTATGGATGGTGGCGGCAAGTGTTATTCTGATAGTTGGTGTATTTATTATTTATCGCTTTGCAGGAAACAGCAGTACGAATAATAATAACATAGCTGTTTCTGATACCACTCAGTTAAAGCCTGGTGGCAACCGTGCAACACTGACCCTTTCTGATGGTTCCGTTATTGATTTAACAACGGCTAATAACGGATTAATTGAAATTGGTAAAGGCTCTCATGTGAACAAACCGGCCGCTGGAGAGTTAGTGTATGATGCGGGTGTTTCGCCAATTGAAACCCCGTCTATTCATACACTCTCCACACCGGTAGGCGGGCAATACCATGTTACACTGCCTGATGGAACTAAGGTATGGTTGAATGCGGCAACAAAATTGATGTACCCATCGAGGTTTGCTTCCAATGAACGCAAAGTGGAAATTGATGGTGAAGCTTATTTTGAAGTAGTGAAAAATGACAAGCAGCCGTTTCGTGTAGTGCTGCAGGATGGTTCAACCGTTACCGTATTAGGCACTCACTTCAATGTGATGTCTTACACTAATGAAACAGAAAAAGAAATAACCTTACTCGAAGGAAAAGTAGCTGTTGAAAAAAATAATAGTGTTGAAAATCTTGAACCGGGAACACAGGCGATTGTTAAAACAGATGCAATAACCAAAAGAACCGGAATTGATACGGAAGAAATAACAGCATGGAAAAACGGGCTCTTTGTTTTTCATGATGCAACGATTGAATCCATCATGAAGCAGGTGGAAAGATGGTATGATGCAAAAGTGGTGTACAAGGGAGATGTGAAACAATTATTCAATGCAAGCATATTGCGGAGCGAACCACTGTCAAAGCTTCTGCGTTTGCTGGAACTTAACGGATATGTACATTTTAAAACTGAAAATAAAACGATTTATGTATTACCCTGACGATTAAATAAACCAACGGTTAATACAAACAAAAAGCCGGAAGTGTTACTAGCACTGCCGGCGGAGTTTGGGTTAACCCTTACTATCAACTGAGGCTATCAACTGAATTCAGAAACCCAAACATTACAAAGCTATGCAAATTATTACTGCGGGAGAAAGACTAAAGTGCATACTAACTATGAAACTTTTAATCCTGTTTACCGTAATCACCTGCCTTCAGGCTTCTGCAAGAAGCTATGGTCAAACAGTATCTTTATCTCTCCAAAACGCTCCGTTAGAAAAAGCCTTTAAAGAAATAAAAAGGCAAACCGGTTACTCCTTTGTTTATACAAGGGCACAACTTAAAAACACCAGCCCCATTACATACCAGGTAAAGAACGGCTCTTTAAAAGATGTACTTGAACAGTGCTTCCGTAATCAACCGCTATCTTTCGTAATAGAAGATAAGTATATCGTTGTGCAAACGAAAACGGTTCCAACTCAAACCAGTGTTACCGTTTCTGATCCTATAGATATTAGTGGAAGAGTTGTTAATGAGAATGGAGAGGCATTGGAGGGTGTAACAATTACAGCAAGGAAATCAGGGACGGCGACTGTTTCAAATGGGAACGGTGAATTTATCTTAAAGAATATCGATGAGAATGAAGTACTACTTATCACCTGTGTAGGCTATCAATCAGAGGAAGTAGAATTAAACAAACGAATAAATATTGTTATAAAACTCAAAATAGCCATTGGCCAGCTTGATGAAACTATTGTCATGGCATATGGCAAAACCAGCAGACGGCTAAATACGGGAAATATTAGTAAGGTTACCTCAGATGAATTGGAGAAGCAGCCGGTAGGAAATCCACTTCTCGCTCTATCTGGCCGTGTGCCGGGTCTTGCTGTTACACAAAGCAGTGGTCTTAATGGAGCTGCGGTAAAAGTTCAATTACGTGGGCAAAATTCAATACTACAAGGGTCAGAGCCGCTCTACATTATTGACGGCATCCCATATGCAGCAGGTAACAATCGCTTAAACCAAATAACCAATGCCACAGATGAAATTGGTATGAGTCCTTTCAATCTAATAAGCATTGATAATATAGAAAGCATAGAAGTATTGAAAGACGCTGATGCCACAGCGATCTATGGTAGCAGGGGTGCAAACGGCGTCATTATCATCACCACAAAAAAAGGTGTGCCCGGCAAAACAAGATTCAAGGCAAACCTAAATTCAGGATTTAGTAAAGTTGCCCGCACCATGGATATGCTAAATACCCAACAGTACGTCCGGATGCGACGGGAAGGTTTTTTAAATGATGGCTTAATCCCAAGTGCAGACCCTTCTGATCCGGGCTATGCACCTGATATCATGGTTTGGGATTCTACCCGGTATACGGATCTTAAAAAGTTATTCATTGGAGGAGCGGCAGTCACAACCAATGCACAGATTTCGTTAACTGGTGGTTCAACCAATACTCAGTTTCTCATTGGGGCGGCTTATCAAAGACAAACTACCGTCTTTCCGACAGAGCATGGAGATACTAAGACGTCGGTAAACTTCAGCTTAAATCATACTGGTAATGATAAAAAGTTAACAGTACGACTGAATGGCAACTATCTCTCAAATGAGAACAAACTAAATATCATGGACCTTACCAGTTTTATAAATCTCCCTCCTAACATAAGACTCTACGATGATGAAGGGAAAATTAGCTGGCAGGAAAAAGATGTATTGCTCAACAACGTGGTATTTAGACCCAATCCGCTTGCTGTATTAAACACTACTTATAATGGGAAGTTTAGAAATCTCATATCCAATATTGAAATAGGGTATGAGATTATAAAAGGTATGAAAGCAAGAATTAATCTTGGATACAATATGCTGCAGGCTAACGAAACCAGCTCTGAGCCAAGCACATCAATTGATCCGAATTCAGGCAACCTTCCATCAGCCAGCTTTGCCAACCGAACACAACTTAGTTGGATTGCAGAACCACAGTTTGAGTATAGTAAATCAACAAAACTGGGAAATATAACTGCCCTTTTTGGTGCAACCTGGCAGGAGAATAGAACTGATGGTATTTCGGTACAAGCATTCAATTATGCCAATGACATATTACTTGGTTCTATCAATGGTGCAGGAACAATACGCACAACAAATAGTGCAGTTCAATATCGGTATACTGCTGTCTTTGGACGGCTCACCTATAATTTCAAAGACCGTTACATTATAAATGTCTCAGGAAGAAGAGATGGATCAAGCAGGTTCGGGCCCAGCAATCGCTTTTCCAATTTTGGTGCTGCTGGTGCTGCCTGGATATTTTCAAATGAAAACATATTTACCAAACGAATTAAGTTCGTAAGTTTTGGGAAGGTTCGGGCAAGCTATGGCATTACAGGGAACGATCAAATCGGAGACTATAAATATCTCGATACATGGACGGCGGTTTCGAATACTTACCAGGGTATTCCTGTAACCAATCCATCAGCCTTATTTAATCCTGATTTTTCTTGGGAGAGGAATAAAAAAATTGAAGCTGCCATTGAATTAGGGTTTCTATCAAACAGGATACTGCTCTCAGCAGTTTATTACAGAAACAGAAGTAATAACCAGTTGATTAATTATACGCTTCCTATTCAAACAGGTTTCGTAAGCGTTTTAAAGAACCTTGACGCATTACTTCAAAATCAAGGAATGGAGTTTCAACTTAGCACAAGAAATATAAGTTCTAAGAATCTTACATGGACAACATCGGTGAATTTTACAGCAAACCGCAATAGGCTCCTTGCTTTTCCAGGCCTCTCCACATCCAGCTACTCCAACACTTACATCATAGGAAAATCTATCACCACAAGAAAGTTATATCGTTATCTGGGTGTAGCAACTGCCACTGGTTTATATCAGTTTGAGGATGTTGATGGAAGTGGATCTTTGGATAAAAACGACAGGATTAATTATGTAAATACAGATCCGAAATTTTTTGGTGGTCTGTTAAATTCATTACAGTATAAGAAACTGATGGTAACAGTGTTCTTTGAATTCAGAAAGCAAAAAGGATACAATTTCTTAAGTAACAATAGTTCAATATATACACCCGGCTATGGCCTCGTAAATCAACCTGTAGCCGTTTTAAACCGCTGGCAAAAACCGGGTGATGTAACTAATATTCAAAGATTCACCGCCAGCTCTTCATCAGATGCTTTTAAACAAATGAATATTTATTTGCCAATTTCTGACGCAAATATTTCCGATGCTTCTTTTATCCGTTGTAAAAATATTTCAGTGTCCTATGATATTCCTTCTAAGTTCTCAAGCTTTATAAAAGCTGAAAAATGTGTGCTTTTTCTACACGTTCAGAATCTCTTTGTTATAACAAAATATGAAGGAGCAGATCCTGAAACACAAAACATGTTTGTACTCCCGCCTTTGAAAACCATAGTGGCCGGTTTTAATATAACCTTTTAAAGATAATGCAATGAACAACAAGATATATTTGAATCTCATGCTAATAGTCACCGTTCCCATTATATTTTTTACACAATCCTCATGTAAAAAATTCGTGGAAATTAATGCCTCACCCAATCTTATTCAATCAGATCAATTATTTGCAAATGACGCTACTGCTTTATCAGCAGTAAACGGTGTTTATCTGCAAATGAGAGCCGTTTCTCCATCCTTTACAAACGGAACCCTCAGTGTATATGCTGGTCTGTGCGCAGATGAACTAACTACACTATCTCCTGTGTTGGAATATGACGCTTTCTTAAAAAACTCTGTTCTACCAACAAGTACAATAGTTAGTTCCCAAATGTGGGGTTCGGCTTACAGAGTTTTATACAGAACAAATGCTATAATAGAAAATCTTCAACAAAGTACAGGTGTTTCAATGGCTGCAAAAAAACAACTGATTGGAGAAATGAAGATGGTAAGAGCACTCTCTTATTTTATCCTGGTCAACCTTTTTGGTGATGTTCCATTAATTGTTTCATCTGATTATCGTGAAAATGAACACAAACCGAAAACTGCCGTCAATGAAGTGTATCAGCAGATAATAAACGATTTAACGGATGCTGTAAATCTATTGTCAGAGGATTATCCGAGTAGCGGAAGATTACGTCCCAATAAACTAGCAGCTGCTGCTTTATTGGCGAAAGTATACCTGTTCAATAGTGACTGGTTAAACGCTGAAATGTTATCATCATCAGTAATTGCATCTGGCAGATACTCTTTGCCAGGCAACTTGAATGATGTGTTTAAGAATAATAGTGTGGAAACAATTTGGCAAATTGCACCTGCCAATGAATCTCGAAACACTGTTGAAGGTGCTGTGTTTATTCCATCGTCAACCATCAGTATTCCTGCTTTTTCTCTCAGTTCTGCTCTTACAAATTCGTTTGAAAGTGGTGATCTCCGCAAAACTAGCTGGCTCGGAGTAAACACTGTTAACGGCAACCAGTACTATTATCCGTTTAAGTATAAGCGGCGGACTGCAACCCCTGTTGATGAATATAATATCGTTCTTCGCCTTTCTGAGCAATATTTGATTCGGTCAGAAGCAAGAGCAAGGCAGAATAGAATTGCTGAAGCAATTGCCGATTTAAACATGGTAAGATCGAGAGCCGGACTTCCAAATACATTAGCAAGCGATCAGGCCACATTGCTGTCAGCAATAATCAGTGAAAGGCGGGTTGAGCTATTTGCTGAGTGGGGCCACCGTTGGTTTGATTTAAAACGATACGGACTTACCAATACAATACTTGCACCTTTAAAGGGAAGTAATTGGCAGGAAACAGATATTCTTATGCCTGTTCCTTTCACCGAAATTCAAATAAACACTTCACTAATACAGAATCCCGGCTACTAGACCCAACCATCATTCTTTTACCTTAAAAGTTACTTTATGAAGTTGACTTACAGATATCTCTTTGCCTGCCTGTTTACAATCCAAATCAAAACAGGCATTTCGCAAGAGCTACAGATTGGGCAAACAATGCCAAATTATACATTCTACAACGTTCTCAATTATGAAAAGGATCATATCGTGTTAAGCGATTTTAAGGGGAAACTTGTAATCTTTGATTTTTGGAGTTTCTATTGTGCTCCATGTCTCGAAAACTTTCCAAAAATCGACTCCTTTCAACAACGCTTCAATAATCAGATACAAGTGATATTAGTGAATAGGGACTCTAAAGACAAAACAAGAGAGTTTTTTGAAAAAAGAAAGAGACTATCGATTCCCAAAAATGTTCCGCTAGTAACAACAGATTCCTTTTTAAATAACATTCTCCCACATCAAGGCGTACCTTTTTATGTGTGGATTGATGGGAATGGTAAACTATGTTACACGACTCATGAGCAAGTTACAGTTGATAAAATAAGTCGTCATTTAAAGGGCGACTCGATGCTCTATACTAAGGCTGCAGATACAAAATATTTGAAGACAGTTTTTGAGAAAGGCTTTGAAAACCATGTAAAGTATGGCACACATATTCTAAAGGGAACTGACACATTGAATTTACACATTGATTATCCAGGAGATAACATTCCTTACGACTGTCGTTCTATACAAGATCTATATCAGTTTGCTTACAACGAATCTGATATTGATGCAATGTATGGCTTCAGGGAACATGGAAGAACAATTCTTGAAGTGAAAGAAATAGAAAAGTATAAATATCTATCCGGAACCGGTTATGATAAATGGCGGGGAAAGCATGGGTATTATTATCAGTCAATATTGCCTGAAGCACTTAAAAAAGAGAAATATAAAATCATGCAGGAAGATTTACGACGCTATTTTAATTTGAACGTCAGTATTGAAAAAAGAAGAGTCCGGTGCTTGGCTCTAATTAGAACTTCAGGTAAAGACAAGCTAAAAACAAAAGGCGGAAAGCTAGAACAGACAACCTTTTCCGTTGAACTTAAAACAAAAGATAACGACCCAGAAAATCCTCCTGTTCGGTTTATCCGGAATAAACCATTTCAAAACCTGTTTGATATATTTAGGGCATTCGGTGACTGGAGATTTGATATAAAAGTTATTGACAGCACAGGCTACAATGGTAATATTGATTTTGAAATGAAAGAATACGAATTAGAGAATTTGACAATTGAAGGGCTGCGTAGGGCATTAAAACGATATGATTTAGATCTTGTTGAAAGACATATCTATATGGATGTGCTTATTCTTAAAGAAAAGAACTAATTATTAGGGACAAATAGATTACGATTTGTCCCTAATAATTTCAGTCGTTCAATTAATTCTGTTGTCTTATTCTTTGCGAAGCAGGTTGTCCTGATATATCTTGTCCCAAAGTAACCGTTCCATTTGTTCCGAATAAACAGTTGGGCAGCACCTGGTCTTTACACGCATCCACAGAAATTACATCTCCCTTGACCATGTCATTGTAGACTGCTGTTGTGCTGCTTATTTTATTATCCGCACCAACAGGATACCAATCATAAGTCGTTTGAAGATTCTGACTCGCATTCTTTGGTTCAGTTTTAAAAGACTGTAACAAGACAAAACCAACAGCTAAAAATGCTGCGATGGTTCCAAACAAATACTTTTTCATAAAATAATATTTACTTGATTAATTAATGCCTACTTTCTTCTACAGGTATTCGGCTATTCCTGTTTATTGCAATAAAGAATTTATTCTTATTTGAAAGCCACAAGGCCAGGATACTTAGTAAAAGAAAGAAGATATTAAACAAGAGGTGCTGCGACCAATTCAGTTGTTTTAAAACTCCGCCGCAGGAACAAGGCAAATTGGGAGTAAATAGCAGCATGTATGAAATGTATAAAGCAAATAGGGTCATCAGCAACATTGATGCTACTAAACCATATTTCCGTGTACGTGGAAGAAATAATAAAACAGAAGTAGCTATTTCAATAATTGGCAGTAGCCATGAAAGAACCAAGGAACTTGTTGACAAAAGCGGTGACTTTGATAATACCACCTGAAACTCTGTTTGCTCTTTTAACTTACTAAGTCCAGTGTACAAGAACAGTAAGATGAAAAGCGATGCTATCAGTTCTATTAAAAATTGTTCAGTCAGGAGTTTTCTCATAGTGCAATTATTACGCACTATAAAGATCATGTAATAATCAATTTACTTTTTGACAAATAGGTTTGTCAAACAGCCGGTAAGTTTTGCGAAAAGTATTTATTATCTTCTTAAGGAGCCTGGTGTCATACCAAATCGCCTGCGAAAGGCAGTAATGAAGTTTGTTGTGCGTGGGTAACCTACCATAGCACAGATATCTTTTATTGGTCGGTTTGTTGTTAAGATAAGATGCCTGGCATGTTGCATTTTCCGATCAATTAGCCAGTCAAAAATGCTTGTATTAAAGTATTGCTTAAAGCCGGTCTTTAATTTATATTCATTCAAAGCCACTTTTCTTGATAAAGAGCGGATAGAAGGTGGTTTTTTAGATATGTATGTTTCGAGAATATCTCTTGCTTCATGAATACGGGCTACTTCAAATGGCGTAAAGGATTGTTGTGAAGGATTTGTTTTAAATGCTGTTTCGAGTAATTGATACAAAAGCTCCCTAACCTTCAGATCAAAATAGAATTGCCTGGTTGCTTCATCATAAGGGCAATTAAGAATTTGGTTAATAATTTCTTTCATAGATGGCAGGCTCCAGCAAGGTTTTCCCGGCATTAATATACCCGAAGGT
>JALHRP010000084.1 GCA_022841365.1 Chitinophagaceae bacterium | reverse complement strand
ACTGCAGTCTGAAGATTCTGTAAAGAAACAGGCATATTGATCTTGCCTGATATGCAGGTTCCCGATAGCATTGATCCGTTTGCGGGTACCATTCTTAAGCATAAAATAACTGTACAGTCCGTTGGAATGTATCCAGCCTTTAGCATTAACTTTTTTCAAAAACTTTCCAATGAGAAAACGAATCGTATAATACTCCCCGTGCAATTCCTGGATAACCAGCTCCGCAAGATTTGATTTGGCTTGAAATGAAGTAGCTCCACAAAGAATTGGCCCGGAGTAATCAGAAGGTAACCCAGGTTCAAATTTCAGGGGATTCCCATTGGATAAAGTTAATTCCATGCTCAAGTATTTTCATTTGGCAACAAACAACTAATCAAAACGCTATAACAATCAAGTATGTTATGTTCACGGATTTACAATATGGAACAACTAATTCAAAATTAATATTTCTAATTGAAACCTTTTATAGTAATGGGATTTGTTTATTCATTTTAATAGCCCGGTATCAGAAAGACTGCTCTTTAGATTTCTTTAGCTTTTTACTATGTAAAGGTGTTGAAATTCAAGTAATTAACTGGAGTCGATAAGTAATGAAATATTTTCCATTGTTCCTGCCATTAGCTGGCGACCCACTGCACAAACAGTGATTCGGTTGAACTATCGGTACAACTGGCAAAAAGATATTTTAGGTAACCCACCAGCTAAGCTGGCAGGATTTCAGTTTGGAGCACCTATTTTTAAATTTCGGCCTTAATGGTGATGGCGCATTTTTCAAATTCTGAACTCAAAAGTTTTAGAGGAATTTTATCCGGGCAATACTTAGCTGTTTCTATTAAGTAAACAACTCTCAGGTTGGTAAGCGGCTTTAGCCATGCCAAATATTCCCGAAGATGTTCTGCAATTTGCTTAACCGTTGTATTAGGCTTCTCTTTTATTACCAGTATTAGTATGCCATTCTTTTCCTTGATCAAGAATCTTGCTGCTTTCAGCATTGCACCTAAATACCCCTTACGGCTTGTTCCAGCATCACACTCCATAATGATATACTCATTCTCCTTTTGCAAAACAGTGTCGGGCTTATACTCTTTAGTGAGTTGTCCTCCTGAATTGAGAACCGCATAACCTTCGGCACTATGTAATAGTTGTTTAAATAAACTGTCCTTCATAATTGGTTAGAATTGTGATTGCATGAATCTAATAAAATTAATTAATAGACCAGGCACAGTCCTTCTGCCTTATCAGACTTCCACTCTTATTTTGACAAATGGCCGAACCACTGTGCCGGTCAATGATACTGGGAATTGAGCTTGGCTATTGGCAGATACAACTAAACTGTCCTGCCAGGCACAATTCCAGATAGTCAAAGAAGCAATATAATTTTGCGATCTAAATCTGAATACCACATGTTGATTTTTGCTTACGGCTCAAATATGAATCTGAACAGGCTTGCAAAACGGGTTCCTTCAGCAATGAAGGTTACCAACGCATTTCTCCCAGGGCATAAATTAGTGTGTAATAAAATTAGCAATGACGGTTCTGCAAAGGCGAATATTAAAAAGACTGATGTTCCTGCTGAAATAGTTTGGGGAGTATTGTTTTCTATTGATAGTAATGAGAAAGCTTTGCTTGATAAAGCAGAAGGTTTAGGCAAAGGTTACAATGAGGGCACATTGACATTTTTTGATGAAACTAATAAATCTTACGCTGCACAGATTTATATTGCTGATAGTAACACCATAGATTATACTTTGCTGCCTTATGATTGGTATAAAGAGTTTATTGTAAGCGGTGCTATCCAGAATAAATTACCTGCCGAATATATTTTACAGCTACAATCTATTACCTGTATTCGTGACCATGATGAAGCAAGAAGAATTAAAAACTATTCTATTCTGTCAGGCAAATAGTATTCTTTTGTTACCAGCTTTAGAATCTTTATTCATCTTCTGTTGCGACGCTCCGTTCATCGTTCTGTTCTTCTATCATCAAAGACCCGGTGCAGTACACCTGTCTTATTTCTTTTTCGCCTGCGGCAAATAAGCCCGGAGAACTGCACCGGATAATCATTATTGGGAATTGAGATTGCTTCATTCTTCAGCAAACACAATTCCAGACAAACAAATCTCAGAGCAATCTCAACTTAGATTTCCTTTTCCTTCTCTCAAAGACACAACAAATAGTTATAACCTGTTTTGTAAGAAAATGGGCAAAGCGAAAGCGAAGTTATGCGGCTGCATTGATGATTTATTAAATGCCAAAAAGACTACGGCATAAACAAGGCTATCCAACACTATTGCAGATTTAATTTATTCCGTTTCCTTTTTGCTTCCCTGCAGCCGCCTTACTGTAAGGCTTTCTTTTTTTCCATTTTTTCTTTTACAAAACAATTTTTTTTCATCATCAGAACACAATTAAACAATCATTTTTTAAACATTTAAAATTTCAGTTATGGAAATCATCGGAAGAATTACAGCAGACGCAACCGTTAGCGAAACAAAAGCAGGGAAAAAAGTAGTGAACTTTTCCATTGCTATCAATGACACTTACAAAACAAAAGGAAGCACGGAGGTACAAAAGATTACGACCTATGTAAACTGTTCGTACTGGATTAATCCGGGTGTATCAGCTTATTTAACCAAAGGCACTTTGGTGGAGTGTTATGGCCGTATTGGTGCAAATGCCTGGACAAACAAAGAAGGTGAAATAAAAGCAGGCCTTACTTTTCATGTAAACACAATCAAACTGCATGGCCGTTCAAATGGCAGCAATGCTACTCCTGCACCAGTAGTTCCAATAACTAAAGCACCAGCAGCCGAAGTAGTGGACGATTTACCATTTTAATCAATCAGGCATCCCGCTGGTGGCGGGATGCCCTTCATTTACTAATCATTTTAAAATTTTACAACTATGGCACACACTATTAATTTCAATGAACAGACAGGTAGACACAGTTTCTTTTCTGTAAAAGAAAAGGCATGGCATGGTTTGGGACAAATTGTACAGGACTACCCCAACAGTAAAGAAGCATTGCAATTTGCAGGGCTTGATTTTGAAGTTTGCAAAAGACCAAATATTCACCGGCTTGACAATAAAAATGAAATCATTTCTACCAGTTCCTTCTATACTTACCGTCCTGATACGGGTACAGTATTGGGCGACCGCTTAGGCAAGGATTATGAAGTGGTGCAAAATGCAGATGCTTTCAGTTTCTTTGATGCCATCTTGGATGGCGAAGGCATACAATATGAAACTGCCGGAGCATTGGGCAAGGGCGAAAAGATTTTCATTACTGCCAAACTTCCCGGTTATATTAAAGTGGGTAATGACGATATGATTGAAAAGTATTTGTTCCTTACTACTTCGCACGATGGTTTTGGAAGCATCATGGCAGCGTTTACACCAACAAGAATTGTTTGTAACAATACCCTCAATGCTGCTTTGAAAAACTGTAGTAATTCCATTAAGATCCGTCATACTGCCAATGCTAAAGAGCGACTTGAGGAAGCTCATAAAGTAATGGGTATCTCTAATCGGCTTTCTGTACAGTTAGAAGGAATTTTTAATCAATGGGCAAAGGTTCGTATTACCGATAAGGAAGTACAGAAACTGATACAATTGGCAATGGTTCCAAATAAAGAAGTATTGCAGAATATTGAAAAAGGTGAACTGGATGAACTAAGTACTTGTTTTAAAAATATGTGCGATGATGTGTATGAGTATAACATGAGCAGCCCATCCCAGCAATATGAAACCACAAAGGGAACAGTGTTTGGCGCTTATAATGCCATCACTGGCTATTTCCAAAATGTAAGGAATTATAAAGATGATGAAGCCAAAATGAAATCCTTATTGTACGGAGGCACGGCACAGTTAAGAACACAAAAAGCTTTTCAGCTTTGTGAGGATTTTGTAAAGAGTGAAATGGTGGGTATTTATAATTGACGATTGTTAAGGGGCATTGCAAAATGCCCCTTAAACTTGTAAAAAAGCTGCCCCGCAACATTGTGATGATATTGTAAAATGGCGGGGCAGCTTGGGGTTATTTTAGAATATATTATTTGATTAAGGCGTTTTTAGATAAATAGGGATAGGATTCAGCATCATTCCTGATTTTATTTATATAGTCTTCTACCTTTTTAATTTCACCAAAAAGTTCCAAACTATACTTTTCTATAATATTATTCCCAGGCTCCATCATCAACACCTCACTAATCTTAATTGCTTGCTTTAAGATAGCGTTTTGATCGAGCTTGAAAGGAATATTAGCAGTTAATGCTTCCAATAGATAAATGATGATATAGCTAAGCCTTACCGATGGGTGCGGATGGCAGGTTTCCTGAAAATAAATTTTTGAATATCCTTTTGCCCACTTGATGAAATGAGTATAAACAGCAGCCAATGCCATTGCAGTAATCTGCGATAGTAACTCTTTAAAATCTTTTTCATCTTCAGGATGGCATCGCTCTGCAAAATCCTTTACATGGAATGCTAATTGATTTGCTGCAAACCAATCTGCATCATGTTCTCGGATATGCTTTTCCACTACTTTATCCCCAATACATTTTTCGCCTGCAAATTCTGTATGGTCAGTTGATCCGATACTTCGCTGAATTAAATGACCAACTTCATGATAATGGAAAAATAAACTGGCATACTGGAAAAGAAAATAGACTGCTTCAATACCTCCTCGTTGAATCACTTTTTCATATTTCAAAAGTGGTTCACTTTCAAATAAAGCTTTTTTACCCATATAGAAGGTATTCAGTTCAAAGATTGTCCCTTAAAAATCTCTACCAATGAGTATTTGTCTTTAAGATAGGCTACGCCATTTTCTCCTGTATGTGTATTATAGTAAAGCCTGGCAGGAGAGATTTTGAAACCCAGATCATCCCGGTCTAGGTATTCCTGGCAATACTTATAAAACTCGCTAAATTCTTTCTCCAACGGGAAATCTTCATATTCATAATAATCCCCATAGAGTGGCGTAATGCCGCTTTCTTTTAACTCCTTTATACTGGCTTTGTAATCTCTCATAAAATTGATGTTTTTTTCTTCATTAATTCTCCCACAAAGTTCGCCTTTTGTCTCCGTGGCGGCAATGAAATTCCGGCATAAAGAAACCTATACCTGCATTATATCAGATACTATTTATTCCGTTGCTTCATTGCCTTGGTCGCCAAAAGACGGATGCGGTTCCATAATTAATTTCTAAATCTTTAAAATGAAACGTTATGGAACAGTTAGCAATGCAATTTCCGGAATGGACAAGAGTGGCAGAAGTAGAATTGGTTTATAAAACAAAAGTGAAAGCTTCCGAACGACCCAAAGTAACTTCGTCAAAGGACATTTATAACATACTCCGGCAGGTTTGGGATGAAAATAAAATTGACATGCTGGAAGAATTTAAAGTAATATTTCTGAACAGGGCTAACAGGGTTACCGGCGTTTACGATGCTTCATCCGGTGGTATTACAGGCACAGTAGCCGATCCACGATTGATATTAGCCGCCGCTATTAAGTCTCTGTCTGTAAGTATTATTCTTTCGCACAATCATCCCTCTGGAAATCTCAAACCAAGCAGGGCTGATGAAGAATTAACACAAAAGATAAAAGTAGCTGCCGCTTACCATGATATAAGCGTAATAGATCACATTATTATTACAAGTGAAGGGTATTACAGCTTTGCTGATGAGGGATTATTTTAGGTACTTTCCTTCAAAGCTAACCTAAACTTTAAAAGATAAATTTACAGTTCATTAGGCCCTTTAAATTCTCCTACAGCCTGCCCATACCAGCAATATTTTTTATCACTATTATAGCTTATTTCAAAAGTTCGCCACGGTTTTTCAGCACAAATACTTTCATAGGTCTTCCTGTATGCCAAATTGCAACAGGGAAAAAAGGGACATTTCTTTTTTTCTTTTCTTTCTAATTCTTTAGTTGAATTTACCCAATGTGACTTTTGATAATGATCGTAAGCAATCAATACTTTTAATGCCTGGCTTTGTTCATCTGTATATGAAGCTGTGCCTAAAAAATCTCTCATGTATTCATCTGTATCTTTAAATATATACATGTAATCACAAACTGGTATTAAATCTGGTAGTTTTAGATAATCACCGGCGATTACCAAATCCACCTCAAAAGCAGGAGATTTACTACGCAATAAGTATGCTTTCTTTGCTTCTTCCGTAATGGTGGAAAATGCTTTGTATAACTGTTTTCGTTTTTTGAATATCTCCAAAATTTCATCCTGTGCCTCGTTAAAATCATTAATTTTTGATATGAGAATTGCTCCTGTTTCCGTCTTTAATCTGGTAAGTATATCCTGCTTATTCATGCCTACTTCAAGTTCATTTTTAATTCTCTTAATAAAAGAAATAAAAACGTTTCCGCTATCCAAATAGGCAAGTGAAAGAGAAGCAGCCACTAAAAACGATTCTCTATCAATATCAGGATATATATACTTTGCTAAACTTCTTAAAACGGTATATTCAGTTGCTTTTAATTCATCATTGATATCCGCCAGATTGTTGAACTGCTTGTCTACAATTCTGTCAAGTTCGTATGCTGTGCCTTCATAGATATAGAACTTGCCAAATATTAATTGAGCATCTTTATAGTTACCATTTATAAATATCCTGCAATTCAACAGGGGTACATCTATTTTTACTGTAACCAAATTGTTGCCATCCAGTAAATACACTTCCTGCTGTTTAAGCGAAAATGAATTCACTCCAATCAATAGCCCTTCAAGAATTCCGCTTCCATTCATAATTTCCTTGGTTGCATATATTTTTGAATATTTATCAAGAATATCCTTGTTGCTAAAATCAAATCCATTGTATTCACAGTTATCTAAGTAAGTAGTGAAATAATTACTGAAAATACTTTTAAGAATCAAATCGAGCGACAAACCTATATTGCCTGTAACAGTACTTATTTCATGTATGTAATGAATGTATTCATGAAACAGGGATGTAAAATTTTGAGTTTGTAGTTTTCGTTGAAGAAGCAGGTCGATTTCCTGTTTGGGTAATAACCCAATATCAGTCCTGAATTTGTTTGTATTGACTGAAAAATAATATTTACTGATAAAATATGTTGCAGCAATATCGTTTCTAAACTGGCTGTTAAGTTTCTCTAATTGCTCTGTTTCAATCATGAATTAATAGTAAATAATTGAGGGATTAGTTGGCAAAATGATTTATTAACATTGGGCACTTACAGATTGTCTATAGATAATTTTAAATTTCATTAAAATGCCTTTATGCATACTGATATTTTGCTCAGCCATTTCATGCCAACTTCTTTCTTTTGTTTTATATAACTTGTAACTTTCACCCCCAGAATTTGTCATAAAATATTCATCCAAAACAGCAACAGCAGCACCTAAAATATTTGTTTTTTCTACCTGCTTTATTGTGTAAGAAAATCTTTCGTTATTACTTAAAACAATTTGCATAGTTTCTTCACTTCTTATTTCCATTTGAATGTGGTAAAAATAGTCATTCTATAGTTAGTGGCATTTTATGGGTTGTCTGGCTAAAATTTAGTCATGCAATCTTCAATACTGGTACAGATTTTACACCAGTTTTACGATGCATTTGCCGGAGCACAAATATTCTCAACGGACAGATTTTATAAGGGTATAATGTGCCGGGTCTTGCACATGGCAAGATGTACAAATGTGCCACATTTGGAATCTTGCCCTTCACTCCGAAGTCGTTTCGGGGAATTGAAACAGAAAATAAAAAGCTATGAAGAAAAGTGAAAAAGAATTGAGGAAGCATTTTGTTAAGACAAGGATGAATGATGATGAGGTAAATCAGTTGCTAAAACTGCAACAAAGAACTACCGAAAAAGACACCAGCAGTTACCTGAGAAAAGTAGCGCTGCAAAAACCTGTAACAATCAAATACAGAAACGAAAGTGCAGATGACTTTTTATTGGATATGCTGAACCTGAAAAAAGAACTCAATGCCGTCGGCAACAATTTTAACCAGGCGGTACACAAACTGCATATCCTCGATAAGATACCGGAGTTCAGGGTTTGGGTGCAACAGTATGATGGGCTGCAAAAATCCTTAATCAGCAAAGTGGAGGAAATAAAATTGCGGATGAACCAACTCTATGAACAATGGTTGCAAAAATAACCATACCGAAAAGTATTGAAGCGGCACTGAACTATAACGAAAAGAAAGTGCAGAAAGGAATTGCTGTTTGTCTTCATGCAGCCAATTATCTGAAAGAGGCAAAGGAGATGAACTTTTATCAAAAGCTGGCTGGCTTTGAAAGGCTGAACAGTTTGAATGAAAGAGCAACAACAAAAACACTGCATGTGTCTCTCAACTTTGACCCATCAGAAAAACTGGCTGAAAACAAGTTGCTGCAGATTGCATCTGACTACATGGAAAAGATTGGATTTGGCAATCAACCTTATTTGGTTTACAAACATGAAGATGCAGGACATCCGCACATTCACATTGTAAGCACAACTATTAAAGCAGATGGCAACCGGATTAATACACATAACATCGGCAGAAATCAATCGGAAAAAGCAAGAAAGGAAATTGAACAACAATACGGTTTAGTAAGGGCCGAACGGCAACAGCAATTAATAAGTCCTGGTATCAAACCTGTTGACGCAGAAAAAGTGATGTATGGAAAGTCACAAACTAAAAGAGGTATATCCAATGTTGTGGGTGCAGTTTTCAGCAGTTACAAATTTTGTTCGTTGCCTGAATTGAATGCTGCACTACGACAATTCAATGTCGTTGCAGACAGAGGAAAGGAAGAAGGAAGGATTTACAAAAAACGTGGTTTGGTTTACCGGGTGCTGGATGAAGCAGGAAATAAAGTAGGTGTCCCGATCAAAGCAAGTGCTATTGGATGCAAACCAACATTGGACAACCTGGAGAAGAAGTTTGCAGTAAATGAAACGGCAAAAGAGAAGCTAATACCATTTGTAAAAGTGAAGGTTGATGAATGCCTCGCAAAATCTCCCACAACGATGAATGAATTGATGGATTACCTAAAGCAAAAAAATATCTACACGGCGCTGCGGCAAAATGCCGAAGGCAGGTTATATGGAATTACGTTTGTTGACAACCAGAATAAATGTGTTTTTAATGGAAGTGATTTAGGCAAGGGTTACAGTGCGGCTGCTATTCAAAGCAAACTTTCCAACTCATCTGCTGAAAATGTGATGAAGCAGGATAAGAATGAAGGAAGTCATTCTTCTGGGTCTGTTGTCAAGGAAATAGGTGTTATAAAAGATAAAGAAAAGACTGTTGCCGTTTCTGCATCTAAAGACAATCTGCTTGATGTGTTGCTTAATGCAAAAGAACAGTTCGGGAATACCCCCTACTCACTCTTAAAAAAGAAGCGAAAGAAAAAGCGGAAAAATTCAAATTCATAAATTCAAAATTTGTGTTATGTCAGTTACAGGAGAGAACGAACAGGGGCTGCGGAAAATAATTGACCTTACAAGATTTGCCAGCATCTTTATTTTGCTGCTGCACTTTTATTATTTCTGTTATCGGGCCTTTGAACAATGGGAAATTACCACTACGATTACTGATAGGTTGCTGAAAAATATCAGCCAGACGGGTTTGTTCAATGGAGTATTAGCATCCAAACTGATTGCTGTCGGTTTGCTGATAATTTCTTTGTTTGGGGCACAGGGTAAAAAAGATGAGAATATAAACAAACGAAGTATTGCTGCTTACCTGCTGATTGGGTTGCTGTTATTCTTTGGCAGCATTTGGTTTTTTAAATTGAATGAAACTATTGAAATTGTCGCTGTGGTTTACATAGCCGTTACTGGTATAGGCTTCTTGCTGATATTGGCTGGCGGAAATTTGTTAAGCCGTTTAATCAACCTAAATCTTTCGGATGATGTTTTCAACTCACTCAATGAAACCTTTCCGCAGGAGGAGCGATTCCTTGCAAATGAGTACTCCATTAACCTGCCTGCACGTTATAATCTGAAAGGTCGGATTAGAAAAAGCTGGATAAACATTATTAATCCATTCCGTGGTTTGTTAGTTATTGGAAGTCCCGGCGCTGGTAAAAGCTGGTTTGTCATTCAGTATGTCATTAAACAACATATTGAAAAAGGTTTTGCCATGTTTGTGTATGATTTTAAGTATGACGACCTGAGCAGGATTGTTTACAACTGGCTGCAGCAAAATAAGCACCGGTATACTGTAAAGCCATCTTTTTATGTTATCAACTTTGACAACCTTTCTGTATCACACCGCTGTAATCCATTAGATCCATCCACGATGAATGATATAACTGACGCTACAGAAAGTGCAAGAACCATTTTATTAGGATTAAACCGGGAATGGATAAACAAGCAGGGAGATTTCTTTGTAGAATCACCCATCAACTTTGTTACAGCCATCATCTGGTTTTTGAGAAAGTATGCTGATGGAAAATACTGCACCCTACCCCATGTTATTGAATTGATGCAAGCAGAATATGACGAACTCTTTCCGGTGTTGAATACACAACCTGAAATTGAAGTGCTGGTAAATCCATTTATCACCGCATACCAAAACGATGCTATGGAGCAATTGGAAGGACAAGTTGCTTCTGCAAAAATTGGCATGGCCCGTTTGGCTTCACCACAACTGTATTGGGTATTAAGTGGTAATGATTTTACATTAGACATCAACAACCCTAACCATCCTAAGATAGTTTGCGTTGGCAACAACCCGGAGAAGCAACAGATCTATGGTGCCGTTTTATCTCTTTATGTTTCAAGATTAGTAAGGCAGGTAAATAAGAAAGGAATGCACAAGTGCAGTTTGGTGTTTGATGAATTCCCAACCATTTATTTCAACAACATAGACAGCCTGATTGCAACGGCAAGAAGTAATAAAGTAGCCACTACCTTGGCCATGCAAGATTTTAGCCAGTTGAAAAAAGATTATGGAAGAGAACAGGCAGATGTAATTGTAAACATTACCGGCAATATCATCAGCGGCCAGGTAATGGGTGAAACTTCCAAACTCTTATCGGAACGTTTCGGAAAAATTATGCAGGACCGGCAGAGTGTTTCCGTAAACCGTACCGATACATCAATAAGCCATTCCAAACAATTGGACAGTGCTATACCTGCCAGTAAAAT
>JALHRP010000083.1 GCA_022841365.1 Chitinophagaceae bacterium | reverse complement strand
AAGACGTTTGCTATTCCGATTTTCCTTTACTTTGGAGTATGATAAAAGTAGTTTTTCCTTCACCAACTTTTCAAATAAAAGAGGAAGATGAAAAGGAATTTATTTTTGATGCTATACGAAAGCAATGGGTAAGGCTCACACCCGAAGAATGGGTCCGGCAAAATCTGTTGCAATACTTTATTCAAACAAAACAATACCCTGCTGCATATATAGGTGTTGAAAAAGAAATGAAGCTGGGCGAATTAAAAAAGCGGTTTGATCTGCTGCTGTATAACAGAGAACATCAACCATGGATGCTTGTTGAATGCAAAGCCATGGATGTTGAATTAACTGAAAACGTATTGGAGCAGATCATACGTTATCATCTCACCATACCAGTTCCCTATCTCGTTATCAGCAACGGCGTTTATACTTATGCGTGGAGTAAAAATGAAAGCCGGCTCATCAGTTTAACTGAATTGCCGGCCTTTGAATAAGAAGGGAGTATTTTTTTTATTTATTCAGCTTTTCATTGATCTCCCCTTTTGCTTTCTCAAAAGCTTTGGGGCCTTTCTCGGGCTTTGCTAAAGTAAGACGTGGGTTACTTACAACGATACCCGGATTTAAACTGCACCAGATATAATATTTTTCACCCGGCTTTAAATCAACCTTGAGTTTTATTTTAAATTCCATTTCAGCCGACAGTTCACCCGGACCAAATTGTTTCACCGGAATAATAAACCGTGTATGATTCCGAACGGTACATAAAGTGGAATCATTCAGCTTGAGATCATATTTCACCAGGCCAAGATCCATCTTGTCTGATCTGTAAATGTACAGCCATGCATATTTACTTGAGTCAATGGGTTCTTTTGTTTTGGTTTGTGCCTGTGTAAAAGAAGCCGCAAACAGAAAGAGTACAAACCAGCAATGTTTTTTCATGTGTATGTAATGATTTGTTGATTGATACAGCAAAGTACTGAAAACAGAACGATCAGAAAAATAAAACCCCCGATGACTCGGGGGCTTTGCGAACAGATAACCCTGTCCGTACAACCAACTAATGATCATGAGAAAAAAGATAGGTGGAATCAGCAACGGCTTTCAGGAATGAAATAAAATTACCATTCATCGTATCACTGCAAAAGGGTGTTTTAACGGAATGTACAACCCTTGCTGTTTGAACAAAAACTTAATATGTATTCTGTTAAAAACGGATTAACTTTCATTAAAATAAAGAAGTATGAACTGGTATGTATTGATACCCGTTGGTATCGGCATCATTGCACTGATAGGATTTTTAATCTGGAGAAATGTAAAAGATGAAAAAGATCTGGAAGATCAATTAAAAAACGATTACCATAAACCACCGCATGATAAAGCTGATGCAGAGCCGGAAGAGGCAATGAAGTAAGCAGTTTGATTGATTGCAGTAAAAAAAACAGTAAAAAGAAAAGTCCCTGTTGAACAAAATGTTCAACAGGGACTTTCTGCTTTATGCGTTATTTATTGAAGACTGATTTTGTATTTACCCAACATGCCATGAGTAGTTGTGTTGGCGTTTGAACCGGCAGATACTGAAATGTAATAAGATCCTGCACTGAGAACAACAGAAGCATTTAATACCGAACCGTCGTTGATGCTGCTCAGCAATACACCCTGAGCGTTATACACTTTCAATACCAGATCAACATTTGAACCGGCATGGCTGATGCCTGTATTAAAAGGAGTAACTGTTACTGTTTTATCAGTAGTAGCAGTAACAGAAAAGTAATCAACATCAGTTGCGTTGTTGATCACCGCATCTGCAGAAGCAGTTAAAACAGCTGCACCTGAAATGCCGTTAGAAAAGTCATCGGTCTTGCTGCCAAGTTGCGATTGAATAACGGCCACATCATCCTGAATATAGGTAGCACTGATGGTAGAAGAACCTTTGTGCCAGAGCGATAAGTTTCTGCCATATGAGTTACCCATAATTGGTGCCCATGCTGTTTCGCCGGTACCTGTACCACTGTTGTACTCAGATGTTTTAACACCATTTGCGTCGTAAGAAGACTGGTGGTGTAAACCAATGGTATGACCTGATTCGTGAGAAATAGCTTCTGCAATTGCTTTGGTATTGTAGTTGAGTAAAGAAGAAAAAACAAAACAAGGTGTTGTAGAACCTGCAGCAAAAGATCCCTGATAAGCTACACCACCTGCCTGACCATACCATTCCCATGATTCAGTAATGATCACTTTTGTTCTTTTAGCTGTTGAAGCATTGTAAACTGCAGCATCGGTTGTAACCAGCAGGTTAAACGGACTGTAATCATTAGTTACACGTTGTATAATCTGGTTAATGGCATCTGCGGTTAAATTGGCCGGAGCACAATTGATATCGCCTGTGCTGTTCCATGCAGTACCGGAAACAAGTTCACCATCAAAATCAAGATAAAGAACAGGTACACCGGGAGGTGGAGGAGTTGTTGTTGTTCCGCCATTACCGCCGGGTCTTCTTCGTAACGCTTCCTGTGAGATTTGTTCTACAGCAGGACGTTTAGTAAGATTAAAAGAAGTCAGCCCAAAATCGCAGCGTTGTTGCTCGTTCATTTTTGCTGTGGGTACCTGTTGGTCAATGGCTGTTTTTGTACATGATGCCAGAAAGAGGCATCCGAGGATTACCAGATTTTTCATAATGGAAGGATTGTAGTTTTAAAAAAGGATATTGGATTTCGAAAAGCAATTCGTTTCATGAAGCTGCTCTCAAAAAGAACAACTTATAAATGAGTTTTTGTTATTGGATAAAAGCAGGATGCTTTTTGTTTACGGATACAAAGTAAATAATCCTGTACGAGACTGTTTGTAGTGTTGCCTGTTCATTTCGTTTGAAATTCTTCTGACCTGTTTGTAGTATATGTTTAAGCAGTTTGCAGATACAGGCTTTTGCAGGTAGCAGATAATCTGTTTTTGTATTTTTTAGAGATTTACAGGGTGTTTGTCTTCCAGAAACCATCCGCCTTTTACAATCCAGGAAATGCCAAAGGCCCACAATGCAATCCACTCAAGAATAAATACTACCGGAATGTTTGCAAAAAAAGGCAGTTCATCAAGGAAGAGCCAGTACACGGCAATACCAAGTATGCATGCCAGCATAATATAACCGCAACATCTGTATAATGTATTGCGTTTTATTTTTTCTGCAGTTAACGGGATGCCTTTTTGTGTTTTTGTAAACAGGAACAATGAAAAATAAACCAATACCAGAAAGAACGCAGCCGAAAACAGATTATGTACTGCAGGCAACGGTTCGGCATAGCATGCAAGACAGGGTGGCTGATGGTTCTCTTTAATTTCTGTTGGGAAAAATGCCACGCCTAATGCAAAAATGCATGCCAGATTGGATGCAATACTGTCGGCTTTTTCCGGTCCACGATAGGTAAACAGAAATAAACTCAGTGTACACAATACAGCTACAAACACATCGCCCATATTGGTGTGATAGTAATCGCTCACTGCACCCAGCACCGTTGGACAGTTACCAAACCATTTGGCACCGAGAAAAAGAATGACAGGAAATAAGAACCCTAAAAAACCTATACCTCTGCGCAGCCATAAAAAAGGAATCAGCTGATCCTGGCCATGGCGTTCGGGAGTATTGTTTGCAGCATTCATCGGTTTCGTTTTTATGATGAGTATAAATATAAACCCAACCGGCAATACCTCAAACCGTAAAACTCCCTGTTTTATACCTTCATAAAAAAACATGTTCTTTGCAGCAGAATAAAATTTGTACATGCATCAGTCGAACGATCCCCTGCACGGAAAAACATTGGAAATGATTGTGACAGCACTTGTAGACCATTTTGGATGGGAGGAGCTGGGACAAATCATCCGCATCAATTGTTTCAACAGCAACCCAAGTATCAAATCGAGTTTAACTTTTTTGCGTAAAACACCATGGGCAAGAAAAAAAGTAGAAGAACTCTATCTCTCTATTTTATAAAACCGGCTGATGGTTATCAAGTTCCAGCAGCATATCTGTATTGCTGCCCTTGTATTCAAAAGTTCCGAGCTTTTTAAATCTTTTCCTGTTATAAAAATGCATGGCCTGTGTATTGTTTGTTTGTACGCCACCCCACAGGAAGATTCTTTTTTTACCTTCTTTAATTAATGCATCACAGATAAACTGCAACAACCGGCTGCCTATTCCTTTACCCTGCCACTCATCAGCTACCGAAGGAGCATACATGCAATCGGTTTGCTGATGGATTTCTAAACCATAACCTGCAAAGCGTGGCACTTCATCCTGCGGTACACCAAAATGTACAACTGCATAAGCAAGGATGCGTTTTGCTGTTTCATCTTTTACAGCAAATGCTGCATATTGATGGCTGCTGAGAATTTCCTCTACTGCCTTTGTTGTAAACAAATGCGGAGCAAACCGTTTTTTTGTTACATCACTCAGCAGCAACAGATAAGAGACTAACGCATCTGTATCGGTTGGTTTGAGTTGGGTGCAGAGGAGGGTGGTGGGCATGGGGAGATTGAATTTGTTTAATTTTTGCAACATTATTTACGTCGCTACAAGTAACTGCGGCTGGCTTTAAACTGGTATTACAACCCCAACAAAAATTCCATCACATCCACACCGTCAGCATAATCCATCAGTGAAGGTTGTTGTGCCTGTCCAAATGCTAAGCCATTAGCGCCAACAATTGCCTGTATCTGGTCGTTTGTTTTTAATTGAGCAGTTAACTCACTGAGGTTTTCATAAAAACTATAATGCAGTGTACCAATAGGAGAGAAGGGGTTGCTGTTTTCAACCAGTACAATACAATCGTTGGTCATGTAGTACTTGTTGTTCATTAAATAAATGGCCAGCTGATAATCGTAATTGTTGCGGTACTTGTGATGATCGAACATCCAGCTGTATTTTTTAAGTGCAGCAAGCAACGGAACAAAATCATAATCGGCAGGTGTATAGATCTGCGTAACGTTACGACAACCCAAACCAAAATACGTCATCACATCATCGGCAAGTAAAGAAAGTTGTTCTGTTGTTTCGTTACCTGTGAGCACAGCAACAGAAGTGCGGTTACGACGGATCACAGAAGGGTAGCGGCCAAAATAATAATCGAAATAACGGGCACTGTTATTACTGCCGGTAGCAATATATGCATCGCAATCTTTGAGCATGGTATCGAAACGTACATGATTGGCAATAGATGGATTCCATTCAATCATTTTTTCAACGAGATGTTTCAGCAGAATATCGTCTTTACTTGAAAGTTTGCATACCTGTTTATGTCCGCTGATGAGCACACATAAAAAATCGTGAAAGCCAACCAGCGGAATATTGCCGGCCATGATAATACCAACGGTCTTTGGTTGTAAGTTATCATCCACATGATAATGTGCCACCCATTGTTCCAGTTTTTCTTTTTGTAAAAAGGCTGTGGCAATGCTGTTTGCTGCCATGGAAGTAAAGGCAGGGGTAAACCAGTGATTGAATTGTTCGGCACGGCGTTTTGCATCTTCCCATTGCGGATCCTGTGCAGAAATATATGCACCCAACTGCACTAAAATTTCCACTCTTTGTTGTACATTCATTCAGCGGTTTATTTTACATTTGAACTGCAAATGTAATTGAACAAAAGCCTTTGACGATTAGTTTGCTGAATTCGTTTTTATTGTACTTTTATTACAGGAAAAACGAAAACCAAAAATCAACACAAACCCGGAAAAATTCAAAACAGTATGGCAATAAAAATTACAGAAGAATGTATTAACTGCGGGGCCTGCGAACCCGAATGTCCGAATAATGCTATTTACGAAGGTGGTGTAGAGTGGGCAATAGCAGATGGCACAACAGTGAAAGGAAGTTATACGTTAATTGACGGAACAGTGGTAGATGCTGCTGCAAAAAATGCACCTGTCAGCATGGATACTTATTATATTACACCTAATAAGTGTACGGAGTGTCAGGGCTTTCATGAAGAACCGCAGTGTGCAAGTGTTTGTCCGGTTGATTGCTGCGTACCGGATGAAATGTATCAGGAAACAGTGGATCAGTTGCTGGAGCGGAAAGGGAAATTGCATATTTAAAGCCTCTCCCTCGGTTCCTTTCTCCAGAAATGATCGGGAAGGGAGGCGGGGCAGAAGTTCATAAATAATTAATTAAATGAAGAACCATTCAGCTTCATCAATAAATTGAACGGATGGTTTGAAGAAGATTTTTCTCTGATGGATGCGTTCCCGTAAGAACAAATCCGGAATACGGCGGGTGATATTTCCCGTTAAAAAAAAGGTGAGGGCTTGAAAACTCTCACCTTGCTTTTTTTAGCAGATACTCAATGGGTCGTTATGTTTAGTTTTTGTGAAAGAACGTTTAACTACGAATGGTTGCGGTTTAATTTATAGGGCGAATCATTATCTTGCACGCATGATGAAGTCTTTGTTTTTGTTGTTCACTGTTTCGGTATTATTCAGTGCTTGTATATTTCAATCGGAGAAGCCCGATGAAGAGATAAATAAAAAAGATATTGATACCGAAGCAGCATTGGATGAGATGGTACAAACCGATCAGGCTTTTTCTGAAGCCAGTTCAAAAATGGGCATGAAAAAAGCTTTTCTTGAATTTGTTGCTGATGATGCCGTGTTGTTACGTCCCGGTTATATGCCCATTGTTGAAGGCGATGTCATTAAGTTTCTGAACAATCAGGAAGACACATCCTTCACCATGACATGGGAACCGAAGGGTGCAGATATGTCGGCCGCTCATGATCTTGGTTTTACCTATGGCGTTTACAAAGTTGCAACAAAAGATACCACACTCAGAGGAACTTACCTTTCCATCTGGCGCAAACAAAAAGACGGCAAATGGAAGTTTGTACTGGATACGGGTAACCCCGGAATTGAGATGAATGATGAATGAGCCTGCTCACCGAAGCTTTAGCGCAGGTGAGGAGTGATGAGGAAACTGGCAGGATTATTGAAAGTGAGGAAGCCATTAGAAGATAGCCGATAGTAGAGAGTTATGAAAACAGGATTCGTTTTATTTTTCTTTGTGTCTTAGCGACTTTGCGGTTATAAAAACCAACTACATGAACCAACCAATCAATATTGCCCTTGTTACGGGCGGGTATAGCGGCGAATCGGTGATCTCTTACAAAAGCGCTAAAACCATTTTCACGCATTTAAACAAAAGCAAATACAATGTTTTTGTAATTGATATTACTAAAGAAGGCTGGACATACAAAGAGGCCAACGGTCATAAACAACCGGTGAATAAAAATGATTTTACCATTACGGTAGATGGGAACAAAATTATTTTTGATTGCATTTTTATTGGTATGCACGGCACACCCGGTGAAGATGGAAAACTGCAGGGTTATTTTGATACATTGAATCTGCCTTACACATCGTGCAGTGCTGCAACATCAGCTATCACATTCAACAAACGATATACGGTTGCAGTAGCAGCTTTTGCAGGAATTCATGTAGCTAAAAGTGTACACCTGTTTAAACACATACCTGTTGATACAAAAACTATTCAGTTAAAACTCCCGGTGTTTGTGAAACCCAACAACGGCGGCAGCAGTATTGGTATGAGCAAAGTGAGTAAACAGGAAGATCTTGCTGCAGCCATTGAAAAAGCATTTAACGAAGATGATCAGGTATTAGTGGAAGAAATGATCAGTGGAAGAGAATTTACCATTGGCGTATTTAAACACAAAGGCGAAATCATTGCCATGCCTATGACAGAAGTGATTGCAGATGCAGATATGGAATTCTTTGATTTTGTTGCCAAGTACCAGGGAAAGAGTACAGAAATTACGCCGGCCAAAGCAACTGATGAAATGTTTGCCAAAGTGGGCGAAACAGCAAAAAAAGTATATGCGGTTTTTAACTGCAGCGGTGTAATACGAATTGATTTTATTTACAATGAAGAACTGAATGCGCCGTTTATGTTAGAAATAAATACGATACCCGGCCAGAGTGATGCCAGCATTGTTCCGCAGCAGGTGAAAGCCATGGGCTGGACGCTGGAAACATTTTATTCGGCACTGGTAGATGAAGCAATCGCCAATCACCGTTCTTAAGATTATTAACAATATTGAATACTTAAATCATTACTTGTGTTTTCATTTCTTACTAACAGGTCTTTTTTAACCAATCTTATTGTTGCCCTTGTGTTGGGTTTTGCAGCGGTATTTATTTTCTTTCAACTGCTGGATATGATTACCAAACACGGTGATTACATTAAAGTACCGCAGGTTAAAGGTCAAACCATTGAAAGTGCAAAAAAGCTCCTGCTGTCACAAGGATTTCAGGTAGAGGTACAGGATAGTGTGTATTACGACAGTCTGCCGAAATTGTCTGTAGTAAAACAATCGCCTGCACCTGATGAGCTGGTAAAAATAAACCGTACCGTATATTTAACCATAAACAGGGCCGAAGCACCGTTGGTTGCTGTGCCCAACTTTGTTGGCCAAACATACCGCAGTGTGCAACTGCAGCTCAATACACTGGGTTTAAAACTGGGCGATACTTCTTCCAGACCCGATTTTGCTGTAGGCTCTGTACTGGAGCAATTGTACAATGGAAATAATATTGTGCCGGGTTCAAAAATACCCATGGGCAGCAGCATCAGTCTGGTGTTGGGTGGCGGCATCAAGCAAAAAGAAATGATGGTGCCTGATCTGCTGGGGATGACCTTTGCAGAAGCAAAAGTGTTTTTAGAAAGCAATGAACTGTTGCTTGGTGCTGTAATTGTTGATGGAAATGTGGGCGACAGCAGCAATGCGTTTGTTATTAAGCAAAGTCCCGCCCGGAGAGATGAAGAAGGAAGGCCTATCCGTATCCGTGGCGGTCAGCTCATGGATTTATACATCAGCATGGATCGTACGAAGATAGATTCCATACAAAAGCCCAAAGCAGTGATGGAAAAAAAAGAGAATGAGTATTAAAATTTTATTCCCTTTTGAATTTAAACTCTAATTGTGATCTTTGTGCATCCTTTGTGTAACAGTTTGCTTTATTAATTTGATGGTATCACAGAGTTCACGAAGTTTTTCACTAAGAACACAAAGGGAAGTACAGCAGAAAAGATTATTACTAACAGGAAACTTTACATTTTATGAACACAATTACTGTTGAAGAATTAAAAGCCAGAATAGATGCAGGCGAACAATTAAATATTGTTGATGTGCGTGAACCGCATGAACATGCAGAGTTTAATATTGGCGGCATCCTGCATCCGTTGGGCCGTATTCAAACCATGGATATGGATGAGCTTGAAAGTTTAAAAGATAAAGAAGTGATTTTCTATTGCCGCAGCGGTAACCGCAGCGGACAAGCCTGCATGTTTGCAGAAACGATGGGCTTTACTAATGTGATTAATGTAACAGGTGGTATGCTTGCATGGAGAGAAAAGTTTTCTGTTTAGTTTTTTCAACACAGAGATGAGGAGATACAGAGAAGCACTGAGAATATATTTAAAAGAGGGAACAGATTTCTGTTCCCTCTTTGTCTTATAATTTGATATTGATCCCTGCGAGGAAGTTTCTTCCTGCCATGGGATAATAAAAATTCTCCGTAATTGTTTGACCGGCATAGATATAACTGAAGGTATATCCGTTTGCTTCATACAATGTATTGAACGCATTATTTAATTGAAATACCAGATTGATTTCTTTGATGCGTTTTATACGGATGCCATAACTCAAACGCAGATCACTTACAAAAAACGGATCAATACTTCTTGCCTTGTTCCCCGTGTTATCAAGATACTGGCGTGATACATATTTGTTGATGAGGCTGATCTCTCCGTTTTTTAACGGAATAAAATTAACTGTGACTCCGCTAACTACAGCCGGTGAAAAAGCAAGTGGAGAAGATCTGAAGAAATTCTCTTTTTGCCCGCCATTATCATAATCATCTACAAATTCTGTAAAATTCAGCACCCGGTTTTGGCTGAAGCTTGCATTTGCAGCAAGGTTAAACCAGTCAGTGGGTTTTAATGCTGCAGTTAATTCAATACCTGCACGGTAACTCTCGGGGATATTTGTTCTGGTATAAGCGCCCACATCATTAATACGACCTGTTAATACCAATTGATTTTTATAACGCATCAAATAACCTGTTACGCCTGCACTGAAAACCGAACTGCGTTTTTCAATGTTCAGTTCCAGATCGTACAAAGTTTCATGTTTCGGTTTTTGTGCAGCTCCTGCTTCAAAATCTTCCCGGTTGGGTTCTTTGTTTCCAACGCTGAACGATGCAAAGCCAAGCCAGCCCTTACTGTCAGCATACGAAATGCCCAGCTTTGGATTAAAGAAATTAAAATCTCCACCGGATTTTAATGTTGGGTTTTTTCTAAAACCGTTGATGGTATATGCTACACTTCGGTACTGCACATCAGCAAATGCTTCCAAACGTGGAGTTAACCTTCGCTGATATTTTGTGTACAGGTTAAAATCATTTTTATACGCATCAAGATCGTACCACTTGTAATCTTTTGGCACTGCTACTTCGCTCCAGATGACTTTGCCGTAATGCAAACCTTTATAACGGGTATATGCACCGCCAATACTCAACTGATCTTTTTCTTTTTTGTATTGTGCCGAAAAGGTTGTCCCGTAAAACCAATTATCTAACCACAACTGTCGGATGATATCTGCATCAACAGCATTTAATCCATAATCGTCCAGCGACTCCTTTACTTTGTATTCTTCATAATAACCTTTTCCACGTGTTAAAAAGAAAGCGCTGTTTACACTCCAGTATTTGTTTAATTCATGGTTGAAGAATAACTGGTAATGATCCTGCCGGTAATTATCTGTCTGATTGTTGTACCGGAACACATTGTACGTTCTGTTGTTATTATTTGCAAACAGATTTAACGAGTCTTCAACAGTGGGGTAGCGCGTTGATGCATTGTTCTGGTAATGCTCCATCAGCTTTGCGTCATTACGTTTCAGTTTTGCTTCCGGTATTCCATTCCACGATTGATAGGTTTTTTCATTGCCTGTAAATGCATTGAAACGAAGGGAGGTTTTTTTGTTGATGTATGCCGCAGAAAAATACAACGAACCAAGATTTGAGCTTCCCCTGTCAATAAACCCTTCACTGTTGATGAATGAAAGTCTGGTGTCAACGGTAAAATGTCCGCCCATCAACCCACTTCCCGCTTTTATCGTTTGCCGCAATGTATTAAAACTGCCGCCTCCTGTATTTATTTCAGCATATGGTTTTTCATTAAACTCATTGGTGCTTAAGTTGAGCGTCGCTCCAAATGCACCTGCACCATTTGATGAAGTACCAACACCTCTCTGAATTTGAATTGAATTGACCGAAGAAGAAAAATCAGGAAGATTTACAAAAAATAATCCCTGGCTTTCGGCATCATTGTAAGGAATGCCATTCAATGTCATGTTGATTCTTGTTGCATCGCTGCCACGTATGCGGATGCCCGTGTATCCAATTCCATTTCCTGCATCGGAGTTTACAACAACAGCAGGCGTTTGGTTCACAATGAATGGAAGATCCTGCCCCAGATTTGCTTTCTCAATTTCTTTTTTGTTGAGATTGGTTTTAGCAAATGGCATCCGGTCGCCTGCACGGATGGCATTGAAGATCGGAAGAGCA
>JALHRP010000082.1 GCA_022841365.1 Chitinophagaceae bacterium | reverse complement strand
ATTTTACCACCACTTTATTCCTGGTGCTTGAATCATATTTGGTTGAATCAACATTCTCACCTTTATACTCGGGGTAAACAGTAATGTTGCGGTTGTAATAAATCCGGTAAGAAGATGAATCTGCAAACGGCTTCATTCGAATGTATACATTGATCTGTGGATTTTCTCTCCGCTTCTGTGCTTCCTGAAATACTTCAAATTGTCTGATAGGGTCGAGGGCCAGTTCCGGATCTAACAGCTTTAAAAAAACAGTATCTACATCAGCATACAATAATTCCCTTGTCATATTGTAATAGCCGTTGTTACGGTACAGTTCAATCAGTCTGTCCATTTCTGCAGATACTTTCTCTTCGGTAAACGGATCGCCTTTTTTCAGAAAGCTTTGTGAAAGGTTATTGTATGTGAGTTCCTGTAAGGGACGCAGTTCATTTCGGTTGGAGTCGTTGGGAATTAATACAATCGAATCCATTCTGAAAACAGGGCCCGTTGTTACCGTAAACACAGTGGCAACTCTGTACTGTCTTTTAGAAGGTTTGCTCTGATGAACGGTATCTATATAAGAACTGTCCTTTACTTTTCCATTGTAATAACCCACCGTTTTTAAAAAGATTTCCATGTTGGCCGCACTTTGTCTGGCATAAGATGTATCAAAAACCGCAGGCCATTCGAGGCGTTTTAATACCACATACGATTGCTTTACAATTAACCGCATACTGTCTGTAAGCTGTGTATTGAGGCGGTCTGTTAACAGTGTGCGTTCATCCTTACTGAGTTTATTATTAACGATGTTAATTTGATTGAAATAAACAAAAGGAGTTTCTTTGGGATAATTCTTTACTTTAGAATACTTGTTCCGGGTTAATTTTTTTGAGGTGCAGGAAGTGAGCAACAGTATTGCAGACAGAAAGAATAATATGGTAAATGTTGCCCTCGTGAATATCATAAAAAAGAATCAATGCTCAGTAAAAACGAAGTCAAATATATTCAAAGTTTAGGCCACAAAAAAAGAAGAGCGGAAGAACGGCTCTTTATTGCAGAGGGAAGTAAAATACTGGCCGAGTTTATCCGTGAGATGCCTCAACAGATTTTTCGGTTATACGCTACCGAAGATTTCTTTCAAAAGCATACAGAGGCGCAGCAAATTGCAGATAAACGGGTGATTACTGATGAAGACCTCCAACGCATTTCTCAGCTTCAAACCCCGCATGAAGCATTGGCTTTGATCCGTTATTTTCCTGAGCCGGATGAAAAACTCACACCCAATGGCTGGAGCCTGGCGCTGGATGGTATCCGTGATCCCGGAAATATGGGCACCATCATAAGGCTGGCCGACTGGTTTGGTATTGAAACCATCATTTGTTCTCCCGATTGTGCCGATGTATACAACCCAAAAGTGGTACAGGCAACCATGGGCAGCATCATGCGTGTAAAAATAATTGAACAGGAGCTTGGTGATTTTCTGGCGAAACAGAACATACCTGTTGCCGGTGCTGTATTGGGAGGAGATCAACTTGGTTCTTATCAATTTCCATCATCGGGTATACTTGTCATCGGCAACGAAGCAAACGGCATCAGCAAAGAACTGTTGCCTTTTCTAACACAACAGGTCATGATCCCCCGTTTTGGTCATGCCGAATCATTAAATGCAGCAACTGCAACGGGCATCTTACTGTGGGAATTGAAACGCAATGGCTGAGTATTGATAGAAACGCAGATAACACAGATGAAGGCGGATAAGAACGAATTTTATATTCTGTGTAAATCTGCGTACTCCGTTTAATCCGTGTATCTATCTATGATGCTGAAATTCCAACTCTGCTTTTTACAAATTCATTTCTTTCCTGTTCAAGTAACATAAACTGCGCAAGATCGCCTGCATTGATCCGGTATTTGTTGGGCGATGGAGCATAATCTTTATTGGTGATATAATTTCCTGTTGGGCCTTCGTTGATGATGTCGGGGCTGCACACAAATGTCCAGTCAAGACCAGAATCTTTTAAATAATCATATGCTTTGCGGTGTTCATTGCCAACCGGCAGATATTCTTTGGGATAATCTTCCTGATCAATCAGCAACTGTTGTTCATCAAAATTCAAAATACCCAGTCCGCCCAAAGCAATAATGCGTTGTACCACATTCTTCTTCATTTGTGCAATGATATTCTTCATGCCCAGTGAACGGGTTTTATCTGTGCCGTCTGATGCGCCACCAATAACACTCAACACTGCATCGCAGCCTTTGATGGCATGATACACATCGTCTTCATCAAACAAAGCTCCTTTAACCAGTTCAAGTTGCTCATGTTCTATCCTGAGATCAAACACATTTCTCCCAAACGCTTTTACAGTATGGCCTTTCCAGATTGCCTGCTGCACAAGTTGAATGCCTGTTTGCCCGGTTGCACCAAAGACAATGATCTTCATAGTTGTTGTTTTAATGCAAACAAGTTACTGCAAGCGGCTGAAATATGTTAAAATTTTGACCGGAATCAACCAATACCACAGTTTTCCAATCTTTGCATCTAAATGCTCCGTTTGAAAAAATATTTACTATTCATTGTATTAGCTTTTGGTTCTGCAAAGCTATCTGCACAGAAAATTGACAGTTTGTTTTTTAATTTATATACAGACAGTCTGAAAAAAGGATCATGGAATTATATTAATGTGGATGCGAAGCTGAACAACGGAAAATTTATGCCGCTTACTTCAGAACAATTAAAGTTTAAAGTGAGTAACGGAAAACTGGAGGGTAACAGTGTATGGATTGATTGGGATTTTAAACAGGATTCAATTGTAGTAGAAGCCATGTTGAAAAAAGATCCGGCAGTAAAACGTGTGATCACCATCTGGATAAAAAAAGTAGATCATCAACTGAATGCACCCGTCAATGATTCATTGTTGAAGCAAATCAACAATCGCCAAAAATCAACCAAACGTAAAAAGAAGAATTAAACTTACCCGCCTGTTTTCTTTTTCACAGGTGCTTTTGCTGCCGGTTTCTTTTGAGGTTTTGATGCAGCAGGAACCGTTTCAAGTCCATCACCTTTTTGTTTAAAGTCAATGGCTTCCGGGATTGGAGCTTCACCATCTTTTAATTTAAAGTTGAATACTTTATCAATGTGCAGCCATTGTCCGTTTGTCCATTGAAAGCCTTCATAGTCGCCATCTGGTATAAGCGTATATACTTTCCCCGGTTCATTACTTTCAGAAACGAGGTGATCAAAAATGATCATATCCATCTCTTCATCAAACTGCACTCTTGCACGGCCGTCTTTTTTATATTCCATTAAGTAACGTGCAGTTGCAGGTTTAGGAACAGAATCTTTTGCAAACGTAAAGGCAGCAGGCTTTCCAAACATGGGCACTCCTGCATCATCAAACCACAATACATCAATCAGTTTTTTAGTGGTGCGTGCATTGTTTTCATCATACCCAAGCAGCGTGTAATATTTTTTTCCCTGATGTTCTTTTTCAATAATGCGGTAATACACGGCACCAATCCACCATTGATGATTGGCGATGGTATCTGTATCAGCTTCTGTAAACTCACTTGCATCACGCAGCGGAATAAATTTCTGTGTGCCGTTTGGTTTGCGCATTTGAATAAAACCACGCTGGCGGCAATAGTTTTCATCTTTTACTACCTGCCAGGTGAAAATGCGAAAGCTGCTGTCGGGACTGTACAGTTTTGAAATAGTTTTAAGCGAATCAAATGGAAAATAAAATGATTTGTCCTGCACCAATGCTCTTACCAATATTCTTGTAAAGTTGCTGTCGCTCCTGAAACGAATGGCCGGATCTTTTCCATTCACAATATCGAAAGCAAATTTTTTAAGAGAGTCCTGTTTCAGTTTAAATTGTTTTGTTTCAGCCGTGCTGAGCCGCTGTGCAGATGCTGCAAAACTGATGATCAAACAGAAAAGGGTAAACAAGTTCTTCATTTCAGGTATTAACTGATTCAGAGCAAAATTATTGTATTTGGGTCTTGGAGCTGATGTCTGTGGCAAATGCTAACAAATCTTTATACTGCGCATCCACTGTTGATGGATCGGGGTTTTCTTCGGGTCGGGTAGGGAGATAAACAGTAAATGCGCCAAACTTTCGTCCAAAACGCATATCGTTGGGCATATTGCCCACCATGATAGATTTACTGAGATCAATCTCTGGAAAATCCTTCTTCGCCTGCAAAGCCATACCGGGATTGGGTTTGCGGTTGATGTCGTTATTATCCGTTGCGGTGCAGAAATATATCTGATCAATACGTCCATTGTGTACATTGATCTCCTGCATCATATTACTGTGAATTTCATTCAAATCTTCCAGCTTCATTAATCCTTTGCCAACACCTGCCTGGTTGGTGACGATAAATATTCGTTTGAATAAAGGAGCAAATTGAGTAATTGCTTCTAACACACCGGGCAGGAACTGAAATTCATTCCAGCTTTTAATATAATCAGCAACAACATCTTTATTGATCACTCCATCACGATCAAGAAACAACGTCCATTCCTTTGTAATCAATGGTAATTCCTTATGTGGTAAAGGCATAAAGTAAGCTGTATTTGCAGGATGATTGGTTGGGAGTGTTGTATGAATCATGGTTCAGCCTTTTGCAAAATATCTTTCTTCTACCAGTTGACAAATAATATGACCAAGCATGATATGACTTTCCTGTATGCGTGGTGTAACAGTTGAAGGAACATTAAATAGATGATCGCTTAACTCTTTCAGTTTACCACCTGTTGCACCAGTAAAACCAACAGTGATCATTCCTTTTTCTTTTGCTGCTTTAAATGCTTCCACAATATTGGGCGAGTTACCCGATGTAGATAAACCAATCAACACATCGCCTGTATGAGCAATACCTTTTATTAATCTTGCATAAGCCACTTCATAACTGTAATCGTTAGCAATAGCAGTGAGGTAAGAAGTATTCACATGCAGGGCTTCTGCAGGCAATGCTTCACGATCGAGATAAAACCTGCCACTGAATTCTGCTGCCAAATGCTGCGCATCGGCAGCACTGCCGCCATTGCCGCAAAACAATACCTTCTTTCCATTCTTAAATGCAGCAACCATGATATTGCTGATGGCATCAAGTTTGGCTATTACTGTTTCATCATTGAGTAATTGCTGTTTTACAGAAATAGATTCGATGATGATTTGTTTGATCTGCTCACTCATATTACAAATGTAAATGAAAAGCTGCAAGCTGTCAGCATAGGTATGCCATACCTATCAGCTATACCAATTCAGACAGTTTTAAAATAGCAGAAGTCATTTTATCCCAGCCATATTTCTTTTTTTCTTCACGCAGATGGGGGAGAAATTGAGCACTTCCTGTTTGCATATATTCCTGCATAGCGGCGGCAATTGAATCAACAGTCGGCTCACAAATCAATCCTACTTTTCCATGCGGTACAAATGCAGGGAGTCCGCCAACATTGGTTACAATCATTGGCACTTCAAAATGATAGGCGAGGGGCGTAACACCACTTTGCGTAGCATTTTTATACGGCTGCACTACAGCATCAGCAGCACAGAGATAATATTTTACTTCACTATCTGCAATAAACTCGGTTTTTAAAATCAGATCATCTTTTATACCGAGTTGTTCAATGAGTTCATCATATAGTTTCCGGTCTTCATAAAATTCACCGGCAATAAGAAGTTTGTAGTTGGTAGTTTGTAGTTGAGCGTTCCTGAGTTTGGCGATTGCTTCAAGAAGCAAATCTAATCCCTTGTATTTTCTGATAAAGCCAAAGAATAAAAAAATAAAATCGTTTTGATTGATGTTGAGATGCTTTCTTGCTTCAGCTTTTGAAACTGCTTCACCAAACACATCATACAAAGGATGCGGTTCCAGCTGTGCAGGTTTGGTTTGTGTGAAAGAACGTAGATCCGTCAACACTTTTTCACTCATCGTAATAAATGCATCAACGGGTTTGATAAAGTAGTTGGTAAATGCATGATCGCCGATGCGTTTTTCATGTGGAATTACATTGTCTGCAATGCAAATAATCTTAGAATGTTTATTTGATTTGATGCGGCGAAGAATGGTTCCCAATGCCGGCCCCATCAAGGGCAGCCAGTAACGCACAACTACCAAATCTGCTTTCAGATTTTTAATTTCGTTGCCAACAGTTATCCAGTTAAATGGATTGATGGAATTGATGACTGTTTTAATGTTTAAATCTGCCGGTGCCGGTTCAGATGAATATTGTGTTGTGCCGGGGAACAAAAAATCGGGATACTGCAAACTAAACGAATAAATAGTTACATCATGACCTTCTGATTGAAATTGCCTTGCCAACCGCTCGTTATAAATGGCAATACCTCCACGGAGTGGATGTGCCGGGCCGAGGATGATGATTTTTTTGGATAGATTCAATGGAGTCACTGATTGAACTGATTCTGCTGATTTAACAGATTTATTTAATGTCGTTAGAGAAAATTTTTCTTTTTACCTGGGGTTTGATCCCAAACAATAAAAGTAAACCTACTTCGTAATTTGTTGCTTTTAAATAGTTGGTGAGTTGCAGTTCGTGGTTGAGTATTGTTTCTTCCAATTCACCGGCTTTCAATTCTAAAATAACTGTATTCTCAACCAATATATCTGCATAATAACTTCCTACTTCTGATTCTTGATAATAAACCTTTATCGGAAATTGATTTACAGCAGTAAGACCTGCATTTCTCAACTCAATCAACAAGGCATTCTCATATACCTTCTCAAGGAAACCATAACCAAGCCCATTGTAGACGTTATAATAACATCGGATGATTCTTTCGGTCAGATCCTGATGTAAAAACATATTGATGAAAGTTAATAATCAGTGTATATCCTTTCAATCAGTCAAATCTGTGACTCTATCTCATCATAACCCCGCTTTATCCTCAATCAAATAAAAATTTCTTTCAGAAGAACTTCTGGATATTAATTCACCAATAAAACCTGCAAGAAACAATTGTGAGCCAATGATCATCGCTGCCAGTGCAATAAAAAAAGTTGGACGATTGGTGATGGAAAAATTGCTGTCAATTATTTTTGAGATCACCAGGTATCCGCTAATGCCAAAACCAACCAGGAAAAACAACGTACCCCATAATCCAAAAAAATGCATGGGTCTTTTTCCAAATTTTCCAACGAATGTAATAGTTGCAAGATCTAAGAACCCGTTTACAAATCTACTCCACCCAAATTTTGTAACACCATATTTTCGTTTGCGATGTTCAACCACCTTCTCTCCAATTTTACGGAACCCTGCCCACTTGGCCAGCACCGGAATATAGCGGTGCATTTCACCATATACCTCCACACTCTTTACCACTTTATTGCTGTATGCTTTAAGACCGCAGTTAAAATCGTGCAGCTTAATGCCACTCATACGTCTTGTTGCCGCATTGAATAATTTAGAGGGAATATTTTTTGTAAGCGTATTGTCGTATCGTTTTTTCTTCCAGCCGCTCACTAAATCATTTCCACCTGTAATAATCATTTGATAGAGTTCAGGAATTTCATCCGGACTATCCTGCAGATCAGCATCCATGGTAATCACTACATCACCTTGTGCTGCTTTAAAACCTTCGTTTAAAGCTGCTGATTTACCATAGTTACGTTGAAACCGGATGCCTTTGATGTATTGATTGGTGGAACGCAGTTCACGGATTACTTTCCATGAATCATCAGTACTGCCATCATCAATTAAAATGATTTCATACGAGAGCTGCTGCTCATTCACCACACGTTCAATCCATGAACAGAGTTCGGGTAATGATTCAGCTTCATCTTTCAGCGGTATAACAATACTTACGTTCATGAAACAATTTACATGGTTTGCGGCATTTCATCTGCCGGGTTTTTCTTTTTAACAATCACAGCAATGAGTAGTGAAATTAAAAACCATAAAATACAACTGATGGCAAAGCCCAGTGCCATCTTGCCGAGTGAAAACGGATTTTTATTGGCAGAATCGGCCAGCGCTTTATCAATCACATCCTGACTAGCGCCAAAACGTTTCATCATTTTTTCACTCATTTCCATTGATGCCTGTTGCATTGCCTGACTAAATTCAAGATCAATATAATTCATGAGTAAATAAGATACAACAGTAGTAGCAAATGCTGTTAACACAAACACGCCAAAACTTATTTTTAATGCACTTGAAAATTCTAAAAATCCACCCTGATTCTTTTTTTGTTTTAAACATGCAAGTACTGCAAACAAAATAGGAACAGCGTAACCGATATATGCTACCGGACTCATAAATACTTTTACTCCGCCGAGGTAAAGTAAAATATAAATGAATACACCAACTACAGCGCTCATGATACCGTATTGTACCAATGGGTTTGATTGCGTTTTTTCCATAAACAAAGTTTTAGTTGAGTTTAAGTTGATTGTTATTGATGATGCCAATCACTCTTCCTTTTAACTCTTTGCCAATAAAGGCGGAATTTTTTGATTTGGATCGAATGGCATCTTCGGTAAATACATATGTCGCATGCGGGTTAAAGATTGTTACATTGGCTGCAGCTCCTTCTTTTATTGTTGGCATCGGCAGCCCTGAAATTTTTCTGGGGTTGATGCTTGCAAGCTCCACCCATTTTTGAGCAGTCAGCTCTTTCCCAAATACTGCACCCATTACTCCATAACTTGTTTCCAAACCAATCATGCCTGGTTTTGCATATTCAAACTCACAAACCTTGCTGTCGTATTCATGTGGCTGATGATGTGATGTAATACAATCAACAGCACCATTGAGCACTGCCTGTTTCAAAGCATCTCTTTCTGCTGTTGTTCTTAACGGTGGATATAATTTTAAATTGGTATCATAACTCTGCAAATCCTCATCACTAAAATATAAATGTGCAGGAGTAACAGAACAACTGACAGCAATAGCGGTTTCTTTTGCTCGGTTGATGTATTCTAAACTTTTGGGCGAAGTAACACCGGTGAAGTGAAGCTTCGATTCAGCGTATCTCGTTAATTTAATATCTCTTGCTACCTGAATTTCTTCAGCTAAAACGGGTTTGCCCGGCAATCCTAATCTTGTACTCACAATGCCCTCGTTCATTAAACCATATGTGCCGATGGTTGCATCATCGGGTATTTGTATAACCGTTCCATTGATTGACTTCACATACTGCAGTGCTTTGAGTAATAGCCCTGCAGATTGTACAGGACGAATACCATCTGTAAATCCAATAGCACCTGCAACGTGCATATCATACATTTCTGCAAGTTCTTTTCCATCGGTTTGTTTGGTAATGGCACCTAATGGATGAACTGTAACAACAGCATGTTTTGTTTTTTGCACCACATATTCAACCTGCGATTTACCAGCCATCACCGGTTGTGTGTTGGGCAACAGCATTACTTCTGTAAAGCCACCTGCGGCAGCTGCAGCTATGCCGGTTTCAAGTGTCTCTTTGTATTCCAGACCGGGGTCGCAGAAATGGGCAAACAGATCAACCCAACCCGGAGAAAGATGCAGATGTTCCTGTTGAATAATCTGATCGGCTGATGCATTTGGTAATTGACCAATCTGCCGGATCATTCCGTTTTCAATTAAAACGTCCTGATTGGTGCCATTAAAAGGAGAAGCCGGATCAATAATGTGTGCCTGCCTGATGAGAATGGTCATGTAACGGGTTCAAGTTATTGCGGCGCTAAGATAGTTTTTGTTGATTGATTTTGTATCAAATGCATTTAAATCTTACTTTTGCCCCCCGCATAATTCAGGGATGAATTATTGTTTCTAAAGTTCGGGACGTAGCGCATCCCGCTTGAGGCGGGAGGATCGTTTAAAGAAATGAGTATGTTCTATGTTTATATACTCCATAGCAGTTCTTTAGAAAAATATTATGTTGGAAGTACAGAGGACGTTAACCATCGCTTACAACAACATAATTCAGGAAAAGGTAGTTTTACAAAAAAGGGTATTCCCTGGCTATTGATTATTTCGTTTGAATGTATTACCAGATCAGAATCTGTTCAACTGGAAATGAAGATCAAAAAAAGGGGTGCTAAAAGATACTTGCAGGATCATAATCTTGCTTGAAGTTCGGGACGTAGCGCAGCCCGGTAGCGCACTTGCATGGGGTGCAAGGGGTCGCTAGTTCGAATCTAGTCGTCCCGACAAAACAAAAAGCTTCACTGCAAAGTGAGGCTTTCGTTTTTTATATCATTGAACGCTTGCGCATCCCGCTTTGGCGGGAGGGTCGTCCCGTTTGATGCGGGATCGCCCCGACAAAACAAAAAGCTTCACTGCAAAGTGAGGCTTTCGTTTTTTATATCATTGAACGCTTGCGCATCCCGCTTTGGCGGGAGGGTCGTCCCGTTTGATGCGGGATCGTCCCGACAAAACAAAAAGCTTCACTGCAAAGTGAGGCTTTCGTTTTTTATATCATTGAACGCTTGCGCATCCCGCTTTGGCGGGAGGGTCGTCCCGCTTGAAGCGGGATCGTCCCGACAAAACAAAAAGCTTCACTGCAAAGTGAGGCTTTTGCTTTTTATATCATTGAACGTTGGCGCATCCCGCTTTGGCGGGAGAGTCGTCCCGCTTGAAGCGGGATCGTCCCGACATTAAAAGACTCTTGATTTTTCAAGGGTCTTCTTTTTTTATCAAATTTGAAAGACCAATAGCTTTGGTAACAGGAGCCTTTTTATTTTTGCAGATATGGCAAAACATCGTTTCATTAATCCTGCCTTTCTTTTTCTTCTGCTGCTCACTACGGGTTGCGCCATTCATAAAGATCCCTATCAAACAAAACTTAAGCTATTACAGAAAGGAAAGGTAAAAGATGATACCAGTTTTGTTTATCAACTCCCTTTTGAAAATAATACCAGTAAATTAATTGTGCAGGGTTATTTCAGCAGTTTTTCACACAGGAACCGTGCAGCTCTTGATTTTAAAATGAAACGAGGCACAAATATTCATGCTGCAAGAGGGGGAGTGGTTGTACGGGTAAAAGAAGATGGCAGTAAAGGTGGCTGGAACAGAAAGTACAGACCTCACGGCAACATGATTGTTATTCAACATGAAGATGGTTCAAGAGCAGGATACTGGCATTTACAGTTTAATGGATCACTTGTGAAAGTGGGCGATACCATACAACAGGGACAGGTAATTGGATTAAGCGGAAAAACCGGTTACACGTTGTTCCCGCATTTACATTTTCTGGTGTGGACTACTGCTAAGGGAAACTGGCAACAGGTGGCAACACGTTTTCAAACATCAAAAGGAATTAAATTTTTACGTCCTTTCAGAAGATACAAACGTGTTGATTAACTTTTATACAGGTAATATTTTCCATTAATTTCGTTTTATGACTCCTCAACGCCGTGAGCGACTCCTGTCTGTGCTCCGTAAACGACAACCCGATTTAACTGTGGTGCTGGAAAATGTATTTGATCCGCACAATATCTCAGCTGTGATGCGTACATGCGATGCTGTTGGTATACAGGAACTTTATGTACTAACCAACAAGATTCCACGACATAAAAAATGGGGAGCCAGAAGTTCTTCCAGCGCAGCGAAATGGTTAACCGTTCACCAGTATGAGGATGCGGAAGCTTGTTTTAAAGAGATCCGCAACAAATACGAGAAGATCTACACAACACACCTCAGCAGTGATGCAGTGAGTTTATACGATATTAATTTTAGCGGCAGTGTGGCATTGGTTTTTGGCAATGAACACAATGGTGTGAGTGAAGAAATTCGTGCAATGGCCGATGGAAATTTTTTAATTCCGCAGATGGGGATTATTCAATCGCTCAACATTTCTGTTGCATGTGCCGTGAGTATTTATGAAGCATTACGGCAAAAAACAAATGCAGGGCACTATAATCAACAGCGTTTACCCGATGAAACTTTCAATACATTATTGGATGAGTGGGGATTTCAGTCAGACGACCTGGATGCAATAAACGAAGAAGCACAGTAACTTTAACCTATGAAATATCCATAAAAATTATCGAGCTAATTTATACTAACAGCGATGATAATTTTTGTGGATATACTATGTGGCCAATTAAAAATAATAATGAACACATGAAACGAATCCTTTTTTTATTTCTCATCAGTTGTTTTGTAAACTCAATTGATGCACAGCCTATCAAGCGTTGGAAGATGGATGATCTGTTGCAATATGCTGCAGAGAGTGATTCTGTGCTGGTGATAAATTTCTGGGCAACCTTCTGCGGGCCATGTATTGCGGAAATCCCATACTTTCATACTGTAACAAAAAAATACAAAGACCAACATGTAAAACTGCTGCTGGTAAGTTTAGATTTTAAAGAGTATTATCCAAAAAAGATTCGTGACTTTGCCATCAAGCGGAAGTACACTGCCGAGATTGTTTGGCTCGATGAAGAAAAGCCGGATGAATTCTGTCCACGGATTGACAGTGCATGGACGGGCTCAATGCCAGCTACATTATTCATCAATAAAAAAACAGGTTACCGGAAATTTGTTGAAGCAGAAATGAAACCGGAAGACCTGGAGAAAGAAATCAGACTTGCGGCAGCTGTAAAATAAAATCAGTTATCACTTTTGCTTTACACATTATTGTTTCCTTCTTTCAAAAATGCTGTTTGTGCTACATCATAATTGATTGCCGCTGTTGTGCCTGCAGTTACGTCAATTGTACAACCGGTAATAGCAGCTGCCATATTCGATGCAAGAAAAACAGCGGTGTTTGCTATGTCTTTCATCAACGGAAGTTTTTTAAGCATTGTATCATCTCT
>JALHRP010000081.1 GCA_022841365.1 Chitinophagaceae bacterium | reverse complement strand
TAATTATTAGTTGTAAAGTTTCCTGCTGAATAAAGAAGTATAAAATAAAAGACGCTTTTGTGTTCTTTGTGCCTACTTTGTGTACTTCGTGTTATGAAATTTCAGGTTACACAAAGTTCACGAAGCTTTCTATTGAACATCCTTTCAAATAAATCATTCCTCATGAATTTTTTAATGCAATTGAAACAACGCAACCCATCCATGTACTGGTATGGCTGGCTGAATGTACTGGGTGCAGTTGTGTGTTTGATTATGATGCAGCTTGATGATAGCGTTGTACTAGGCATAAATGCATGGATCAAACCAATGAAGTTTTTTTTATCAACCGTGCTTTTTTCCTGGGCAATGGGTTGGTTCATGCATCACCTCAACAGACAACGTGCAGTAACGATCTACAACTGGGTAGTTATCCTCATTCTCAGTTTTGAATTAGTGATCATTGTATGGCAGGCAGCTAACGGACGTCTTTCGCATTTTAATATCTCCACCAAACTGTATGGTTTACTGTTCAGTCTCATGGGAGTTGCCATTACTATTTTAACATTGTGGACCTTGTTTATCGGCATTTTATTTTTTCGTCAAAAACATTTCAATGTGCCCATGCACTATATCTGGGCCATCCGCATAGCCATCTTGTTCTTTGTAATTTTTGCGTTTGAAGGTGGCGCAATGGCTGCCCGGCTACAGCATACAGTTGGCGCTGCAGACGGTGGCGAAGGATTACCTCTCTTCAACTGGAGTAAAATCTACGGTGATTTAAGGGTAGCACATTTTTTCGGTATGCATGCACTGCAGATTATTCCGCTATTTGCATGGTTTATTGCAAAAACCAAACAACAGGTTTTTCTGTTTTCCCTATTCTATTTCCTGTTTGTTTTGTTTTTACTTTGGCAGGCGTTGAAAGGTATACCTTTATTTTTCTAAGCTGATGCCCTTAGCATTAATCAATCACCATCTGCAAAAAGCAGAGAAAACTGATACAGATGAAAAAAATAATCTTGTTTGTTTTATTGCTTCCTGTCGTTCACAGTTATGCGCAGGAGTATCGTTTACTGGTTGGCACATATACTTCGGCAGGGAGTAACGGTATTTATGTGTACGACTTTAACAAAACATCGGGTGAAGCAAAACTGCTGAGTTCTGTTAAAACATCCAACCCATCTTATCTGGCGGTTGCACCCAATCAAAAATTTGTGTATGCAGTGAATGAAGATAATCCGGGTATGGTTACTGCATTTCAGTTCAACAAAGATTCAGGCACCTTAACAAAATTAAATGATGTTGTAAGTGCAGGTGCACATCCTTGTTATATCAGCATCAACAAAAAAGGTACACACTTAGTGGTGGGCAATTATACCGGTGGTAATCTGGCTGTGATAGATGTGCGTGAAAACGGACTCATCAATCAACCCAAACAAATTATACAACTCAAAGGCAGCAGTGTAAACAGAACCAGACAGGAAAAAGCGCATGTGCATGCAACGGTTTTTTCGCCCGATCAGAATTATCTGTTCGTACCAGATCTGGGATCGGATAAACTGATGCTGTACACCGTTGCACAAAAGAGCGGTGCGTTACAACCTGCTGAACCTCCTTTTTATGATGTGAATGCAGGTGCCGGTCCAAGGCATCTCAGCTTTCATCCAACCAGACCATATGCGTATTTAATTGAAGAACTTTCAGGAACTGTGAGTGCATTTAAATTTGAAGAAGGCAAATTAACATTGCTGCAAAATACTTCCTGTCACCCCATGAGTTATCAGGGTGCAATGGGATCGGCAGATATTCATGTTTCGCCCGATGGAAAATTTTTATACTGCAGTAACCGTGGCGACGCCAACTCGATTGCCATTTTTTCCATTGATCAGGAAACGGGCATGATAAAGATTGCAGGTTTTCAACCCACACTGGGCCTGCACCCCAGAAATTTCATCTTCGACCCTGCCGGAAATTTTTTATTAGTGGCCAATCGTGACAGTGATGAAGTGGTTATTTTTAATGTAGATAAACGAACCGGTTTGTTGGAAGATTCAAAGCAACGGATCAACGTGTCGAAACCCGTTTGTTTAAAGTGGATTAAAAAATAAAATCAATTTTATTGCAATGAAAAAAATTTATCCCGAAACAATGCCTGTACCAAAAGGGTACTACTCTCCTGCCATTGTGCATAACAAAACAGTGTATGTAAGCGGACAATTGGCATTGAATGAAAAGGGCGAACCTCAAATTGCCAGCATTGAAGATGAAGTGAGGCAATGCATGAAAAATATTGAAACCATCTTACTTGCAAGCGGCAGCAGTCTGCATCACCTTTTAAAGGTGAATGTATTTATTGCTGATATCAGTAACTGGCCAAAGTTTAACCAGGTGTTTGCAGAGATCATGGGCGAACATCGTCCGGCGAGAATTGTTGTTCCATGTAACCAACTTAACTATGGTTGCGGAATTGAAATTGATTGTATAGCTGCAACTGAATAATAATTATCTGGACTAAAGCCCTTTGTTACCTGCATTCATAACCCGGGCTTTAAAGCACGGGTTATTCAAATGAAACAAGATGGCTTTAGCCATGACAATAAATAAAGAGCCCGTTTTTTATGCAAATCACCAAAGAACAAATTGAACAGGCACATGAACGGGTAAAACCCTTCATTCATCAAACACCTGTACTTACATCAACTTTTATTAACTCCATTGCCGGAGCTGAATTATTTTTTAAGTGTGAGAATTTTCAAAAGATCGGCGCCTTTAAAATACGTGGTGGCATGAACGCTGTATTAACCTTACCAAAGGATCAACTGGCCAATGGCATAGCCACACATTCGTCGGGCAATCATGCACAAGCCATTGCTTATGCTGCTAGGGAGGTAGGCACAAAAGCTTTCATTGTTATGCCCAACACATCGCCAAAAGTAAAAGTGGATGCAGTGAAAGGCTATGGTGCCGACATTATTTTTTGCGAACCCAATCAACAGGCAAGAGAAAATGCATTGCAGGAAATTGTTGACAGAACCGGCGCAGCATTTATACATCCTTATAATGATGAACGGGTAATCACAGGGCAGGCAACCTGTGCAAAAGAATTACTCGAAAAAATTCCTGCACTTGATGCAATTTTTGCTCCTGTTGGCGGTGGAGGTTTGTTGAGCGGCACTGCTTTAAGTGCACATTATTTTTCTACTGCAACAAAAGTATATGCAGGCGAACCCGAAGGTGCTGCAGATGCAGTGCTTTCGTTCAAGAGTGGACAGATTGAAACAGCACCATACATCAATACCATTGCTGATGGATTACTTACCAAGCTGGGTGATAAAACTTTTCCCATCATTCAGCAATATGTAACAGACATCTTCACTGTTAGTGAAGATGAAATTATTTCGTCGTTACAACTGGTTTATGAACGAATGAAAATTATTGTAGAGCCAAGCTGTGTAGTGCCTTTAGCTGCTTTGCTTAAAAATCAAGAACAGTTTGCAGGTAAAAGAGTGGGCATTATTTTATCGGGTGGTAATGTGGATCTTAAAAAATTTGCAGAATGGTTTGGATGATAGTCAAAAAAACACAGATCTTCTGGAAATTTGCGCCTTTATATAGATGATTCATGATAATTTTAATTAATTTACTTTGAAACATTGTAGACTATGAAAAAAATCTTAGCTACGGCTACAATACTGTTTACAGTTTATTCCTGTAAAAAAAAGTATCCAATTCCGCCGGCACAATCTACAAATCCTATTATTACATCTTTCAGCCCAGCCTCAGGCCAATTCAATACAAGCATTACTATTAATGGAAATAACTTTAATTCTAATCCATCAAACAATCAGGTTTCAATAAATGGTAAATCTGCATTTATACAAGCAGCAACAGAAACAACTCTTACAGTTCTTATTCCCGAAAGAGCAGGAACAGGTCCAGTTTCTGTAACTACTGCAAGTGGAACGGCTACAGGGAATAACTTTACTTATATTCCAACTGTTTTTGTTTCAGGAAATGAATTGAATGGTATTTATTATACAGCCAAGTATTGGAAAAATGGCATAGAAACAGTTTTACAGGATAGAGCTGTTGTGAATTGTATAATAGTGAACGGTAACGATGTATACGCTGCAGGCTCAGCTCATAACCCTTCAGTTGGATTATCCTTTCCTACAGTTTGGAAGAATGATTCGCCTACTATGTGGTCAACTAACAGTTTAGTGCATGGATCTGTTTTGTCACTTTTTATATCAGGTAGCGATCTTTATGGCGCTGGTACAGCAATCGACAATTCAACATCATTCAATAGTGCTCTTTATTGGAAAAATGGGGCACCCACTGTTATAAATGTTGCTAATATTAATAATGTTGCTTGTGGTATTGTGGTTTTATCTAACGATGTATATGTTGCAAGTTTTACTTGGGGTAATACCTTTAATGCCTTAATGTGGAAAAATAATGCATCTTATCCAATTATACTTAATCCGAACTCAACCAGTTCTTCAAATGCTTTATTCGTTTCAGAAAATGACATCTATTTGGCTGGTTCAGAGAAAAGCGGTACAAGTTTAGACATTGCAAAGTATTGGAAAAATGGAAACCCAGTCTCTCTCTCAAATGGCATAAACAGTGCAATAGCAAGATCAATATTCGTTACTGGTGGAGACGTTTATGTGGCAGGCTCGGAAACCATCGGAGCAATCTCAATAGCGAAGTATTGGAAAAATGGGAATCCTGTTTCACTGTCGGATGGAACAAAAAATACAGTAGCAACTTCAATACAGGTTTTGGGAGACGATGTATATATAGCTGGACATGAAACAATAGGCACTAAAAGGCTGGCAGTATTTTGGAAAAATGGTATAAAAACAATGTTGACAAATGGGGTTAATGATGCACAAGCAACGTCAATATTTATCCAATAATCAATTACTTGCACAATAGCCTAAAAATGCAAAGCGACAATAAATACCTGCATGGTTAATTATGAAGTTTTAGTAAAAAAGAATATTCCCGGATGCCTTTACTCCGTTTTCAAATCCTTTAATCTCGATTTTGCCTTATTAAACACATTCCTCCCCTTGTCTATTCCACTGCGTAGCCGCTTTTGTTCCTCTTCGGGCAAATGAATAAAATCAAAACATTCTTTGCTGCAGGTACCTTCCATTTTCTGTTTGCATTCATCACATTGAATAAACAGGAGATGACAGGCATCGTTTACACAGTTTACATGTGTATCGGCCGGTTTACCGCATTGATGACAATTGGAAATGATTTCTTCAGTAACCCGTTCGCCCAACCGCTGATCAAACACAAAATTCTTTCCATGAAATTTATTCTCCAGTCCTTTTTCTTTTACCTGATTCACATAATTGATGATGCCGCCTTCTAAATGAAAAACATTTTTAAATCCCTGATGCAACATAAAGGCACTTGCTTTTTCGCAACGGATACCACCTGTGCAATACATAATGATGTTCTTGTCTTTATCTTCCTTCATCATATCAACCGCCATGGGCAACTGTTCACGAAAGGTATCGCTGGGCACTTCAATGGCCTTTTCAAAATGCCCCACTTCATATTCATAATGATTGCGCATATCAATCACCACGGTGTTGGGATCATTAGTGAGCTGGTTGAATTGTTCTGCATCTACATATCGTCCACGGTTGGCCATGTCAAATGCAGGGTCCTCTATACCATCAGCCACAATTTTGTTCCGCACTTTTATATCCAGCACATAAAAACTTTTTGAGTCATCATCAACCGCTACATTCAAACGAAGTCCGTTGAGCGGTTCAATGGCATAGAGATAATTTCTGAATGCATCCATGTTTGCAGCGGGTAAACTGATCTGTGCATTAATGCCTTCATATGCAAGATAAATACGACCCATCACACCCAATGCTGTAAAGTCTTTATACAACTGATCACGAAACAACTTCGGTTCTTCAATTTTGAAATAACAATAAAACGAAATGGTGGTGCGTGGTGTAGGATCTGTAAGAATACGTTCTTTTAACTCCTTACGGGAGATGCGGTTGTGTAGCTGTGCCATTATGTTTGAATTTTATGCAAAGCACATCTCGACTACGCTCGATGTACTTCAGACCCTTCGACTCCCGAAATAATCGGGACAAGTTCGCTCAGGGTCTTTAGAATCCCAATTGCAGGTTGGGCAAAATTCTAAAGCGTGGCAAAGATAAGCCGGACAATAAAATAAAGAAAAAGAGATTAGTCATCACTCCTGCCCAGGCGGATATTGTATCCAATGCGGTATTCATATCTGGGAGCAAGCCCTTTTGTATAACCGGTTACAATATCAACACGTAGAAAACGGAAAATATTTTCAAACCCAATATGCCACTCAGCATATGTTTTTGTTGGCAGCCACATGAGATTTGCTCCCGTAACCAAATTCCAGTTGAGTTTTTTAAAGCCCGGAATTTTATTGGTAAGAAATCCATTGAAATGATGCTCAGCAAATGCAAGTGCGTACATTTTTTCTGTATTGCTGTACTGATAATACTGTGTTAGCTGAAACGTAGTGAGATAATCTTCGGCTGTAATTAAACGGTTACCGGGTATGTGTTTACGATCCTGTAACTGAACGGTATTGCTGTTAATGAAACCACCCGTTTTTAAACGGTAATTAAACCGGCCGAGTAATTTTAAATTGAGGTTATCCCGAACCGTTAGCTGCCATTTGTCGTAATTCACATCACTACCCAATAAACCATAAATACCTTTTGTGTATTGCAAAGTAAAGAGTGGCCAGCTCGATCCGATATTGATAGTCCTGTCAGGAAACTCAATGTATCTGGATTTTGGCTGAATGGTTATGCCAAGTGAAAGTGTACTTGCCTGATGACGGATAAAATTATTGCTGACGATTTCTGAAGCAAAGTTGGGCAGGTATTGACGGGTTGTTTTACTTCTCCAGTTGTAATCGGTTGTATTTTCTAATGGCAACCTGTCCTGAAACTGAAAATTTCCAAACACCGTAAACCCTGCTCCTATGCCTTTTGAAAAATTGATGCGTGCATAATTGGTGGCATACAGTTTCATAAAGTTTTTTACATAGAATAAACTGGAAATGGTATTCTGTAAAGGTTCAATGGGATTTTCGTTATTCAGCTGATACACCCGTTTGCCGCCGCTCACAGAGATGTTGGCAAAATATTTTTTGCCAAAGTTATAACGCACTGTTCCCCACCCGTAAAATTGCTGGCTGCTGAAGCCGTACCGCACATGCGGTATGATGGTAAGATTTTTTCTGTCGCTGAATTCTTTACGGATGGTTACCGGTGCATCAATCACCAAACCTTCAACTGTATTAAAACTAATCCCCTGCACAATAGAAGGAATGGTGTAACTCATCTTCTTCTTTTGATTGCTGATATTTTTTCCGCTCAACAGAATATTGCTGATGCGGATCTTGTTGCTGATACGATCCAGTGAATCGAGATAATGCGGATCGTTACGCAACTGTTCCAGACTGTCTTTCTTTACATAGTCCCGTTGTTCTTCCACGGTTAAAGGCAACGGACGGATACTGTCCCAATACGTGATGGCTTTTTTATTACTGCCCGTTTCATATTTGAGCACCGTATTATTGAATTGCTTTTTCTGAAATACCGGTTCTATATTAAAATTGCGGTACACATTTGCAAAACTTCCGTACGCATCAAAACCAAAAAACTTAACAGAAGGATAGAGTATCTGGTTTTGCGGAACCCACTCATCCACACCCAGCATTTGATACATCTGTTCAATACGCAGAGTATCTGCAAGACTCATCTGACTTTCTTTGGTGAGCTTTAATTCAAGACTGTGGATGCGCCACTCATCTTCAATGATATTGATGTAGCCGTTAAAACAGGGTTCATATTTCCGTTTAGGAATCACTTTTATTTTACTGATGAGTTTACCATCTTCACTAAAAGCACCTTCATATTTGTAACGGTAAAAGTTCATGGCATTCTCTGCAATGGGCGAAACAAATCCTCTCGGATTTAATGAATTGCTGATCTGCACATTGTTTTCATAAAACGAAAAAAAGCCGGCGCCTGCAAAACCAAAGCCATCGCTTTGTCCGCTTACTCTTGTGCTCAATACATCAATCTTTCGTTTGTTAGGTCCATCAACAGAAAGTTTAGAAACGGTTTCTGAGAGATAAATCATTTTCTTCTTGCTGGTATCACCATCTTCAAAGTCTACTTTTTGTCCAAAGAATTTTGTTGGATAGTTCCGTAAGCTCATGGTGCCCTTGCTGTAAACTTCGCATTCAAACACTTTGTTTTCGTTGAGGTGTTCTTTACGCTTCTTAATCGTTTTGCGGATGATGGCATAGGCCGGATCTTCTGCACCAGCTTTCACCACTACTTCACCAAGGTTTACGGTTTGTTCTTTTAAAATGAAATGCAATTCTGCATTTGCAGCGGTAACAGTGATTGTTTGTTCCGTTCGTTCATAACCCACATGACGGCAGATAAGTGTATAAGTGCCGGGTTCTAATTGCAGAAAATAAGCACCCTGATTATTTGCTGATGTGCCTGCTTTGGATCCTTTAACAGTGATGGATGAAAACGGAAGCGGTTCGCCCTTATCAGATTTTACTGTACCCGAAATTTTACCGGCAAATAAAGATCCGCTCAAACAAAGAAACAAGAGGAGAAATAGGTTTTTAATCATGCCACACGAAAGTACTTCTGCATCTGTTAGTAAAAAACTAATTCTGTAAAAAACCAGTTTCACAAAGTGCACTAAGAAAACCACAAAGGTCACGAGTGTATTGCTTTGCGACCTTAGTGTAAGCTTTGTGTTCTTTGTGCAACAGCTATCATGCAGATGCAGATTTACTTTTACGGAGATAAGCCCCTGCCAACGCAGCAAACCCTCCTACCAATCCTGCTACTAATCCTGTTACTGACATGATCAATGCATGCGAATGTGATTTAAACAGCAATTCTGAAATTTTCATGGAAAGGATGTGTTCATTATTGAAATCAATGTACAACGCAAGAACGATCCATAATACAAACAAAGCCGAAAAGCCGGTTAAGAAAGCACGAAGCGGTTTTTGCGGAATGATGGCTGCCACTGCAAATGAAGTGATGGCAATGCTCCACCAGGGTAAATAAAAACCGGCGGCATAACTTAAAAGCGCAGTGAGTATAAAGGCAACAAAAAATTTCATAATCTTATCGTTTGTAATTAATCCGTCCGACGAGGGCGTCTGACGAATATTAAGCTTTTTTAAATTGAATAACCCATTTTACTTTTTCACTCTTCTCCTCTCCTTTCTTCATGATCCATGCTTTGTAATAATTTCCTTTGGCCCAGGTATCAATAAACTGATCATAATACTTACTGCCGGGATTACCAATTTGCCCGCCCGGATAAACCACATAGGCTTCTGTTTGTTCTGTAAGATGCACAATCATTCTCCAGCTTGGTCCATGACTGTGTTGCGTTGCATTGATGATATGTTTACCACCGCCAATCTTCAATCCTTTTTTTGCAAAAGGCATTACAGCATCACGCAGCATATGATAGACAGTAGTATTTTTATGTGCGGCCCATTCCAGTGTATTTTCTTTCTCCATCTGGAGCAATTCTTTTGTGGCAGCTTTTAGAGATGAAACAAATACATCGGCCACCGTTTCTTTTTGTGTGGTGTTGATATTATCTGCAAATGAAAAAGCAGAATCTCTTGCGAGGGCATCAACCAATGTGTTCTCACTGGGCCATGCATAGATCACCGTATCTTTTTGCAAAAACTCATCTTTCCATACAGCATTTTCCAAACTATCGTACCACACCTGAAAAACAGTTGCTGCTTTTGAATCAACATCATTCTGCAAATTCCAGTTCCGTATCAATGCAAGAAAACGGTTCTCATCTGTATTCAGTAACGACACATCGGTATATTTCAACATCAGCTTTACTGCCACTTCGGCAAATGCATTGTACACATCGTTTTGTAAACGCATCATATCTTCAGGAACAATGGCATTCATTTCAGATAACCTGCGGTTGATCTGCAATCCACGATACACATCATAACCACCGGGAATAAAATAAGGATAGCTTCCATCAACGGGGCGTTGATTGGCGCTGCTCACAAATCCTCTTTCAGGATTGATCTGATGCGGATTTTCAGTTGCAGGAATCATCCCCTGCCACATAAAGCTACTGTCAACACCGGGCATTACATAAATACCCTGTCTGTTCCAGCGAAGAGGAAAATTTCCTTTTTGCCAGATGGCAATATCACCACGCTTGCTTGCAAAAATCATATTCTGGGCAGGCACAGTAAAATGCTGCAGTGCGTTGTAATAGTCCTCATAATTTTTTGCCCGATCCAGATAATGCCACATCAATAATTCATTGCTGGGGTCATGTGCAATCCAGCGGCAGGCAATTGCTTTTTTATTTGTAAGCGGTGTGGAAAAACTCTCATCGTACGTTACAGGGCCGAAGATGGTATAAGCAACCGTATCAAACAAACTCGGCTTGCCTTTAATTTTTATTTCTTCCACACGTTGTACAGCTTCTTTCCAGTCTTTATTAAAGTAGTATTGTTTTTTGCCTGCATCTTTAAATTGAATTTCATAAAAATCACGCACATCTCTGCCGGCATTGGTAAAACCAAATGCAATGCTGTCGTTGAAGCCAATAACAATACCGGGGATACCTGGAAAAGAAACACCATAGGCATTCATGGTATTGGTGGTCAGTTGCATTTCGAACCAGATGGCGGGCAATGATAACTCCAGATGCGGATCATTACTGAGAATGGGCGCACCACTTTTTGTTTTAACACCACTTACCGCCCAGTTGTTACTGCCGTTATCTTTTGATGGCTGCTGGAGCATGGCCATTTTTAATGCACTGTCTTTTTTCTGCAGATAAACTGAATCTGCCTGTGCAGGTGCAATAGGATTGAATGCTGCTTTTTCAAACTTGGTTCCCTTTGGAACAATGGGATCTAATGAATCCTGCAGTTGCGGAAAAAGAATCTGCATCTGTTCATCACTAAACACATTCTTTAATGCAGTTAACGGAAGATCATCAACAGAGTAAGCAAGTGTCTTTGTCATTTGTTTAATAAACAACGCTGTCTTCAGATTGCTCCACTTCTCCGGCTGATAGCCCAGTATTTTGTATTCAATCGGTAACGCACTTTCCGTTAACGAAGCGATGTATGCATTTACTCCGGCTGTATATTGTTCAGTTGAAAGTTTGGTGAATTCATTTGCTTCCATTTCTTTGAGCATATTCTCTGCGGCATAAACCATCCCGATGCGTCGTTGCTCACGGTCAAAGTTAACCGCCCGCTCACCAATGATTTCGCTCACTCTTCCGGCAGCAGCATGTGTAGAAAATTCCATTTGCCACAATCTGAATTTTGCATGCAGGTAACCTTGTATGAAATAAGCGTCGGCATCGTTGTCTGCAAAAACATGCGGCACCAAACGTTCATCGAGATACACACTTGCATTTCCGTTTAATGATGGAATGCTGATGGCTTCATTAAAATCATGATCAACCGCTTCGGCATTTTGCCAAAAGCCATGCTGCGGACTTAAAAACTGTCCAAACGCAGGCGCAGGGCCAATTCTTGTATTAAAGACAACCACAAGACCAATTGTAATGGCCGATGAAATGAGGCAGGGTAACAATCGCATAGTTGGGTAATAAGATTGAAAATTAAACAAAAAGAGCATTATGTACAAAACAGTTCGTTTTTAACTTTCTTTCTTGAATACCACCATGAGGTATTACCGCATTGAGGTATTGTTTGGCATCAGAAACTTCCGTCATTTTGTGTCATCATCATTAACCATTACAACTTATACAAGAACACCTGGTTGTACGGCCGTTGTAACCTGTGACCTTTTTATTGATTCCTTTAGATTAAAATTGAACTGGCTCCCTTTTTTAAGAGAGCCTTTTCGTTTTAATCACTTTCAGCAACACACAAATAATTGAACAGCTGCGCAGGCATCATTATTTTTGCAGCATGCAGGAAGAAACCATTGATGTAAAAAATATTCTCGGCTTACAATTACCAACCGATCCAAGATGGGTTGACCTCACCGCTATTTCACTCGAAGAAATTTTAACCGACCATGCTTATTGCGAACAGAAAGCAGCAACTACCTGCATCACTCTTATTCAACGTTACAGCGAATATGAAAAACTTATAACCGAATTAGCTCCGATTGTTACCGAAGAATGGGGACATTTCCGTGCTGTTTTAGCAGAGCTTCATAAACGGGGGTTAAAACTGGGAAGACAACGAAAAGATATTTATGTAAACGAGCTATTATCATTTCAAAAAAAAGTTGGACATGTAGATGATCGTTTTTTAGATGAGTTGCTTACCATGGCGTTGATTGAAGCAAGAAGCTGTGAACGCTTTAAACGCTTAAGCGAAGGGTTGCATGATGATTACATGAAAAAATTCTACCGCAAGTTTATGGAAAGTGAAGCGGGCCACTATACTTTATTTATTACAATGGCCGAACATTACTTACCCAAACCAAAAGTGCGTAAACGATGGAAAGAATGGCTGGAGTTTGAAAAAGAATTAATGAACCGGATGGAAATACGGGGCGACCGGATTCATTAAAACAAAAAAGGTGATACCAAAAAAGTATCACCTCATATATAGGGAAGAGTGCTTCGTCATAGGGGCTGATCTGTTAGAAACGGCCACGCTTACGATCACGACGGTCTTCTTTACGGTCACGAACATCTTCACGACGGTCTCTTACATC
>JALHRP010000080.1 GCA_022841365.1 Chitinophagaceae bacterium | reverse complement strand
ATAAACAAAGTAGTTATGGTGAAGTTTCATACTTCAACTTTTGTATTTCAAATGGTCAACCCTTCGACAGGCTCAGGGTGACAGTTCCACCGACACTTCGACTTCGCTCAGTGCAGGCTTAGCTCAGTTTGACAGGCCACTCCAATAATAAACAAATGACAATACTCTGTAACCTCTCAAACGGTAATACTCTTTATCCCTCTTTTTAACTCTTAGCTCTCCACATCCACCAAAAAACTACCCAGATCAATCACCTCGCCCTCTCCCATTTTAAATTGTTCCAGATCTTTCAGGCTCAGGTCTTCCAGTACTTTACTGGTAAAAACAGGAGTACCGTTTTTAAGGATGATAAAATAAAAATCAGGCCTTGTTTCTGTAAAGGCACTTTCATTCACAAACGCATCGTGTGCAAATGCAATGCGGATATGACCTTCTGCATCTAACCGACTTTCACCTAAAAAATCATCATCAGCAATATCACGATCGTACAAACGCACAGTATAATCATCGCCATACAAACCTTTGTCTTTTCCTTTTTCTACGAAGCGTGCCGTAACTATCAGGTCGGGTTCTTTATTTAAAGTAAAATCGTTCATACAACAGATTTAAGATGAAGAATCATTTCAAGGTAAACCAATTTCTGAATCAGAACAAAAAACAAAAGGCACAAAGTTCTTTCAACTTTGTGCCTTACCTATTTTAATTGTAGTGAAATTGTTGAGGCCTTCTTAATCGTCCAGTTTCAACACTGCTAAAAATGCCTCTTGCGGAACTTCTACGTTACCGATCTGACGCATCCTCTTCTTACCCTCTTTCTGCTTCTCCAGCAATTTCCGTTTACGGCTGATATCACCACCATAACATTTTGCAGTTACATCTTTCCGCATGGCACTGAGTGTTTCACGGGCCACCACTTTTGCACCAATAGCTGCCTGTATAGCAATCTGGAACTGCTGACGGGGTACCAGCTCTTTCAGCTTTTCACAAAGTTTGCGGCCAAAGTCATGTGCACGACTCCGGTGAATCAACGCACTCAATGCATCTACCTTATCTCCATTCAACAGGATATCCATCTTCACAATATCCGCTTCACGGTAACCAATGGGATGATAGTCGAACGACGCATAACCACGGGTTTGTGATTTCAGTTTATCATAAAAATCAAATACAATTTCTGTTAACGGCATTTCAAACATCAGCTCAACACGTGTAGGTGTGAGGTAATGTTGGTTGATGAGAATACCACGTTTGCCCAAACAGAGCGTCATGATATTGCCGATATAATCCGGTTTGGTAATGATCTGTGCTTTAATAAACGGTTCTTCAATCCTGTCCATAGCTGTTGGCTCCGGCATCTGGGTTGGATTGTTCACCAATATTTTTTCACCACGGGTGGTGTAGGCAATAAAACTTACGTTGGGTACAGTGGTGATGACGGTTTGATTGTACTCTCTTTCCAAACGTTCCTGAATAATTTCCATGTGCAGCAAACCAAGGAAGCCGCAACGGAAACCAAAGCCAAGGGCCTGAGAAGTTTCCAGTTCAAACGTCAATGAAGCATCGTTCAACTGCAGTTTATCCATACAGTCACGCAGCTCTTCAAAATCATCTGTCACTACAGGAAAGATACCTGCAAACACCATCGGCTTTACTTCCTGAAAACCCTGAATGGGTTCCTGTGTAGGATTAGCAGCCAGAGTAATGGTATCGCCCACTTTCACCTCTTTGGCATTTTTGACACCGGTGATGATATAACCTACATCGCCACAGGTCACTTCTTTCTTCTCCGTCATCTTTAGTTTAAGAATACCAACTTCAGCTGCTTCATATTCCTGACCTGTACTTACAAATTTTACTTTATCGCCTTTTTTAATTCTTCCGTTACGGATGCGGTAGTAAACAATTACACCACGAAAACTATTAAACACACTGTCAAAGATCAATGCCTGCAATGGTTCATCGGCCTTACCAACAGGAGCAGGAATGCGTTCAACAATTGCTTCGAGTATTTCTTCAATACCAATACCTGCACGGCCGCTGGCTAATAAAATCTCTTCGGGTTTGCAACCAATCAGTTCAACAATCTGATCTTTTACTTCTTCAACCATTGCACCGTCCATATCAATTTTGTTGATGACGGGAATAATCTCGAGGTTATTATCAATTGCCAGATATAAATTGGAAATAGTTTGTGCCTGTATGCCCTGTGCTGCATCAACCAGCAGCAAAGCACCTTCGCAGGCAGCCAGTGCACGGCTCACTTCATAACTGAAATCAACATGGCCCGGAGTATCAATGAGGTTGAGAATGTATTCCTGTCCGTCCTTGTGTTTGTAATTAATCTGGATGGCGTGGCTCTTGATGGTGATTCCTTTTTCACGTTCCAGATCCATATCATCCAGTACCTGATCCATCATATCACGGTCGTTAATGGTACCGGTGGTTTGTAATAAACGGTCTGCCAGGGTGCTTTTTCCATGGTCAATATGCGCAATGATGCAAAAATTTCTGATATTCTTCATTCAATTCTCCTTCGTTTTCAAGTGCGCAAAGATAGGTGAAAACAGCCATTGGAAATGAGTCTGTTGGAGCCGGTGGATAAAGACAGGAAAGACAATTTTGGAGCAGGCTTTTCTGCAATGTGGAGCTTTGGTTGCATCGCACACTTGTGCTCCATAGCTTTAAGCGTCGGGGTACTTGTACGTTTGGAAAATCAACGGAGCAAAATGTCTACACTCCCGCTTTGACGGTCAGGCGGTATTATTGGGATTGATGTGATCTATCGTAAGATTTTTTTTATCTTTCTTTAAAACTGCAGTTAAATGAATTCAGCCCAAGTAAAAGATGCATTGCATCTGATCAATACCCTTCAACAACAGGGACTAACTAATTCAGAAGTTCAGCAACGACTGACAGATAACGGATTAACTCCGGATACAGCAAAGAACTGCATCAGCGAATGGGAAAAACAGCGTAAAGAAAAAAAGCGCAACGCTGCATTTGTTTATTGTGGTATCGGAGTCTTCCTTTTAACAACAGGCTTTCTTTTTACATTGTTATTATTTAACAGCAAAACAAATTTCAGCTTTGCATTATACGGACTTACAATCATTGGACTTGTTCTGGTCTTTAAAGGAATGATTGATCTGTTGAGTTAAAATCAATTTACATAATGTTACCTGCTCCTTCCTGTTATACTTGCTTACAGGAAAAATAATTTCTCTTTTTTCACTGCCAACTGATCAATATAAATCTATAGTGAAATTTAAAGCTTAACAAAACGAGCCGTTTTTAGCGGAGCTCCTGTAAAACGAATGGTATAAATACCGTTTTTAAGATGGCTCACGGGTAACTGCAAACGATTTGAGCCCTTTGTTAATTTTATTTTTTGTTTCAGAACAGAACGTCCATATACATCTTCCATTTCAATAAAAGTTTCTTCTTCTTTAGCTGCCATCAATGACAGGCGCAGTTCATCTGCAACGGGGTTGGGATACACAGTGATTTGGTTGATGGATTCCTGATCCTGCTGAACGTTTACAATTGGCGAAAGAGAAGTATACTGTTCATCATCAACCCATCTGATCCGATAATAGTTTTTACCAACCAATGGCATCCTGTCTGTATACTGATAGGTGCTGTTATAATTCACAATACCTGCAACAATATCAATGAGTACAAAATGCACAGCATCACCTGAGCGTTCAATTTCATAATTCCCTTTCTTTTGTTCATTGGTTGTTTTCCAGTAAAGTTTTGTAGCTGCATTTGAAGTGTATGCATCAATTGAAATCCAGTTTACACCTAAAACGCCCGGAGTACTAAGAGTAAATCTGTTCATCTGATTCAGATTTTCTTTCAGCACAAAATTGCTGCTGCTGTTTCGTTGTTCACTTCCACGAAGCGTCCAGAACAACCCTGCAGTGCTGCTGCTGTAGAGTTGCAGACCAGCTTCGGTATTTCCTGCCAATTCAGCATCTGAATAATAAAACTTAAGTGTTGCATTCAATGCTAAATTGAACGCCGGAATAATATCAAAATACCGGTGAATCGAAAACAACGGCATCTGTTGTACATGACCTCTTCGGATAATGGTTGAGCCCATATTTGCAGCTGTGGTTATTTCAACACCAATATTGCCCGGGTTCACTGCTGATGGTGCATTTAGCATCTGTATCTTTTCAATATACCCGCCCGATAAACCGGTAATTCGTCTCAGCGCATTTTCTCCGGTTATACTACCGCTGTTGCCCAAACTGATCACCTGTTGATTTAAAAAAACACTGTCGCCACTCACCAGTGAAAGTACATTGCTTACAGAGATGTGATTTGAAAGTTGTATACCGTTGCCGGTTTTATTCAATGTAAGATTATAAAAATCAGTGATGACTGTACCCGATATATTTGAATTAGGCGTACTGCTGTTCCCCGTATAAACAACGGTACCGGAGGCTTTTACAAAAGCACCGTCGTTTCTTAATCCGGCATTATTGATTACAACCTGAGGGCTTCCGTTATTTACCAGACTTGATCCGGGTGTAATAAATATACCACCCTGAGAAAATAAAACATACGGGCAAAGCAAAAAGCTGATGAGTGTGTTTATAAAATAAACACGATTTGAGGTAGACATAAGTGATACGGAATAGTTTTAAGTAGAGCAGATTAATTATTGGCATCAACACATTCAGTTGCTCCGCCTTCAAGCGTAAAAATATTATTGATGTTTGTATTGTTCCATTGAACAGTGATGGTAATGGTATTACTTAATGTTGTATTGATGTTTGTAAGATTTCCCATTTCAATATTGGGCGTTTGATTATCCTGTTGTGTTTTCCCATAAGAAATAATTGTTCCGGCTGCACCAATGCTCCGCACAATTGAGCGGATGTCAATATCAAAAGGACGGTTATTGGCATTTTGAGAAACAGAAGTGACCGTGAGAATTGTTACACCGGATAACTTTACCCTGATAGTATAAATATCACTTGCACCATTGGTGAAAAAACGGCCGAACAGTTTGGTATTAATCATTTTGCCCCGCTCAAGATAATCTGCAGCCATTGCAACTGAATAAATCACTGTTTCAGCTCCTGTATTTGTAACGATAACCGGATTAACCACCACATCCTGCGCCAGCATAACGCTGCGTCTAACAAAATAAGTTGTGGCAAAAAATGAATGCCCTTTGTATTCAATTGTACCCGGTTCAGGAGTTGTCATTAATGGTCCGTCTGACAATTTTAACGGTGCTGTACCTGCAGCAGTACTGCCTGCTTTTAAATGTAATGTTGCTGTTGGTGCAGTTACGCCTATACCTGTGTTACCGTTTGATAAAACCCGCAGCCGCTCCAGATTATTTGTTTTGGTAACAAAATCCCTGGCGTCGGTTGTGCCAATAAAATCTGTACCGGGCGTGGTTCCTGCATTTCCGGCTAATTTCCAGTCGGTACTGGCAATGCCTAACTTACTCCAAACCGGTAGCAGATTGGTTCCTGAGTTATAATAAAATCCTTTGCCACCTGCTAAAGCCGCATTGGTATTGTAGATTAACAAACTTGGTGCTGGATTTAAAATCGTTACAGCATCGTTGATGGATACTAAACTTACCTGCGGAATTAGTAATCCTTTGTTTGGGCTCTGCACATCAAGCATGGCAGATGCATCGGGTAAATTACCGGTAGCATTAATAGCTACATTCTGACTCTTAACAGAAGTAAAGGAAATTTGCAGAAAGAAGAAAAGTGAAAGAATCTTGAGAATGGAATTTTTCATTTTGATGATTTGGATATTGGGTTGTACAATAACTGCATAAAGAAACCCTTTTTCATTTAATCATCAACCGATGCAACTTGAAATAAAACAAACTTACTGCTAACTCTATATAAGTTGATAAGCGTTTCTCATTAGGTATTTGATGATATAACAATTAATGTATATGCATGAAAATGAAATTCTTATACAACTCTGCTATTAAATTATTTAAGTAAAATAAAATGTGGGTTTAAAACCTCTTTGCTTTGTAGAATCTTTCATTCAATTTGATCATTGTTTAACAAACAAAAGCAGTTCTTTGTGTTCACTAAAAAGTATACCTGCGGATTTGTTACTGTTAACGATTGCTTCTTATCTTTCGACAATAAATTTTTTTGTATGAAAATATTTTCACTGATTATTACGCTCCTGTTATTAAACTGCTGCCTCATTGCACAACGTAAAACGGCACCCACAAAAGATGAGCAGTTGAAAACACAGGCATCAGCCGATATACAAACAGGCTATACACAGTATAAAGACATGGCTCTGCAGATCTGGGATTATGCAGAAGTAGGTTATAAAGAAGTAAAGAGCAGTGCACTGCTTCAAAAAACATTAAAAGAGAACGGCTTTACCGTAGAGGCTGGTGTAGCCGGCATTCCTACTGCATTTGTTGCTACGTATGGCAGTGGCAGTCCTGTTATTGCAATACTTGCAGAGTTTGATGCATTGCCGGGTTTATCACAAACCAATGCACCTGAGAAAACAAGCGCAGGAAAAGATGCAGGTCATGCATGCGGTCATCATCTCTTTGGTGTTGGTTCGGTTGCAGCAGGCATTTCCATTAAAAAACTCATTGAAGAAAAAAAGTTTACCGGCACCATTAAAGTCTTTGGTTGCCCTGCAGAAGAAGGCGGCAGCGGCAAAGTATATTTAGTTAGAGCAGGTTTGTTTAAAGATGTTGATGTGGCCATTCACTGGCATCCCGGCAATGATAACGGTGTTACGATGACCAGTGCATTGGCAAACATGAGTGCTAAGTTTCGCTTTCGTGGAATTTCTGCACATGCTGCTGCATCACCTGAGCGTGGCCGTTCGTCTTTAGATGGTGTAGAGGCAATGGATCATATGGTAAACATGATGCGTGAACATATTCCGCAGGAAACACGTATTCATTATGTCATCACCAATGGAGGCCGTGCCCCCAATGTAATTCCTGATTTTGCAGAAGTGTATTATTATGTGCGTCATCCAAAACGTGATCAGGTGCAAAGTATTTTTAACCGGGTGCTGAATGCAGCCAATGGCGCAGCAGTTGGAACAGATACAAAAATGGAATATGAAATTATTGGTGGTACGCATGATTTGCTGTTGAATAAAACCTTAGCAGAAGTAATGCAGAAGAATCTGGAAAAAACAGGCGGTATTCAATACACAGCAGCAGAAGTTGATTTTGGAAATAAACTGCAATCTACATTTGGTTTCCCCGCTCCTCCGCTTACCAATGCAGGTAACATCAAACCATTGAAAATAGAAATGGATGCAGGCGGCGGCAGCACCGATGTGGGTGATGTGAGTTATGTTGTACCAACAGTTGGTTTACGTACAGCTACCTGGGTGCCGGGAACTCCTGCACATAGCTGGCAGGCTGTTGCATGCGGTGGTACAGAGATCGGAACAAAAGGAATGATTGTTTCTGCAAAAACAATGGCTATGACGGCGATTGATCTGTTTCTTCATCCTGAACTGATTCAAAAAGCAAAAGATGAATTTAAACAGATGATTGGCACTTATCAATACAAAGCATTGCTGGGCGATCGTAAACCGGCATTGAATTACAGAGATTAACTCAACCAAATAAGTTTAATAAAAGCCTTCTTTGAGAAGGCTTTTGTTTTGTTAACAACAGCAGGTAATTTTGAATGAAAGAAAACAAATGATTGAGCAAGCAACAGCTGCAGATGCAAAACAAATTGAATTCCTGTTGAACAGTGCTTACAGAGGCGACAGTTCGAGAAAAGGCTGGACAACAGAAGCAGATTTAATTGCAGGCAATCGAAGAACAGATGAAGCCTCGGTGATTGCAGTAATGAACCAGCCGGGCAGCGTTATTCTGAAATATACAGATGATGCAGGTGCAATTGTTGGCACAGTTAACCTGCAAAAACATGAAAGCAAATTGTATCTGGGTATGTTTAGTGTATCTCCCCATTTGCAGGGTGCAGGTATTGGAAAACAATTACTGAAAGCTGCTGAAGTACATGCACTATCAGTCAACTGTAATTGCATTTACATGTCTGTTATTTCTGTTCGTACAGAGCTTATTGACTGGTACAAACGAAACGGGTACAAAGAAACGGGCGAACGAAAACCTTTTCATGAAGATGAGTTAACTGGGAAACATTTGCAGCAGCTGGAATTCTGCATGCTTGAAAAATATTTATAACCCAATTCAGTTACCTGCTTTTTTTAAATCTTCAGGTGTAACCTGTATCAGCAGTCCGCAATGAGCTACATGACCAACGGGTTTAAACTGATTAATCCAATCGAACTGATGTCTGTTCCAGATATCCATATAGTCTTCAACGGTAATTAAAAAAGTGCCGGCTTCAGGTTTTGCAGGCACCCATTTCACTTCAGCATGCTGCTGCAGATAATCGTTAAAGAATAACTGTCCGTGCATAAAATCGAGATTGGCAGCACCCACATATTTATACGCATTTTTTTTATCAGCAATCAGCTCATTGGTATACGGATAATAATTCCGGAAATAACTCAGTACGCTGATGGTTAAAAACAGTGAAGCAGTTGCTATGGTTGCTTTTGCCAACACTGAATGTGCATACCTGATAATGACCGACGAAAAAATAAACAGAAAAGGATAAATGAACAGCATATGCCTGATGCCGCATTGCGTTTGATAAAAAAAACTCATCAATACTAAAAAATAAATAACAGGCAGCAGGAGAAAGAATTCATTTTTATAGAACTGATTTTTTGTATTGAATTTAAACAGACAAACCAAAGCTGCTGCAAGAAAAAGTAAATAGCTGATGGGGGTTTTAAATAACAGCGAAACAAAATAATAGTACCACACTCCTCCCCCTGTTATACTTGTACCAAGGATGGTTACTTTACCAAATGAACTCACCTGATCAATTCCGCCACCAATCTGATCATAGTATTTAGCCATATCCAGCCCGTCTACAAATGGCTTTGGAAAAGGCATTGGCAGAGATGCCGGAAAAACTGACTGTACAGATTGAAACAAGCGGCTCATGAAATGATAATCGCCAAGCCGCATAAATGAATGATGAAAATAATAACCGGCATTGATGATGAACAGATTAATTGCCAGAAAAAGAACAGCCAGTTTTAACCATGATCCTGCAGTTTGTTTATCCCTGTTTATAAGAAAATAAACGGTGATCATGAATGGGATCAAAATATACAAATGAAACAACGACTGTTTTACAAGCTGAGACAATCCTGTAACAACTGAAAGAAGAATAAATGCTTTAAGCTGACCGGTTGTACAAAATTTCCACAGGAAATACATGCTTAAAAGCAAAAAGAACACCGCATAACTGTCTGTTGTAACTAATGTGGCAGCGGCCATGTTGTTTGGACAAAACGAAAAGAGAAATGCAGCAAACAAGCCGGCAGGTTTTCCATACAATTCACCTGCCCATATGAAGACCAGCAATATGATCAATACCGAAAAAAACAAAGTGATGTAACGGCCACGCATCATGTCTGTAACACCCATGTCGGTTTTTTGCTTTCCCGGTTGCAGCACCTGTTCAACAATTCTTGGAATGGTGTTGAGAGCGGCAACAGGCATTTTACTGTTATCGCCACGGGGGCTTACCCGATCGGGCTGTCCTTTTAAATATCTTACTGCGTAATTATAAAACGAACCTTCATCTGAAGTAATTGACTGTGAGTGGATGTATGATATTCCATTGAACAAATAGAATAATATAATCAATCCCAGTAAGATGGGGATTGAATATGCGGATAAAAATTTGGATTTGGTTGTCAACAACATAGTCTGTGGTCAATTTCAAGGAACAAATACGGAAAAAAAAAGCAGAATCCGGTGAAACAAACAGTATTTAGTTTTATCAATCCGGTTTCTTTTACTCAGTTCAAAAAAACAAAGCAATCCTGATGATTTTCGTATTTTCGCCAAAACTTATAACTTATGGATCTGCATCAGCAATTTGAACAGGCGGTGGAAGACAGCAAAACGCTCAGCGAGAAACCCAGTAACGATACACTTCTGCAGCTTTATTCGTTGTACAAACAGGGAACAGAAGGCGATGTAAATGTTGATCCTCCTGCCAATCCATTTGATTTTGTTGCAAAAGCTAAATTCGAAGCCTGGAGTGAACTGAAAGGCAAATCGAAAGAAAATGCTATTCAGGAATATATTGATCTGGTTGCAAAATTGAAAAACTAAAACTGCTACAACAGTTTTTTATACATTTCAACAAATACTTTTCCAACGGCTTCATAATTAAATTGAGCCATCGCTTCTTTACTGATGCTTTCCTGATTAAATTTTTCCGGGTTATCCAGAAACGTTTTCAGGACATCTGCCAGCTCCTGTTCATTTCCGTTTTGAACCATCATTCCGTTTTGCGGATGAATCAGTTCACCAATTCCTCCAACATCTGATGCGATCACCGGAATGCCACAGCAAAGCGCTTCGTTGATGACACAGGGCAGGTTTTCATACTTACTGAAATGTACAAGTGCATCTGCCTGCTGCATTTCGTTTGCAACCTTTGCATAGGGCAAGGCGCCCAACCACACTACCCTGCTGCTTAATCCCAGTTTTGCAGAAAGTGTCTTCAACTCATCATTTGCAGGGCCGATAAACCGCATTTCCCAATCCTGACGTTGCATATGCAAAATTGAAAGCGCTTTTAAAACACCTTCCACATTTTTGAACGGAACCATCATGGATACATGTACAAAACGTTTTACCGGGTTTGTTTTTTGTATAGGGTAAAACAAAGCAGTATTTACCGAATTGCGGATGAGATATTTTTGCTGCAACGCAAATAACCCATTCAGCACCTTCATTAAACATTCAGAAACGGACGTAACGGCATTTGCATATTCAAATGTTTTTTTGGTAAGGCGTCTGTAATAAATTCCCCGTTCAAAATAATTATCGTGACTGTTGGGGAAATAAACCGTTGCATGTTCTGTAACAACATAAGGAATACCATACTTCTTTTTCAACCAAATGGCCATGCTGCCCATCTTCACCGGCACATGCACATGTACCAAATCAGGCTTACCGTTTGTATGGATATATTTTTCCACTGCTGCTTTCAGCACAGCAGTATATCGTTGGTGAAACAACAGCTTATCCAGTTGTACAATTCCGGTATCGGGTGCAGGAACTGTATAAATTTCTGCATACAGATTATGATCCTGTCTTTGTTCTTTACGATACACTTCCTTTTTCTGCAAAGGCATGTTCTGTACCACATGAATAACATCAACAGCACACTGCGTGGCCAGCGATTTTGCATGACGTTCTACAAAATCACCATCAAATGGATCTGTTGAGTGAGGATACCAGCTGCATAACCAAAGAACACGCATGAATGAATCTGTATTATGGTTTAACAATTAAACTGTAAAGCGATTGCACATCTGCTTTCCTCACAATTAAAAAATCTGAAAACTTACTGTGATACGTTTTTGAATGCGCATAGAGCATGTAACACATGTAGCAGATATATCCTGCACTGCTCACAACTGCTGCTCCTTTAATTCCAAATGAAGGAATTACCAGTATATCACCTGCAACAATCAATACAAGTGTAATCACATTGCCCCAAAAATTTACATTCAACACTTTTTTGCCTCCAAAATAAGCAGCTAATAAATGCACCACTGAATAAGAAAGTATTGCAGGTATTAACAGTACAAAAGGCAGATACATGTTGGTAAAGGTATTGCCAAATACAAATGGAAACAACCAGTAACCCGTTGCTGCCAGCAGTAAACAAACCATCAGATAGGCTGCAATCAAACCTCGGGATAACACCTGCATTTTTGCATTCATTTCTTCCTTACGCCCCGAAGCGGTCATAGGAAACACAACAGCAGCCAGAATAGAAGGCAGAATAAAAAATAACTGTTGCAGTTTACAGGCCTGTATATAATTGCCGAGATCGGATGCTGAACAATATTTATGTACAAACCAGTAATCAATGCGGTACATTAAAAAAGTCATTGAGTTGGTCACTACCGTAATCAACGCAAAGGAAAAGAATGGCTTTAAGACATCTAACGGAATACGGCTGATTTGTGAAAACCGAACATACTTCCGGTTAAATGCAAACGCAAGTAAAACACCCTGTGCAAGAAAACCACCAAAGTATAATTGAATGTAAGTTTCATTGCTGATGTATTGCTGAACCAATCCGTTATTCGGAACCAGAAGAATTAAAATAAGATTCACTGCAACAAGTAACAGATTGGGCCCTTTAAATTCCATTTTTACATAAAACAATGCGATGAAGAAACTGATCAGCAAATTACCTAATAAAAAAAGTGTGGCTAACAACCGAAACACTGCAGGTTCAAACGGAATATCAGATGCGGTTGAAAAAAAATAAACAGCAACATAGGCCGGAATCATGACAAATAAACTCCACATCAAAGCAAGCATTGATAACTGGCTTTCATTTAATTTCTTTTGAGAAAGGTAATATCCCATCGGCGCTTCCAGACAAAAACTGATCAGTAATAAAAAGAACGCAAGGATATTAATGATGTAATAAATTTTGCCGCTTCCGTCCGATTGAAAGTGGCGGGCAACGAGAATATTTAACAGCATCACCGATAAGAAGTACAACCCTCTCCACAAAATACTTGTTGATAATGCCTTTACCAGTTTCATGCAACTCAAATATAGACTGAAGACTTTATTTTTAAAAGATTATTTGCCCAAAGCAATGAACAACTGCTTGTCCTCACTTTCTTCGTTAGTATAACATTTTTTTTGAAATCAGCCCGATGGTTCCGGTGAGACAAACTATTTGGTACTGAAGTGCAAACCTTAAGGAACAGATGTTTTATGTAGATTTACACATATTTTTTTCTATGGCATCAGCATTTAACAGCATCAACCGAAAAGCAAAAGAAAATAAAGAAACCGGTTTAAGTGTAAACAGTAACCAG
>JALHRP010000079.1 GCA_022841365.1 Chitinophagaceae bacterium | reverse complement strand
ATTCCAAAAACCGCTGCATACCCTTTCGCTTCTCTTCATCAAGCAGATAATTGATGTTGTGTGTATAATATTTCTTTAGATCGTATGGAGAAAATTTCTGTGCTTCAGCAATTTCACTGAGCTTTTGCATACCTGCAGCATTGGCTGCATTAAACGTTTGTATCCATTCCGCAGGCATTGGATGTAAACTCACCCATACTGCAAACACAAAAGGCAGACCCGTCATTACACGCCACTCACTGGCAAGATCATACACATAGGTTGAAAGACGGCGTTGCTCCAGTGCACGGTCGCCAATAACAATGGCACCAACTGTTCCTTTTATTTTTGTACGATAACTTTCATCTTTTGCATCAATCAACTGAGGATGGATACCCCAGAATTCTTTCATTAACAACTTGGCAAGAGCAACAGAAGAACGGCTTTGATAATCGAGATAAATGGTCGTAAGCTCCTGTACCGGCACTTCGCTGAACAAACAAACAGAAGCCACTTCAAAATCGGATGCAATACAATAATCACTTACAATGGAGTACTGCGGCAGTTCGGGTAATAGAGCCACCGGCACAAGTCCAACATCCACCACACCGTTTTTAACAGAGTCGGCAATTCGTGAAGGAAAATCAAACAACAACTCATGGGCCTGCAGAAAAGCTTCGCTTTGCATGCCGTACAGCATGGGCTTTGTGTTTAAATAACTAACAATGCCAACTTTTATCTTATGCTTTTCGCTCATGGCTTCCTTCAAATTATATGAAGCATAATGCCGACTCACAAAAACGACAAAAGGAGTTTTGTAACGTCGGTATTCTTCAATTCATTTACTTTTGCGCTGCAAAGAAAGGGATTAAAGACATAGTTTAAAAGTTTAAAAGTAACAGGTTTAAAGTTGATATTTCTTCGCCATCAACCCTCAACCTTCAACAATCAACCAAAATGGAACTTCAACATCTTACCGCTATTTCGCCTGTTGACGGACGTTACCGTAACCATATACAGCATCTGGATCTGTATTTCTCCGAGTATGCACTCATCCGTTACCGTGTGCAGGTTGAAGTGGACTATTTTCTGTTTCTGGCCGAAAAGAAATTCTTTAAACTGTCTGCACAACAGCAAAAGGCATTGAAAAGTGTAGTAAGCAGTTTCTCGCTTGAAAAAGCTGTTGAAATTAAAAACCTGGAAACTGTTACCAATCATGATGTAAAGGCTGTTGAATATTTCCTGAAAAAAGAACTCGAAGCGTTGCAGCTTTCACATCTTAAAGAATGGATTCATTTTGGTCTTACTTCACAAGACATCAACAATACCGCAATTCCTCTTTTATGGAAAGATGCGTTGGAACAGGAGCTGATGCCCACCTACTCCAACCTCGCCATCAAATTAAAAGCATTGGCAAAAGAGTGGAAAGACATTCCGTTGCTTGCACGTACACACGGGCAGGCCGCCTCTCCTACCAGACTCGGAAAAGAGATCATGGTTTTTGCAGAACGTTTGGAAGGTCAATTGCAGCAATTGTCTGTACTGCCAACTTCAGCAAAGTTTGGCGGAGCAACGGGCAATTTCAATGCACATCATGTTGCATATCCAAAAACAGACTGGGTAAAATTTGGAAATGAGTTTGTTGAAAAAAAACTGGGATTACAGCGACAGCAATTCACTACTCAAATTGAACAATACGACAATCTTGCTGCGCAGATGGACAGCATCAAACGCATCAATACCATCCTCATAGATTTTTGCCGTGATGTGTGGACCTATGTTTCGATGGACTACTTCAAACAAAAAATAAAAAAAGGCGAAGTGGGCAGCAGTGCCATGCCACATAAAGTAAACCCCATTGATTTTGAAAATGCAGAAGGCAATCTTGGTATTGCCAATGCACTGTGGGAACATCTTTCGGCCAAACTTCCTGTTTCAAGATTACAACGTGATCTCACAGACTCTACAGTCCTCCGTAATCTCGGTGTACCCTTTGCTCATTCTGTTCTTTCTTTAAAATCAATTGAAAAAGGATTGAGCAAATTACTTTTGAACGAAGACAAGATTAAACAGGACCTTGAAAACAACTGGGCAGTGGTGGCAGAAGCCATTCAAACAATTTTAAGAAGAGAAAATTATCCTAATCCATACGAAGCATTAAAAGAATTAACCCGTGGTAATGCAGCCATCACCAAACAAACCATGCAGGAATTCATCAACGGATTAAAGGTAAGTGCAGCAGTAAAAAAAGAACTGAAAGCCATTACACCGTTCAGTTATACTGGAGTAAATCCGAAATACTAGGAATCAGTCTGTAGTCTTTAGCCGGTAGTAGGTAGTTTCACTATCGGCTTCCCTTTAAGAAATATCTTCAATAAAAAAATACTCGGGTGCTTTGTTTGTAAACAGACGAATGCTGAGTATATCGTATTGAATGCGTTTCCATTCAGGATGCTGATGCAAATACTCTTCTCCGGCATTCATCAACCGTTCTAACTTTTTTGGAGTCACCCCTTCTTCCGGATGGCCATAGGTAGCAGTAGTTCTTGTTTTCACTTCAATAAAATGCAGCACATTGTTTTTTTCGGCCACCACATCCAGTTCAAAATAAGAATGCTTCCAGTTTCGGTGTAAAAGAACAAAGCCCTGCCCCTGCAACCATGCAGCCGCCATGTCTTCGCCCATACGTCCTGTTTCCAGATGTTTTGCCATGGTTCTAATATAATGCTTTCTGTGCAGGCTGTAAATGTGGAAGTTTCATCTGCATTAAACAGGTGTACTGCAAACAAAAGTTTTTTAAACACTGCATAAATCCGGTAAATAAAGGGCTGTAAGGGATTATCCACATACCTGTAAAACGGCCTAAATGAAATGGTTTTCGGGAAAGGTTTTTCAATTACTTTTGCAATCTAAGAACAGCATTATGAAGTTTACCAAATCTCTCGTTTTTACTTTATTGGCATTGATTGTAGTAGCAGCATTATACCGTATTTTACCAAACCGTCCCCTTGGTTTTGCACCGCAAATTGCCATGGCGTTGTTTGCAGGCTCTGTAATTAAAGACCGCAAATTTGCATTTGCCCTGCCCATCATCAGTATGTTTATCAGCGATGCATTGTACCAGTTGTTGTACACAATGGGCCTATCGTCTATCCAGGGTTTTTATGGCGGACAATTAACCAACTATATTTTATTTGCAGGTTTAACGGTGATTGGTTTCTTCATCAACCAAAAGAAAGCATGGCAGATTGGGCTTGGTGCATTGGCCGGACCAACCGTATACTTTTTTGTAAGTAATACCTTGGTGTGGGCTGCAGGCGGTGGTTATCATCATCCAAAAACAATGGATGGTTTGATGCTTACTTTAACCGATGGTATTCCATTCTATACAGGAAGCCTGTATGCAACAGCTGTATTTTGTACCATCTTCTTCGGTGGGTATGCATTATTGACTTCAAAAGAACTGAAAACAGCAAAGGCATAAACAGCTCTTGCAATCTTATAAGAAAAGCTCCATCAATTTTGATGGAGCTTTTTATTGGCAGGTAAACAGGTTATATTACCCGAATATTCCCGTACCTCGTATTTTGTATTTCGTACTTCTCACTTCGCACTTTGTATTAAACTTGAAACACGCCTGTTTTCAAATCATCCATATCAGGATTTTGATTGGCAGCAGCTATTCCTTCGCTGATCACCTTTCTTGTTTCAATGGGATCAATAATTCCATCAACCCACAATCTTGAAGCGGCATAATAAGCAGTTGTCTGCTCATCGTAACGGCCCTTGATTTCATCTAACAATTTCTTTTCGTCTTCTTCTGTTACCTGAGTATTCTTTGCTTTCATAGAAGCCACCTGAATCTGTAACAATGTTTTTGCAGCCTGCTCTCCTCCCATCACAGCAATCTTTGCTGTGGGCCATGCATAAATAAACCGAGGATCGTAGGCTTTGCCACACATGGCATAATTTCCTGCGCCATAAGAATTACCAATCACAATGGTGATCTTGGGCACCACACTGTTTGCAACAGCGTTCACCAACTTTGCACCATCTTTAATAATACCGCTGTGTTCGCTTCGGCTGCCAACCATAAAACCCGTAACATCCTGCAGAAATACCAACGGAATTTTCTTTTGATTACAGTTGAGGATAAACCGTGCAGCTTTATCTGCACTGTCGTTATAAATCACTCCGCCCAACTGCATTTCATTTTTCTTATTCTTTACGATGAGACGCTGATTGGCAACAATACCAACTGCCCATCCATCAATACGTGCATAACCGCAAAGAATGGTTTTGCCATAATCCTGTTTAAACTGATCGAAATCACTGTCGTCAACAATCCGTTCAATTATATCCAGCATATCATAAGGTTTTCCATCGGCAGGAAACAGACCATACAATTCTTCCGGATTTTTTATTGGTGCTTTTGGAGCTGCACGGTTAAAGCCTGCATTTTTCTTTTGGCCCAGTTTGCTCATCAGTTTTTTTACTTCGTCTAAGCATTGCTGTTCGGTACTGAATTTATAATCGGCAATACCGGAAATTTCTGTGTGCGTCACTGCGCCGCCCAGGGTTTCATTATCAATATCTTCACCAATAGCTGCTTTTACTAAATAAGGACCGGCTAAATAAATAGATCCGTTTCCCTCTACCATTAATGTTTCATCGCTCATGATGGGCAAATAAGCACCACCTGCAACACAGGCGCCCATTACTGCAGCAATTTGTGTAATACCCATGGCACTCATCTTTGCATTGTTGCGGAAGATGCGACCGAAATGTTCTTTGTCGGGAAATATTTCATCTTGCATGGGCAGATACACACCTGCACTATCCACCAGATAAATAATGGGTAACCGGTTTTCCATGGCCATTTCCTGCAAACGCAGATTCTTTTTTCCGGTGATGGGAAACCATGCGCCTGCTTTTACTGTTTGATCATTGGCTACAATTACACATTGTCGTCCGCTTACATAACCAATACCTGCAACTGTTCCGCCAGCAGGACAACCACCTTGTTCTGGGTACATCCCGTAACCTGCAAAGGCCGCAATTTCAATAAACGGACTGTCGGCATCACGCAGGTATTCAATCCGCTCTCTGGCAGTGAGTTTATTTTTCTCCCGTTGTTTTTCGATTGATTTTTTTCCGCCGCCCTCGTAAATTTTTTCCAGCTTTTTCCGCACATCAACGAGCAGCAGTTTCATTACATCTTCATTCTTATTGAATTGAACATCCATACAGCGTATATTTTTTTAAGCAAATCGTTGCTGCAAGATAAGGGCAAAATGGTTGATGGAAAAAGGGAGGGTTGTATGGTAATTCTGCAGATGGGAATATCCGGATATAATAATAAAAAAAGGCCCGCATTGCTGCGAACCTTAAAGCTTGTGGAGAGTATCGGGGTCGAACCGACGACCTTCCCGCTTAGCAGCGGGACGCTCTTAACTTCTCAATTATTTCATCCTAAAAAAAAGGCCCGCATTACTGCGAACCTTATAAAGCTTGTGGAGAGTATCGGGGTCGAACCGACGACCTTCCCGCTTAGCAGCGGGACGCTCTTAACAACTTTGCTAATTCATTTTAAAAAAAACAAAAGGCCCGCATTGCTGCGAACCTTATAAAGCTTGTGGAGAGTATCGGGGTCGAACCGACGACCTCTTGCATGCCATGCAAGCGCTCTAGCCAACTGAGCTAACCCCCCGTTCCAGGCTGCCAAAGATAACGGTCGAATGATCTGCAGCAAAAAAAATTGCAACAGTTATTGTTTAATGTCTTCTTTCACTTCCTTGATCACCTCTTTTACTTTTTCACCTGCTTTTTTAATATCTCTTTTCATTGGCTCCACTACTTTCTTTTGCAGTGTATCTGCAGCATCTTTCATGGTGCTGTCTACTTTTTCAATAATAGTAGATGTATCAGCTGCTTCTGAAGCTTCGGAGGCCTCTGTGGTTTCTGACTTTTCATTGTCTGTTTTTGATTCAGTACTGTCGGCACAGGCCATACTTAAAGAAAGAAATAAAATGCTGAAAAGTTTTTTCATAATGCTGAGTTTAAGAAAACATAAAATTAATCATCCTTACTGTACTGCCATTGCACTCACTTATTTTTTTCTGAAAAATAAACGCATGGGCGATCCTTTGAAATTAAAGGCCAGGCGCAACTGATTCTCCAGATAATTTTTATATGGTTGTTTTACATCATCAGGATGATTACAGAAAAATGCAAAAGACGGAACAGGCGTTGGCAACTGCGTAACATATTTAATACTTACAGGCACACCTCTTACAACCGGCGGGTGATAAGCATTGATTGCTTTTTGCACAGCTTCGTTCAGTTCTGAGGTAGAAATTTTGCGCTGTCTGTTTTCTACAACCTGCAAAGCGGCTTCAATGGCCTGCATGATCCTTGTTTTTTCTGTTGCAGAAATAAACAGCACCGGAACATCATTAAACGGAGCAAGGCGGCTTCTTAATTCTTTTTCATAGTCACGTGAAGTGTTGGTTTCTTTTACCATCAAATCCCATTTGTTTACCAACAGTACAATCCCTTTTCCTTTTTTAACTGCCAACGAATAAATATTGAGATCCTGTTGGGTAATTCCTTTCTCTGCTTCAATCACCATCAAACAAACATCTGCTTCATCCATTGCACGGATGGCTCTGATCACAGAGTAGAATTCCAGGTCTTCATTCACCTTTGTTTTACGTCTGATACCTGCCGTATCAATCAAAATAAATTCTTTATTAAACAGGTTATAATGAGTGTGAATGGTATCTCTGGTTGTACCTGCAATATCACTTACAATGGTTCTTTCTTCTCCCAACAATGCATTGAGTAAAGAAGATTTTCCCACATTGGGCTGACCGATAATAGCAATTTTAGGAACGGTATTATCTGCTTGCTCCGGCTGGTCTTCGGGAATTAATTCAACAATTGCATCCAGCAGTTCACCTGTGCCGCTTCCCGTCATGCTGCTCAGGAAAAAAATATGTTCAAAGCCCAGTGCATAAAACTCACTTGCTTCGAGCAAACGTTCATGATTATCAACTTTATTAATGGCGAGAAAAACCGGTTTTTTGGTCCGGCGCAACAGATCGGTCATGGCTTCGTCCAGATCTGTAACTCCTGTTGCAGCATCGCACATAAATACAACGGCGTTTGCTTCTTCCAGCGCAATATTTACCTGTTTTCTGATTTCTGTTTCAAATACATCTTTACTGTCGGGCACAAATCCGCCGGTATCAATTACATTAAACGGTTTGCCGTTCCAGTCGGCCACGCCGTACTGACGGTCTCTGGTAACGCCGCTGAGATCATCTACTATCGCTTTACGCTCTTCTAATAAACGATTAAAAAATGTACTCTTTCCCACATTGGGCCTTCCCACAATTGCAATAGTAAAACCTGCCATAAAATAATTATAAGGGCGGCAAAAGTACTGAATTAAAAAGAAAGGAGCAGAATGATCTGAAAGCTGCAGCAATAAAGGCTGCGCTCATTACTTGTTTGGGCTTTCTTTCTGACTGTTGTAATATTCAATAAACCGGATCACATCGGCTTCTTTTTTGAAGTTGATCTTGTTTTCACTTGCCCAGTTTTTGTATGAAAAGGCACCGGGCAGCAGTTCAAGAACTCCATCTGCCGAGAGTTTTTTCAAGGCCTCAGCTTTATTGCCCACCTGGATATAATAGTAGGTCATGTCTTTAAAGAAATAATATTTCGACATGCCGCCGCTTCCTTCAGATTTTGCCAGCTCTTTGCGTTTCAGTTTAAGAAGTATAGCCGGCCCGGTATGAAAAACCTGCAAGTAGTCATTGATCTTTTCGTTGTTGAGGTAGATGTATGGAAGAAAATTAAGGAAGACTGCTTTCACCTGATTGCTGATGGTATCTTCATAAATCACCACTTTACGAATGGCATCATTTTCAAGCTCCACCACATCGCCATTACGAATGGAATAAATTTTTCCATTGGCGAAATTCATATTTACAGGAACCTTGGCAATGAAATTATTCTTGATGTCATATACAGCAGCAAAATACCATCTGTCGCTCCAGAATGGAGAACCTTTTACATCACCATACTTCAATGTTTTTAACGAAGGATCCAGATCGTTCAACAGCTTTTCGCCGGTATAAATATTTTTGTTTTGAAAATCGGTGAAGTTTGCCGGGATACGGTTACCACCATCTGCTGATTGGTAAGCTCCGGCAGACTGACTTTTTGCAGCAATGCCAACAATTAACGATAACAGCAGGATGCATAGATATTTCATAAATAATTCTGCTTTACTGATTTAAATAAAGAACCTCAACAACCTTTTTATTTAACGGATTCTTTTTCTTTTACCTGATTATAGTAACTGATGAACCGGACCACATCTTCTTCTTTTTTAAAATTAATCCGCTGTTCCTCTGCCCAATTTTGCAAAGCGTAAGCACCGGGCAGTTGTTCAATCAAATCTGCTGATAACCGGCTTAGCTGTTCTATCTTTCCATTCACCTGCAAAAAATAAAAGCTGTTGTTCTTAAAATAATAATACTTTGGCATACCGCCACCACCTTCTGATTTCACCACTTCTTTTGATCGGTATTTAAGCAGAATAGCATATCCTGTATGAAAAACTTCCACAAAATCTGTCACCGGTTTTCCTTTTATAAAAAGGTTGGGCACAAAATTTAAATACACGGCTTTGGCATCGCTTGCATCAAAAGAAGAATGAATAACCACTTTACCAGCCGACTGTTTTTCGGCAACAATGGTTTTATCGCCCTGCAAAACATACAACTCACCTGTTGCAAGATTAAACCGCACAGGCAACTTGCCCACCAGTTCATTTTTTTGATTGTAGATGGAAGCCGGCATCCATTTGTCTGTAAGAAAAGGTGAACCTTTGATTTGCTCATATGGTATGCCGTTTACAGTAATGGCAGGATCGTAATACATACTCATCTGAAAATTACCTCCGCCATTACTCACAATATCAAAACCGGGTTGAGAAAAAAGGAGATTAACTGAAGAAAAAAAACAAAGTAAGAGAGATATAGATTTGCTTTTCATACGAAGCAGTTTACAATGAGACAAAGGAACCAAATGATTTGTTGCTTTGCAACTATTCCTAAAAGTAAGAATTACTTCTCTTCTTTGGATTTGAGCAGATTGTAATATTGAATAAACCTGACAGCATCCATCTCACGTTCAAGATCTAATTTATTTTGATACACCCAGCTTTCCAATGCAGCGGCACCGGGAAGTGCTTTCAGTAAAATTTTTGCCGATAATTTATTTAATCGCTTAGCTTCACCATCAACCTGAACAAAATAATGAATGATATCCTTGAAATAATACACTTTCTTCATTCCCAGTTCACCCGAAATAGCCAATTCTTTTTTATGATATTTAATGAGCATTGCATGCCCGGCAGTAAGCACCTGTGCAAAACTATTTACCTTTTGTCCTTGGATAACTAAAAAAGGAAGATTGTTCAGGAAAACCGCTCTTACATATTTAGAAGATGTATCGTTATAAAAAACAACTTTACTGAGTTTCTCATTTTCGGCTACAAACGCTTTCCCGTTTTCATAAAAATAAAGTTCCCCTGTTGCTAAATTGAGCGATACAGGTTTTCGTCCAATCAGTACATTATTGTTATCATAAAGAGCTGCCGACAACCAATCTTCAAACCAAAAAGGGGAATCTTTAATATTTTCATATGGAACCCCTTGGAAAGAATTACTGGACCCGTAAAAAATATTCACTTCATTTTCTCCGTATCCATTGGGAAGCTGCACATTCACCTGAGCACAGGCATATTGAACTAAAACAGAAGTTATAAGGGATAGAATGAGGTTACGCATGTAAAGTGTTTTAAAAGAAGACGGTAATATTCTTCATTTAAAAATAACCATATTCTTTCAAAAACATATCGGTGTCACGCCATTTTGGGCGTACTTTAATAAATAATTCCAGGAACACTTTTGAATCAACAAATTTTTCAATTTCGGCACGTGCCATGGTGCCCAGTTTTTTAATCATTTCACCTTTTGTTCCCAGCAGAATTCCTTTCTGGCTGTCACGTTGCACTATGATTTCAGCAGAAATTTTTATAAGTGATGTTTTTTCTTCAAAAGCAGTTACTACTACTGTGGTGTGGTAAGGAATTTCATCGCTGAAGAGTTCAAATATTTTTTCACGTATCAGCTCAGCAACAAAAAAACGGGTGCTGAGATCGGTTAACTGATCTTCATCAAAAAAAGGCTCCCCTTCCGGTAACAGTTCAAGAATGTGTTTGATGAATGCTTTTTTATTAATGCCTGATAATGCAGAAATAGTAACGACCTGTTTGCAATAAGCCTTTGCTTCAAAAAAAGCTTTTGCTTCAGCAAGTTTAGCTGTATCAACCGTATCAATCTTATTCAACACCACAATAACAGGAACTTTTAAACGGATGGATGCAAACAGTTCATCATTCTCCTGCCAGTTATCTTTAATGTCGAGCATCAGCAGCGCTACATCTGCATCTTCCAATGCGCTCTTAACACTGCTCATCATTTTTTCCTGCAGTTTGTATTTGGGATCAATGATGCCGGGTGTATCAGAAATAATAAGCTGATATTCTTTGGTAGTAAGAATGCCTTTGATCCGGTGCCGGGTTGTTTGCACTTTAGGAGATACAATGGCCAGTTTCTCACCCAATAAAGCGTTGAGCAATGTGCTTTTGCCCGCATTGGGCTTTCCGAATATGTTTACAAATCCAACTTTCATAATAATTAAGTTGCAAGCTACAAGCTTCAAGCCATAAGCTAAAACAAAAAAGGCAGTCATTTCTGACTGCCGTTGTTGCGAAGGGGAGGATCGAACTCCCGACCTTCGGGTTATGAGCCCGACGAGCTACCGCTGCTCTACTTCGCGGAATGGACGGCAAAAGTAAGGGTAAAACTGATTACACCCAAAACAAAGAGGCAGAACTTTTTGTTCTGCCTCTTTGTTCATCTTCTTTTCCGAAACTTATTTTGAACTTCTTTTCTTTAAACTGGAAGCGCCGCTGGTAGAAAAATCACTCACCATTGCACTGCCTTTATACTCTACATCACTTGCCCCGCTTGCTTTTACTTTTAAATCTTTGTTTACCGTAATACGGATATCCGATGCACCGGAAGCTTCAGCTCTGCAGTTCTCTGTTATCAGATCAAATCCTTTAAAATCACTTGCTCCGCTTACTTCAATTTCAAGTGTGGTTACTTTTCCTTTGATGTTGGCACTCGATGCTCCACTCTGTTCAACAATCATTTCTGCTGCTTCCACTTCACCTTTTAAACTGGAAGCGCCGCTCAGTTCCACTTTCAGCTTACTGCTTTTTAACACAGCATCAATTTTTATATCACTGGCGCCGGATACATCAATCATATCAAGATTCTTTACAGAAATATATGCTCTCAGTTTTCTGTCGCCGGTTGTCCATTTCCATACACTTTCATTGTCGTAAGAAATGCGCAACACACCATTGATCACTTCTGTTTTAATACGGCTGAGGTATTTTTCTTCGCTTGCACTGACCACTACTGCTTCTTCATTACCCTGTTTGATAATTACATCAAATGCATTGGAAACACGGATGGCATGAAAGCTGCCTACCTTACGTTCCTGTGCATTTTTATCATTGATCACAGTTACATCCTGCGCTGTTACAACAGGTAACAAGGCAAAGATGAACATCACTGTTACAAAAAACTTTTTCATTTTATAAGAATTTACTTTTAAAGAATTAATCATTATCAGTTCTGCGGATGATGCCACCCAGGCTGGTATTTACTTCATTGATTTTCCCTTTGCCTTTATAATAAATACCGCCGCCGCTTGAAGTATAAAATTTCATTTCTTCATTTACTGTTACCTGCACTTTTGCACCTGAAGTAGAGCGGATATCTGCTTTACCTGCAGCTAAATCGTATGCCTCCATTTTTGCACCACTGTTGGCGCTTACATTAAAGGTACCTACAGATCCTGAGATGGTGGATTTGGCTCCGCTTTCAGTTTCAACAACCAGTTTACCCGCTTCTACTTTTCCTTTGAAGGTTGCTCCTGATTTTACAAACAAGGTAAAGATGTCTGCTTTCATCACCCCTTCTGTTTTAACTGTACTGCCGGCATTTGCTGTGAGCTGACGTAAAGATTTGAACGAGACATAGGCCTTGAGCCGTTTGCCCGAGCTGGTCCAGTCAGCAAAAGATTCACGGTCGTAATAAATTTTCAGTACCCCGTCTTCCACTTCTGTTTTTAAACGGCTTTTGTACTCATCACGTGAAGCGCTGATGGCAACAGCTTCTTCGGTTGACTGTGTGAGATACAGATCAATTCCATCTGTCACTTTTATGGAATGAAAACCGGAGACGGTCCGTTTTTCCACATTCTCATCTTCAAACTTTGATTCCTGTGCTGTGGTAAACAGGAAAAGCGATAAGGTAAACAAGCTCAATATAAACTTATGCATAGTGAAATGTTTTTTTATGATACGACAAATTGTATGCGAATGTTACAGGAACGTGAAAAGAATTTATCTTTGCACTGTCAAAAAGCGGCGAAGCCGGTTTTGACACAGATTCCCCGGGGTGCTATTCTCCTGCCAAGGCAGGAGGGGCTGAGATTAAACCCGTAGAACCTGATCAGGGTAATGCCTGCGCAGGGAAGGAGGATTTTTTATTCCCCTCTTTTCGTTTCGCAGCATTTCCGTCTCAATTTTTAACTGTAAAAAACAGAAGATGATGAAAAAATTGATGCTGGGAATGTTGGTGATTTTATCACAACAAATTTCAGTGGCTCAGTACAAACTGAGCGGAAAAGTAACCGACGGAGAAACCAACGCTCCGGTAGAAAATGCAACGGTAGAAATTGTACAGGCTGGAGTTACACAAACCAATGAGGCTGGTTTGTTCAGCACAGGTCTGTCGAAAAAAGGTGCGTATCGTATCCGCATCAGCAGTGTGGGGTACAAAACGGTTGAACAGGAGGTTGTTGTTTCAGAAAAAGAAACCACACTCAGTTTTTCGTTAAAGCAGCAACAGCTGTTGCTGAAAGCAATTGAGATCAATGCCATCCGTGCAGGCGACCGGATGCCATTTGCTAAAACCAATCTCAACAAAAAAGAAATTGAGAAAGCAAATCTGGGGCAGGATCTTCCATTCATTGTGAACCAAACGCCTGC
>JALHRP010000078.1 GCA_022841365.1 Chitinophagaceae bacterium | reverse complement strand
ATGCAAAAATTACACAGATTTATGAAGGAACAAGTGAAGTTCAGCGGATTGTAATTAGCAGAAGTATTTTGAAATAGGGGCCCCCTCTAACTCCCCCTAAGGGGGAGGATAGCTTGGCTCAGCCCTTGCTTTTTCATATGCTTAATAAAATTTAGAGAGTTTGCAACTTGGTGATGAAATATTAGGTGATGAAATGGAAGAACAAATTGTTTATTATAGAAATGAAGCGCCGCTCTTTCTCCTTTTGGGAAAGAGAAGGAGAAAGGGGCTTTAAATACTATGTCAGTTAATATATCAGTATATCAGTCAATCAAACAGGAATTAGATGCAAAGCAGGTTTCTTTGGTAGCAGTGAGCAAAACCAAGCCTGCAGAAGATATTCTTGCTTTATACGAACTGGGCCAACGTGATTTTGGTGAGAACTATGTGCAGGAGCTGGTTGATAAACAGGCTGCATTACCAAAAGATATCCGCTGGCATTTTATTGGTCATCTGCAAAGCAATAAAGTAAAATATATTGCACCTTTTGTACACTTGATACATGGAGTTGACAGTTATAAACTGCTGAAAGAAATTAATAAGGAAGCCATTAAAAATAACCGGGTGATTGATGTGCTGCTGCAGGTGCATATTGCACAGGAAGAAACAAAATTCGGTTTAGATGATGATGAATTAAAAAATCTGTACAACAGAAATACAGATGGTCTGCCGGATTTGAAACATGTACGCATTTGCGGTTTAATGGGTATGGCATCGTTCAGCGATGATCTGGAAAAAGTAAGAGGTGAGTTTCGTTATTTAAAATCACTGTTCGACTGGTTTTCGGACGTATCAATTGATCACAACCAATTCACCATTTTATCAATGGGCATGAGCGGTGATTATCAAACAGCAATAGAAGAGGGGAGTACAATGGTACGTATCGGAAGTTTATTGTTTGGAGAACGAAATACAGCTAAGTAGTTCTTATTTTTTACTTCAGCTGTAATCATTAGTAAAATAATTTTTTATTTCTTTCTTTCTTTCTCTCATCAACACACAACATTATAACAAAAAAGCTGTTCACTACTGAACAGCTTTTTTAACAGGTGTCTTTTTATTTTTTTATTGAATCACTTTTACGTTAAACCCTGTTGATGGTGCATTTACTGGACCTGCATTATTGTTTTCAAATCTTACTTCAATTGTATTCGCTGCACTTACTCTTGCCCATGCAATAATTATTCCGGCGGGTAATGGAGTAGATGGAGACAGTATAATGGCGCTGCCAACAGTTGCACCGTTAAAAGCAAAACTGACTGTGGTTCCTGTATTCGCAGGTAAATTAACCAGATCAATACCAATACCGCCATTGATAGTTCCTATCCAGGTTGATCCATTGTATGTTTCAAGCCGGCCGCCATTATCGGTGTTATATCGTACCATACCTGTAACCGCAGCTGCAGGACGTTGAGCTGTTGTACCCGTAGGAACAATCATTGCACTGGTAGCATTTACATCTAACACAGCTCTTGGTGTAATGGCTGCACCATCTGTTACCAGCACAGAATCACCTAACCTGTTTAACCCTTTGTTTGTATATACTGCAAAATTTCGTCGGGGGCCTGCTGCATTTGATACACTGCCTAAAAATATTCCAAAAGCTGATCCATTGACTCTTGCACTAAAGTTGCCCATAGTTCCAAAATATCCGTACAGGTTTCCATCAATAAATCCTGTTGCCGCATTGTTTCTGGTCATCACATTTCTGATACCAACAATTTGACCAATGTTATTTGTTGATGTATTTCTGATGCTGACGCTGTTGTTCAATCCTGTTACCTGTTCAGTATAACCACCGGAGCCGATGATGGTGCTGTTGCCAATACCTGTTTGACTAAATACAGAATCACGGGCAGTATTGAGCGTGTTTGTATTAAATCCGGTTAAAACATCCAATGGCAGCGTTCGCTTTGGATTAGCAAGTGTTACATTATTAATACCTGTAAATACCCGGCTTGTTGTACTGTTATCTGCTTCCATTACAGAATAGAGGTTGGATGGGTTGGATAAACCTGCATTGTCTGCATTGGAAGCTGTTGTTTTAAATGTATATTTTCCGTTGAAATCAGCTACACTAAAATCGTTACCAAGACTGTTGGTATATGTTGTACGGTCAGTAAATAAAAATTGATTTCTTTGTGTATGATAATAAATAGAATCGTTGCGCTGATAGCCACGCACCAATTGAATTTGTTTTAAGGTTGTATCGTATTTCCATTCTGCAGAATCGGTTCCTATCCCTTTCCATGTTGTACCATCATAATATTCCATGGCATTCAGATTATTGTTGAAACGAAGCATTGCCTGCACTGCATCTGCAGGGCGTTGAACAGTTGTTCCATTGGGAATAATCATTGCGCCGGGTGAATTAATATCCAATACTGCACGGGGACTGATGAAAAACTGATCAGTAATTAAAACAGAATCGCCAAAACGACTATGACCTTTGTTTGAATAAAAGGCATAATTGCGTTTGGGTAAAGCACCACTAACATTGTTCAGAAAAATACCATAAGCCGATCCGTCAATCCGATTTACCCCCAATGTGTCAAAGAATCCGTTGATTGATCCAAAGTAACCATATACGTTTCCTTTAATTCTTCCTGTTGATAAAGGCGAACGGTTAATGTTACTTCGGTATCCGAATACAGTTCCAATATCATTGCTAGCAGTACTGCTGATGGATAAATTTGTTTGATAGCCTGAAAACAACCCGGTATAACCTGCACCATCAATAAAACTGTTTAACACAACACCTGTTGATGCCTGTAAACTATCTGCACCGGTATGATTCAATTGCAGATTCATGGTTCTGAGCGATGCAATTTTTTGTGTGGCTGTTGGTAAGATGTTTGAAAGGATCCGTACCCCATTATAAAATGCGGTTCCCGGATTGGCAACAGCAATGGGATCATTATCTATTTCGTAAATAATATTTGCAAGGGTCAAACTTGGAAAGTTGCTGTAAACTTCATTGTCTGTGACTAATTGCGATGCTGTTCCTTTGAAATAATATTTACCGGGAAACTGTTCATCTACTGCAGCTCCAGTTGCAGAAACACGTTTATCAGCAAACACAAACTTACGTGTAAGAGTATCATAAAAAATACTGTCGTTACGGTTCAAGCCTCTTACGAGATACACTTTTTTTGTTGCTGTATCAAAATGCCATTCACCTGTACTGTCTGCTTCATGCAAACGAGATGCTTCTGCCTGCTGCAATGGTTTCCATGCAGCTTCACCAAGATGATAAATGAAAATCTTTTTCTCTGTGCTGTTATAAATCAGCAAACCATCTGCAGGTTCTTTGATCTTCAACATAGCTTCGGTTGATATTCTTGGTAATAAAAAACCACGCATCTGATCGTCCAGCTCAAGTACTGCTGAAGATTCAGGGGCTTTTTTTGGATCGCCTCCAATTTTTACCTGTGCCTGTATGTCCTTTGTAGTGAAACAGAAAACTAGCAGCAACACTGCAAAAAGCAGATCATTGAAAAATGTCTTTCTCATAATTAGTTGATTTGTGAGGGTAAGGTAGAGAGAATGACAAGTGCTGTCAATACCACTTTCAGGGGACAAACACAAAAAAGCCTCCGTTTCAGGAGGCTTTCTAAAAGCGGTGTATATTATTTTAATTTTCCGAAAGCCATCACCATGTAGCAAAAAGCTTTTACACCAATATGCAACTGACTGTCATCAATAAAAAAATCGGGAGTATGGTGATCAGCAACTTTTTTTGGATCTGCTCCTTTGGTCATTCCTCCCAATCCAAGAAATAGGGCAGGAGCTTTTTCGCCATAATAAGAAAAATCTTCGCTGTTCATTTTCCAGGGCTCAGCAATTACCTGCTCTTTGCCTGCTGCTGAAAACAGTGAAGGAAGCATAGCATCTGTTAACTGCGGATCATTATATGTTACCAGTGTTCTGCTTTTTATAATCAGCTCAGCTTCTGCAGCATTTGCTTCAGCAATATTTTTTACGATGAGTTGCATGCGTGCATGTACATCTTTTTGGATTGCTCCGTCGAGTGTACGTATTGTTCCAGCAATCACTACTTCTTCAGGAATAATATTTTCACGAACACCTCCATTGATTTTACCCACCGAAATTACAACAGGTGATTTTGTAAGATCTTCATTCCGGCTTACAATGGTTTGCCAGGCATTAATGATCTGCATAGATACAATCACCGGATCAACAGCAAGCCATGGGGTAGAACCATGCGCTGCTTTCCCTTTTATTTTCAATGTAAAAAAATCGGCACTGGACAATGCAGCACCTTTTGTATAACTGATTTTCCCTGCTTCGAGAGAAGCAGCCATATGCAGTCCAAAAATCACATCCACTTTTGGATTGACCATGACATTTTCTTTTACCATCAACTCAGCACCGCCTTCTTCACCTGCCGGAGCACCTTCTTCTGCAGGTTGAAAGATAAACTTAACAGTGCCGGCTAACTGTTTTTTCATACTTGTTAATACCTCTGCAGTTGCCATGAGAATAGCTGTGTGTGCATCATGGCCGCAGGCATGCATCACTGGAGTTGGTCTGCCCAGATACTCTGCAATAACAGTTGATTTAAACGGAACATCCGTTCTTTCCAATACAGGCAATGCATCCATATCTGCACGTAAAGCAACTACTGGACCTGGTTTGTCACCTTTTAATAATGCAACAACACCTGTTTTGGCAACACCTGTCTTTACTTCCAGTCCCAGTTTTCTTAAATGAGCTGCTACATATTCCATCGTTTTAAATTCTCTGTTGCTCAGTTCGGGGTTTTGATGGAGATGCCTGCGCCATTCAATCAACTTTGGCAAAATAGCTTTTGCTTTTGCTTCAATCAATTGATCAGCTGTTTGTGCAACTGATGTAACAAAACCGGAAATCAAAATAAAAAGTCCAATAAATTTATACATGTCGTAAGGTAAAAGACAGAGCAGTTATTTTTTCAACTTTCCATAATCAAATACCAGATTACAAAATGCTTTTACACCAATATCCAGCTGACTATCGTCAATAAAAAAATCAGGTGTATGATGACCCGTTGGTTGTCCGCCTTTTGGCATTCCTCCCAAATTAAAAAAGAAAGCAGGAGCTTTTTCACCAAAGAACGAAAAGTCTTCTGCGCCTGTTGTCCAGATACCTTCTGTTGCGTTTTCTTTTCCTGCTGCTGTTTGTAATGAAGGAATCATCATGGAAACCAGATCGGGTGTGTTGTAAGTAACCAATGTTTTGGTTTCAATCGTTACTTCAGCGGTTGCACCATTAGCTTCGGCAATATTGGTTGCCACTCGGCGTATTTTTTCCCACACATCTTTTTGCATGGCTCCATCGAGTGTACGGATCGTACCGCTGAACGTTACTTCTTCGGGAATAATATTTTCTCTTACACCGCCCTGAAACTTACCAACTGTAATAACTACCGGTGCTTTGGTTAAATCTTCACTACGGCTTACAATGGTTTGCAATCCAGTAATGATTTGTGTTGAAACCATAATAGGATCAATGCCCAACCATGGAGCCGAACCATGAGCGCCTTTTCCTTTTACTTTTATGCTGAACCAATCGCTGCTGGCCATAAAGGCACCGCTTTTGTATTTTATTTTTCCAACTTCTAATCCACTTGAAATATGTAATCCGAAAATGGCATCTACTTTCGGATTTTCCATTACACCTTCTTTTACCATTAATGCAGCTCCGCCTTCTTCAGTGCCGGGCGAACCTTCTTCAGCAGGTTGAAAAATAAATTTAACCGTACCGGGAATATCTTTTTGCATCGAAACCAGCACCTCAGCAGTTCCCATTAAAATAGCAACATGTGTATCATGACCGCATGCATGCATCACAGGAACCTGTGCGCCCAAATATTCTGCAATGACATTTGATTTGTAAGGAACATCGGTACGTTCTTTAATGGGCAATGCATCAATATCTGCACGCAACGCCACGACAGGGCCGGGTTTGCCGCCTTTTAAGATGGCAACGACTCCTGTTTTTGCCACATTTGTTTTTACATCGAGCCCTAATTTTTTTAAGTGGGCTGCAATTAATTCCATGGTTTTAAATTCACGGTTGCCCAGCTCAGGGTTTTGATGAATGTTTCTTCGCCATTCAATTACTTTGGGTAAAATGGCCTTCGCTTTTGCATCAATCAATTGTTGCATGTTCTGTGCAGACAAGATGTTTCCTGCAATCATCAGTAAAAAAAATGTGATTAGTTTTCTCATGTTGTATTTGTTGTAAAATTGTTTTTGTTGTTATGATGCTGTGAAAACTGAGGTTTAATTTTTTTTCAAAAATACATACCCGTCGTATTCTACAAAGTCGGCAGCTTTTATTTCTATGGCTTTTACTTTTCCATTATCCAGTTCAAACGGCACTGCAAATTTTCCATATCCCGGGTGGCTCCAGGTGAGCAGAAAATTTTTATTATCAATGTATTCCAGTTTGCCGGTGATGTTGGGATGATGACTAAGCAACACTTTCAGTTGATTGTTTTCTTTTACTATCTGCATATTGCCATACACATGATTGAAATAAGTGCCAACAAACGCATCAGCGGGAACAGGCAGTGCCGATTTTTTACTTACACGATCATCCCATTTTTTCCAAAGCGATTCGTTGAGTGCATTATCCTGCGCCTGAAACTGCTGCATAAACGCACTTCGATCTGTATACTTTACTCCCAGATAAGCATCCAATATCTGGTAACGCAATGCTTCAAAAAAGTTTTGATTATCGTTGTTGGTTAAAATGGTAATGCCTAATTTTTCTTCGGGTACAAAACATACATTGGTAACAAAACCAAAAGCACCGCCTGTATGCCAATATACTTGGCGACCGTTATAATCGGTCATGTATTCACCCAAACCATATGCACGAAAATGTGTTGGATAGTAAGGCGATTTTCTTGAACCGGTTAAAATATTTCCATCTCTTGTTCTTTGTAATACTTGCCAGGGAAGGATTTGCTTACCATCTGCTTTACCGCTGTCTAACTGAAACTTCAACCATTTGCTTAGATCACTTACACAGCTTACCATACTTGTAGCCGGACCGAGATTATCAATTTCATCGTAAGGCAGTTTACTCAATTTGCCAAATGCGTTGGAGTAGGGGAATGCAACATTGCTCCGGTTGCCCATCCCGGCTGTATTCATATAGGTGTTTGTCATGCCGATAGGTTGCAGGATGGTATTGCTTACATATTGCTCCCAGGTAATGCCTGTTACTTTCTGCAGTATTTCACCTGCAACTAAAAAGCCTGAATTGCAGTAACCATAATCCTGTCTGAATTCTCCTGATGGTTTTAAGAAACGCATTTTGTAAATGATCGAGTCTTTCGATAAGTTACTGTTCCAGAAAGTAAAATCGCCCTGGAAAGTTTTTGTTCCCAACCGATGACAGAGCATATCTCTCACAGTAGCCAATGCAGTGGAAGTAGAATCGTATAAACGAAACCAGGGAATGTATTTGGTTACCTTATCATCTAAGGACAACTTTTTTTCATAATCAAGATTAGATAAAGAAGTTCCGGTAAACAGTTTGGAGTTGGACGCAATGATGAACAGTGTATTCTCATCTACCTTTTCCGGTTTGCCCACTTCTTTAATGCCAAAACCTTTCATGAAAATAGTTTTGCCATCTTTTACAATGGCGATCGACAAGCCCGGAATATTCCATTCTTTCATGCCTCTTTCAATATAGCGTTCCAGACTATCGGTGATAAAAGCAGGTTGTTGAGAAGTTGAATTTAATGCGAACAAAACGATGCAGGCTGTCAGTAATTTCAGTTTCATACACGTTGTTTGTAATGTTGAATAAACGCTTGCAGTAATTTCTCTGGGCAACTCTGCAAAAATGAATGTACAGAAAATATCTGTTCAGCAATCAGCTTAAGTCCAGTCCCATAAAACAATGGCCCATTCATCTGTAACATCTTTAAATGTACGCACGGTTTTAAATCCCGTTTTTTCATGTGCACGGATGGACCGTGTGTTTCTTGTGGCAATTTCTGTTACTACGAAATCATACTTAGTACTCAGTAATTTTTTGTGCTGTTGATACAGCATTTCAAATACACCCTTTCCACGGTAATTCTCATGCACACAAACCTGTCCCATTACATAAAATGAATAAGAAGCTAATGGACGGTCTTTGTATTGTATGTGGTTGAAAGTTTCAAACATCGGCATCAGCACCGGAATAAACTGACGGCATTCTTTGGTCATCACCAATGCATAAGCAATTACTGCATCTCCATCTTTTACAATAATACTGGGTGAGAGCGCATGCATTTGCTGCAATACATCCAGCGAATGTTTTACTGTTACAAAGCCCTGCTCTTTTTCTATGGTGGTATCATTTTCCCCGCTTAAATACATTTGTTGCAGATCAAGTATCTGCTGCAGTTCTTCTTTGTTTGAGACGGTTGTTGCGTATAACATGGATTATATTATTGTGCCTGTTCAGTTTCAAGTTCTGCTTCTGCTGAAACGGTTGTTACAAATTTCTTTCTGCCTGTTTTTCCTTTTATCCGTGCAGCCGGTTTGTATTTCATTGGTTTTAGCGTTGGATTAAATTCAATCATCCATAAACTGCTGCCCGGCTGCAGTTTCCATGCAGCAGTTTTACCGGTTCGTTTTACGGTGCCGATATTCCATTTGGGATTGCTGATGCCGGAAACAGTGCAAGGGTAGTAGTGACCGAAATAAAATAACGAATCAACAACAGGTGCCTGCGTTCCTTTTACTTCCATCACAACAAAATGTATTTTAGTTGCGGTCTGTTGTACAGGATCATCTTTTTCATCAATCATTTGAGTTCCTTGTGAACGATATTGATAAAATAGTTTCGCCTTTACAACTCCTGTATTCAACTGTTGTTGAGCGTTGATAAATACGGGCAGCAGGAGTGCAATCAGCAGACATTGATTTTGTAGTTTCATTTCAAATAAATATAAACACTGTAATGTATAAAAAAAACCGCCTGCAAGAACAGGCGGTTTTAAAAACATAGCTGTGTTCAGTTAATACACAATTACTTTAGCCGATGCAATCCGTTTGCCGGACTGATCTGCCAGTTCCAATAAGTAATAACCTTTTCCATAGCCCGTTATATTTACCGTTAACTGATCATAAGGACCTGTAACCGTATAATTTTTTCTGTAAACAACAGCGCCTCTTGCATCGTACATGGTAATCATTTTCGCCTGCAGATTGTTTGCTGCTGCAAAGTAACGTACCTGGAATAATCCGGCATTGGGGTTTGGATACACAAACATTTTTGAACTAACAGAATCTGCAATGCGGAATAATGCTGATGTATTTACACATCCATTGGCATCTGTAACCATGGTTTTATATTCACCCAAACCATCAATATTTACAGTTAACGAATTTGCATTTGCACCGGGTATTACATTGTTGTTTCTGTACCATACAAAACTTACCGGAGAAGGGGCGCTCACTGCAGCCTTGAGTGTTGTAGTTAAACCGGGGTATAAACTCAAAAACGGATCAGCACTTAATTGTACCATTGGTAATGGATTTACTTTAAGTAATGCAGGATTTGAAGTAGTGGTATTACAATCTCCATTTAATACACAACGATACTGATTGTTGTTGAGCCCCATGGCAACTGTAGTAAGGTTATATAAAGATTGAGTGGCTCCTGCAATTGAAGCGAACGAATTTCCACCATCTGTACTTACCTGCCACTGATACGTTAATCCATTTCCTGACGCTGCAATACTGAAAGAAGTATTGTTACCCATACAAACGGTTGCCTGTGCCGGCTGACCTGAAATTGCAACCGGATTACGAACAGAAAGTGTTGCTGCTGCTGTGGTAGCAACAGGTGCACATGCACCGTTTACTATACAACGGTACTGATAATTGTTTTGTGCAGTAGTGATACCTGCAATGTTTAACGAAGCAGCTGTTTCGCCATTGATGTTTGTGAATGATGCACCTGCATCTGTACTAACCTGCCATTGATAGGTAATGGATGTGCCTGTTGCATTTACACTAAATATGTTAGAACCACCTGGACAAACAGTAACACTTTGCGGACCGGTACTAACAGCAGGAGCACGGTTCACCGTTAAGGCTGCTGCATTTGAATTAACCGTGTTACAAACTCCGTTTACAATACAACGGTATTGATATGTATTCATGACTGCAGATACTGCAGACAGATTTAATACGGATGCAGTTGCTCCGGGAATATCATTGAAATTAACACCTCCGTTTGTACTTAATTGCCATTGATAGGAGTTGATGGTGCCGTTTGCTGTAACACTAAACATAGCAGATGTTCCTTCGCACACAACTGCATTGGAAGGATTAGATGTTAGTGCAGCAGTTGTATTAACGGTTAATAGTGCAGCATTTGAATTAATATTTGCAGGACATGTGCTGCCAACAACACAACGGTACTGATAATTATTCATACCTGCAGTAACCGCATTCACTGTAAGTGTTGCAGAATTTTGTCCGCTGAGATTGGTAAAGTTTGAACCGTTATCGGTACTCACCTGCCATTGAAAACTGAGCGGTGAACCCGTAGCTGCAACAGAGAATGTTGCTGATGCGCCTGCACAAACTGTCTGGTTGGTTGGTTGCGATGAAACAGCTGCATTCTCATTCACGGTTAACAGTCCGTAATTTGTAACAACAGATGAAGCACATGCACTGCTTACAATACAACGGTAACGGTTATTGGTCATCGTAAGTGTTACACCGGTCAAATTCAATGCAGCATTTGTTGCGCCTGCAACAGGAGCATAACTCACGCCGTTGTTTACACTTACTTCCCATTGATACGTAACAGATGCACCGCTTGCTGTTACACTAAATGATGCATTAGCACCTGCACATACATTGTTATTTTGCGGCTGACCCGTTACAGCAAGTGAATTGCTGATGGTTAAAACAGCCGGGGTTGAATTGGAAGCACCTGCACATTCACCCGAAACCACACAACGGTATTGCCGGTTATTCATGGAAATGGTTACTGCATTTAAATTCAATGTTGCAGCGGTTGCGCCGGATATATTGGTAAAATTAGTACCGCCATCTGTGCTAACCTGCCATTGATATGCAGGAGAAGTGCCGTTAACTGAAACGGTAAAGCTTGCATTTGCACCTTCGCATACAGTAGTGTTTTGTGGCTGCGAGTTGATGGTTGTTGCTGTGCAACCTGAAGGAATTTTTGCAGTAAACACTCCACGGCCATGTGTACCCGCAGCAATGGTGCTGTCGCTTGTACGCATCTTCAGCATATCTGTCCGTACCGTAGGGAAGCCTGCTTCAGGAGTCCAGATGGTACTGGCTCCATTGATCAGATCGGTATGATAAACACCTGCTTCAGTTGCAATATATAAACGATCGTTACGTCCGGGATCATACAAAGCCCAACGTACAGGCATATCCGGTAAATTGCCATCAACAGCTGTCCAGCTTGTGCCGCCATTTGTACTTACCCACACATTGTTTACGCCATAGTTGGTGAATACAGCAACCAGGTTGTTGTCATCTGTTCCTGTATTTACACAGTTAATATATCCGTTGGGGAATGATGCTCCGCTGATATTTGTTGTGTTGGCATCAATTGTTGTTGCATCAACTGCATTTGCATTATTAAGTCTTAATACACGACCGTTATTGGTACCGAGATAAACTCTGTTAGCAGTATTTGGTGTAACATGCAAAGCTGTTAATGCTGCAGAACCACCTGCTGCTGCAATGGGAATGGTTACACTGCTTGAAGAGGTGTTTGCATTATCCCAACGTCTGATCTGTCCGTTAGCTCCGTTACTGCTGTACATGATATTCTGTGCATCATCGTAGGTGAAGGGGTTCACAAACAAACCTGATGTAGACAGATTCACAGGACTCCAGGTTAAACCACCATTTGTTGTTCGTCGGTATTGATTATACACATAACTGCCAAACTGTATTTGCGGATTCTGCTGATTGATGTGTACATACATACCATCTCCACCGGTTACTTCAATAGAGTAACTCAATCCGGGATTTTTTAATTGATGTGTTCCGTTATCCTGCGCACCTGCAAGCAGGTAAGGAGAACCCGCTGCAGGGTGTATAGCTACTGAATAAAATTGTTTGATGCCAAGATTACGGTTCTTATCAACATAAGTACTTCCGTTGTTGGTTGAATAATATAAACCACCATCCGTACCCATGATAATTCTTGTTTCACCATTTTTAATCCAGTAAAAAAGATAATGATGATCTGCATGCACATAGGGTGAGGTAGATACCCAGAACGTTGTTCTTATCCAGTTTTGACCACTGTTCGATGAACGGTATGCATCCAGACCACCGCACATGATTTCTGATGGATTCGTTGGATTAATCGCAAGCGTAAGATTATACCATCCTTGTCCGTTTGATAAACCGGTTGGCATTAGTGCTGTATTCTGTAAAGCCCAAGTAACACCTCCATCGGTTGATTTGTAACAACTGTCTGCGTTGTTTGATGTGTTTACTGTAACAGCATACAGTGTTTCACCCAACACAGCCAGTTCTGTTCTTCTTGCTGATGTATTGGATACTCTGAAACCACTGCCTGAAGACCAGCCACCCGGTGTAACAGTTGCGGGGTTGGCTGTGTAACGATGATTTACGATTGTACCGAGATAACCAAACGTTGCATTCAACTTACCCGATGCAGTAAATTCAAAATCGGTACAGGCAGTGTTTGTTGTAAGATTGTTAGGTGTAATGTTCACCCATGTGTTACCGCCGTCAGTTGAACGGATTAAACCGTTGGGTTGGTTTACCGGACTGGTCACTGATCTGGATGCGAGGTATACATTACCTGCAGCATCACATTCAATTTTAAAGTTGCGGATATAATTTGCCGTTGCAGGAAGTAAGTTAAACGTATTACCTGCGTCGGTTGATTTCCATACTCCTTTTCCAAATACCGCATCTGAGTTGCTGGTGGCTTCACCTGTTGCAAAATAAATAACAGAAGGGTTGGTGGGATCCTGACAGATAGAAGCAATGGCCAGGTTATCAAAATAATCATTCACCGGCTGCCAGTTCGGAATGGCCGATAAAAAGTTGGTACACTTCCATACACCACCTGCCACACCGCCTGTAAAAACAGTGTTGCCTGTAGGGTCATTCAAGGTATCCAGTAAAAAGGCACGCATCCTTCCTGATGTATATGCTCCGGTTGGGCTTGGGCCTCCACCACGACGGTTACCGTTGCTTGGGCCTACACTATCGTAGATGGGGCCACGTTCAACCCATGGCAAAGAAGCATTTGGTGAAAGTGATTGTTTTGCGGCTTCGGTATAGGTAATGGCATTGTAAA
>JALHRP010000077.1 GCA_022841365.1 Chitinophagaceae bacterium | reverse complement strand
GTTATCAACACGGTAAAACCGATGCTGAAACACGTGCGCAAATTCGCCTACATGAGCGAAGCCGAACAAAAGCAAGTTACCGGCGCATTCGCTGCAAAATTCGACATTACCGACGATGCCGCCGAAGCCAAAATCGAAGCCATCGTTGAAACGGCTACCGTTTTGGGTGCCCTTATCGACAAATTCCTGCGCCAACTCGCATCTTTCCGCAAAAAAGTAGCGGCGTAAATTAGCGCTAAAGAGGCCATGTTTTTTACCGCCCGTATGGAATTAAAATTTCATGCGGGCATTTTTTTCATCATATAAAATATTTTACAATGAAAAACGAAAATGATGTTTTCGATTTTGACAATGCCACCGGCGAACACAACGAAGGAGAATTTTTCAACTTCGAATCAATGAACAACGGCGAACTTCTTTCCCACGTTGTACCGGGTGCCGACCATGACAGCGAGCAGGAATTTATTCCCAAAGAAGGGGCCGTTCTGGAAATGGAAGCACGTGGGCTTACTGCCGATCAAATCGGCGAAGGCCCGGACAAAGCGCCCCCGCACTGGTACGGAAAATGGAGCAATTACACCGGATACCTGCAAAGCAAAAGTATTCGCGGCTGAAAGACGATTTTAAGGTACGATTTTTATTAAATTAAAAATGCGTTACACGGTCTAACTGTGTAACGCATTTTTTTTATATAAAAAAGTCCTGCCGACTTACACCGGCAGGAACTAAACCACAGAACGAAAAAATATATCATACGGAAATTACCGTATCGGGCGGGAAAAAATTTGTTGGGTTTCTGGCAATACCACCGGCGTAAACCTCTAAATGCAAGTGGTTTGCAATGCCTGAATACTTGTCTTGTAAACTTTGCGCATATCCTATTAATTGCCCCCTCTGAACGGTTGAGCCTGTTTGTACTGCCGGAAAAAGGTACATTACTTTTATCCTGTAAACACTGCCGGAAATCTCAACCCCATCTAAAGCGTCATATCCTGCGTACGGTTTAAACGTTCTGACTTTTCCAGTAATTGGAGCGTAAACAGGCATACCAATTTCGCTTAAAACATCCATTCCGTTATGCTTACGACTTCCACCGGCTCGACTTGCTCCAAAATTTCCGCATCCGTTTTTATCGCATTTTCTGCGCCTGAAAGGTCGTGTTGGTGCCCTGAATTTCATAGCATAATCATTTATGATAAAAACAACAACCGCCGCAACGATTGCAAAAATAATTACCTGTTTCATGTTTGAAAAATTTATACCGGCTGCTTTATCTCTAAAGCAGCCGGTAAATTTTCAATTCCCTACAAAGGGCTTTCCAGTACCACCCCATCAACAACCGTATTTCCGGCAGCATCGGTAGTAACGTTTGCAATTCCGCCCGCTATCCCGGTATTTCCCGGCGCTTTATCTTTTTCGTTGTTTTCTTCCACCTTTTTCCAGATGAAATAAGCCGCTACACAGATAACGACCAAAACGAGCAACATTACAGCATTTGATTTAAGCCAATTCATTTTTGTAAGATTTTGAATTTGAAAGAATAGTTTTGAATTTCGTTACTGAAAAATTGGCTTTTAAATGCCCAAAGATTCCAGCGAATTTGAAATAGCGTTTTTAGGCTTCGGAGTTTGAACAGCCAAAAATGCCGTATTTGTTTTGCTGCCAAAATCGCCGTCAACAGCGAGTTTGTAAGATGGATAGTAGGTATTTATCCATTGTTGAAGATAGGCAACCTCGTTAGAGTTTTTTGTACCTACCGCAAACAATTTAGCCCTATCCACTTTTGTAACGTCCGGCTTAAACGTGGCTTTAATAACACCACCACCGACCGTTCCGCCGTTCGGCATTGTCATTGCTGGCGAACGTTCGGAGATTTTTTTGATGATAATGTAGATAATAATAAACACGGCAAAACCGATTATCCACATTTTATACTTTTTCCAAAACATCGTTTTTAGAAATTTGTAGGTGAAAGAAATTGTTCAGTTTTTTTATTTACGAAATAATCAATTATTTCATCCCTGTAAATAAATGCAAGAATTACAACAGCAAAAAAGACGAAATAAAATGATTGTTTCATAGTATGCCAAGTGATTTTAAACGCTCTTGTAATGCCCCGACATTTGAGCATGGAACACAGAACCAATAATCCGAAATCGCCTGCGCTAAGGTTCTTTCGCCGTCACCATACAACGAAAGATAGCGGTTATTAACCTGCTTTAATTCGTCATTATTTAACGGCAATAAAGTACCGGCGGCATCGTCCATATCGTCTGCACTATTTACCCAATTATCGAAAGCGTTGTGAATGGCAAGCGCAAAAGAATCATAATTTTTGGAAGGGTCTAATTGTGTACCGTCAACAACTTGCTTTCCGGCGTCCTTTCTCTTCCAATTCTCATAAATCTTTTTAAGCGCGTAAAAAATGGCAATGGCAGCGATTGCGTAAAGCAGGAATTTTATAACCTTATCAAAACCGCCAAGCGCCTTTAAAAGTTCTTTCATGGTGAGTTTTATTTATGTTCCACGTGGAACAATTTTAAGGTGCGGAATATCCCACAAATTTCCATCCGGCATCTACCAAATCCTGTATTGCTTTTTTTCTTACAAGTTCGTTAAGTTGCGTATTTATTGCAAGAATATTTGACGCAACTTTTTTCATATCTGCAACAGCAAGCCGCCCGGCATCCGGGAAACGTTGACTGTTTTTGTGTAAATCCCAGTTACGCGGACAGTCACCGTAATTCGGGCAAATGAAATTTTTGTAAAAATTCTTTTCGCCGCCGCCCTCATATTCATAAGGCAGGAAAGCAGGCAAACCGTTTTCTTTGAAAGAAAGGTTTATTCTTTGCATTGTTTGCATAACCTGTTTTGCATTGCCAGCATCGGACGCGGAAATTGCGTCATTTACAGCGCGTAAAGAACCGGCAGAAAGCGGAAAGCCTATATTTGCAAGCCCGCCCATAGTGGAAGCGAAAGTAGGCCCTGAAACGCCCGCAAACATCGTTCCCGGCGCTATGTTGGCAGCCTGCCGGTTATGCTCACCACTTTCCGTTAACGTCCTTATACGGGCCGTTACTTCGATTAAACCGGGGCCGCTATCCACAAACAAACTTGTTGCCTGTTGTTGGGGTGGATTTTTTACCGGTTCGGGCTGTATATCGTTGCCAGAACCGCCGCCCCCTGAATTTGTAGCGGATTTTTTGCGAGTGAAAAACCATATTGCAATAACTATTGCAATTACAGCCGCAATAATGATAAATGCTTTTTTCATCGTTTTATTTTCCTTTAATGATGAGAATTACAGCCACTACAATAACGAGTAAGGCGATACCGCCAACAACCGCTAAAGTATAATCCGGCTTTTCGTTTACGTCTGCCGGTTTAATTACTTCCGGCGGCTTTAAAATATCTAAAATGGAACCCCACATTTTGTGGCAAATTTAGAAGGTGAAAAAATGTTACTTTTTTGCAATACTGAAAAGGGCAATTGCAGCAACAGCAATAACGGTAAACAAAACAATGCGAACTACATTGTTCATCAAATCCGTTTGGCGTTGCGCTTTCGCTCTGATTGCATCGGCTTGCGCGTTGTTAATATTCGCAATGGCTTGGCCGTTAGCCGCTTTCACGTCTAAAGCGTCCCCTGCGTATTCTACAACGTCCTGAACGGTATTTCCTACACTGTCAAGAAAACCGCCAAAAGAAAAGCCCTGCGAAGTTCCGCCGTTATCGGGAACGTAGACAATTCCGGGCATTGATTGTGCCATAATTGTATGATTTTTGAATGTTAAAAAATATTGTGATTTTTCTATATTTTATTGCCCTACCATTAATGCCCAGTCTCCGGGGCCTATACACATTAACCAAGCGCTTTTTCCGTCTGGAATTGTTGCGCTTGCGGCGTTATTTATTAATTCACCCGCAAAAGGTGTTAGTGTCAGTGTGCCGCCCGAATAATTTGTAACCCAATGCGAAGTACCTTGTCTTTCAAGACCCGCCGTTGTTCCTATCTGCGTAAGAGGTAAGTTTGTAGCGCCGGGTTGAGCAACAACCACCGAATTTTCCGGCGCAATTGTTACGTTAGATGTTGCATTCAGTCTGTTTGCAGCATTCCTAACAACGCCCCCGGAAGTTATAACGCTTTTACTTGCTTCGTCAATTGTTATACCATTATTACTATCAGTATTTTGAATAATAATATTGCTATTAGATTGAACGATAAAACCCTTAGCATTATCAAACTTGATCTGCAATGAATCCATTGACGTAGTTGCAACCCAACTTTGTAAACCGGGGGCCGTTCCACCTACACGAATAGAAACAGGTTGAATGCCGGTACCGGCGTCCGTTACTTTATTCAGGCGAAAATAGTTAGTAATTGTTGCGGTTCTTGCAAGCCCCAAAACACCGTCTGAATTATAGATGTTTGTTGCCGTTGTCGGCCCCCATATAGAGCCGTTCCATCCTAAAAATTGCCCTGCCGTTGCGGAAAGCGTATCATTTAACTGTAAAAACTTTTCGTATGTTGTGCCTACCCTTACACCTTCAAAACCGCGCGTTTGCAGGTTCATTCTAAAATCGCCACGTACCGGAGCCGAACTCCTATTTGCGGTTTGCCCTGCCGGAATACGCATACCAACCTTACCAAAAACAGCATAATTATAGTCTCTTGTTGTTGCGCTATCTTTTAGCATGGAAGAAAAACGCCCTGCCGTTGCTGTTTTAGAAATTCCGTATCCCGTTCCGTCAACAGAAAAACCCCATTCGCCGCCAACAGATGTATTTTGAAGCCTTAATATATCGTTTCCGCTTCCGCTACCGGGGGAAATGTCCTGAAATCCGGTACTACCGTGAACGGCCAAAACTGTTGTAATTTGGTCTGTAAATAAACTCGAAATACTTCCAACATGTAAAGTGAAAAACGCATTGTTTCTAACTATTGACGAAGGCCCGCCGTCCGGATTCATATACAGCATGTCACTACCTATTCCAACCCTGTTTGGATTGCTGCCTAATACGGCCATGCCTTTACTATTCCTAACAGAGTAAGTTAGTATGTTGTCCAAATTTCCCGCCCCCGTTGCGCCGGTTGGTCGTGTCATTCTTAATCTGTTAGAGAATGCCGATGCACCATACATATTAAGAGCCACGTCACCCCCCCCATTTGAAGGAAGCAAGGAAAGGGCCGTGTTGTCTGCGGACGTTCTTGGTGCCGATAATGACATAGCAGTATTTGCACCAAGTCCGCGCCATTGGTGATTTTTTGCTTCAAAAAATGAAGAAGAATTGTATATCGAATCCCTGTTTACAATATAGTACCAAAAACGAGTGTTAGCCCCGTTTTTGCCGGTTGCCGAAAGTATGTATTCCATTACGTTTCCATGACCAGTTACGGGATAATTGTTTTCCATGTGCATATACATTGCAGGTTGATCTGTCCTTATTCGTCCGGTTGGCGAAGCGTTCCACCCCTCTATATATACGAGGTTATTTATACCCGGCTCACCAGCATTTGGAACATACCCTATAAATGAAGTATAAGGGGCAAACTCATTTCCCGGCGTTCTAATATTCCATTCAGTTAATGTAGTATTTGTTTGTGACGATGTAAGGCTATCCCAAATTCCAAAAATCGGGGTATTTAAAACCCTTGCGCCAAAACGTTTTATCCAAAGTGCAGTAAATGCGGAAGCGCCTACTTGCGCCCTCGCTGCCGTATCTCCTATAATAACATTTCCTGAATTACCCGAAAAAATAACCTTTTGGCCGTTCATTGGAATTTCTCGACTGCCTGTTAATTGTGCAGATGCAGAACCCACGTTATTTCCAAGTTGAATATTTGCACCACTTAATGAAACACCGTTATTTCCACCCGTTACAGTGCCGCCCGGAAGGGTTGAAAACGGAAGGGATACTAAACGCCCGTTGCTTTGGGTTGCCAAAAAATTGAACGGCGTTACCGCATCGTTACGACCGTCCGGGTATGTTGTAAAATACCATGACGTGTCAGCAACGTTATAATAAAGAACCGTTTTACCGGCTGTTGGAATTAAAGGGTTTGTTCCTGCCCCTGTTTTTACCCTTATAATATTTGTTCCGGTTCCGGCCTGTAAAACCGCTTCGTTGCCTATTTGGGCTAATTGGCTCCATACATTATTTAACCAATCCCAATTAGTCATTTTGGCGTTACGGAAGCCCCTGTTTATAAAATCGGCATCGTCAGTGCTGTCAATATTCATAACATCTTGGCCGGATATGTTTACCCTTCCGCCAAAAGTTGTTTTGTTTTTGGTGTATTGATTTTGACCTGTTACGGCAGACGGCGGAAGATTGTTAGAAATCTGCAAAAAATCTTTATCAGAAATAGACGTTCCGGGAACTTGCACCCATGCGCTTCCATTCCATTGTAAAATGTTTCCACTCGTTGTTCCGGGAATTATTTTAATTGGATTTAGTGCGCTTCCATCCCCTGTAATAACGCCACTTGTGTTTATTAGGCCCGGCGCAACGCTTCCGCCTGTTGAAAAATAAATGCCCCTTCCGGTATAGTCCACAAAATACCATACAGAATCAGAGCCGCATAATTCCAATATGTAACCATTACGAAAATCCGCTCTGTTGTTGAACGGCGTAACGGTATTACATGGAAGAGAATACGGGTAAACTTTGGCATAACCACCAATGCCCGGAGTTTGTGATTTTAAGCCCAAAAAAAGCAGGGCAAAAAACATGGTTAGAAAAACTTGTTTCATATCTGTGTTAAATTAAATTGTGATTTTAAAACTAAAAATCCCGCCGCCCTATTTTTAGGTACGGCGGGAAACCCCTTTTTTAACGGCGCGTTTTCGTCATAGTTGGAACACTGATAAAAAGCCTTCGCCGGTAATTTTAGGAAAGCAGGCTCATGCTATGCGCCGAAGATTCGGACACGATAGTAAGCGTAATAACGAGGTATTCCAGACGGGGCACGTCGAAACGCAGGCCGTTGATACCATCGTAAAGTTCGCTCACATCGTACGTCTGAATTGTCGGGTTGTTTTGGTCGGCGTTCAGCAATGCGGAAAGGCCCAGTTGGTGCGTATCAACGCCCGACTTCGGAGAAGGGGTAGTGTTAAAATACGAAATGGGTTGCTGCGTGAAATAATTTTCATTCAGCGCTTTGATTTGCATTGACGTGATTTTGAACGGACGGAAACCGGCGCGTTGCGTAAGGTGCGTAAGCGAAGCCGTTCCGGCAGAGCCACCAACCACCAACGTACTGCCGGGGGTAGGAACGAGGTTTTGGGCAATTTGATACGTGCCCGCAATATCTCCGAACAATTTGTAGTCCGCTACGGATAGCGGCTGCGTATTGTCAAGGATAATGGTGTAAGTAACGCCTGCACCGTTGATGCCGCCCGGCGTTTCCATCCGGGAAAGCGCTACCGGGCCGACATTCGGAACATCGGTTGCAATAAACTGACTGGAAACGAGGTCACCACTTTGGCCGGATTTTACCTGCAATGCCTGCGAAAGTTGTTGCGCATTCAAAACGGTATAACCCTTTTGACGTGCAACGGAAGGCGACATATTGCCGTTAAAATTTTGGCTCATTTTGCCGGTAGGCGTAATGTTGCCGTGTCGATCACACAAACAGCCGGTTTGTTGTAATTGGCCATTTTGGCCGGGCACAAGTACCCATGAAGCATTTGCCATTAGACAAGTTCGTTAAATTGTGTAAAAATTTGAGAACATTTTAAAACGATGTTTTGGGCAATAAAAAAGATTTAGTTAGAATGAACTTCGCTTTCTTCGCTTCCTTTGTTAGCCTTTTCTTTTTCTTGCTCTAACCTCGTTTTTTCTTTATGATTTTGGTACATTAAAATAAGAGAAAAAACACTTATAAAAATACCTATCGTTTGTTGAACCATAGAAAGTACATCAAAAATTGTCATAGTGCCGAAGGTCACATTTTGCCACAACAAAAAAGTTTCGTACTTTCTTACAAAATCTTTTAGCATGGTAAATTATTAATTAAAAAATTTCTTCGTAAGTGTGCCGACAACGACAACAAAGATTGTGAGGGCTACAACTATGCCTATAATTTTCAGCGTATTTTTGGTGTCCACCGTTACCTGAAAATCAACCGGAACTCCGTTAAAGTTTTTTACTGTATCAATTACGTCACCCATGACATTTTAGCAGTTTAGTTAAAAATGATTCTGACATTTTGTCAGGTTGCAGGCACAAAAAAAACGAATTGTTGGGACATAACCAACAATTCGTTTAAATATTTTTTTGTGCAAATTTCAATTCATTGAATGTCAATCACTTATGCCCTCTATATGCTCAACTATTTTTTCTTTGTCCTGCGCTGCAATGGTTAGAAAGTCAAAAATGAAAGTTTCGGCTTCTTTGCTAACTATAACGTCCTTTGTTTCATAATCAAATACAGTTAAAAATAATTTGCCTTCGTGTCGCTCCATTTGAAACACTGTTTTTATACCGTCCGGCATATCTGGCAAAAAATCCTTTATTCTTTCGAAAGTCAAAATGCCAGCCGGAACACCATCTAAAATCAAAAGCCTGTTTCTATCTATTTTCCATGCTCCGTAATTCTCCAAAAATGCCATATCAGGGGCATCTGTTTCGAATAACATTAAGCGGCAGGCGTCACAATTCAGGCCGTTAAAATTCTTTATTATTTGGCCTGAAATTGTTTTAGCCATTTTTCGCGTCATTTCTGTATTACCTAAAAGAGTCTCAAGAAACTTTCTTGTAAAACCTGCTTTTGCTTTGCCGAATTTTTCCTTTATTGCTTCGAACATTTTTAGTTAGGTTGAATTGTTATTTGTTGAAGTGACAGAATATCCATTTCAATTCTTGTGTATTTTGGAAGTTCTTTTAATTGCTCGTAGTTTTTCATTATCAAATTTTCAAGTTCAGGATTATTCTTTTTTAACGCAGGCGGAAAAATTGTTTTAAACTGAACTATTGAATTTAAGTGATTGTAATACTCATTAGAAACATCTTCAAAAGAATGGTATATTAAAAACATATCCACCCCTAACATATCTAAATCATTGCAGTATTTAACCCCACAGTGATTTTGCCGCGAAGATATGGTTATAAATTCGCTCGACAATCCGTGTCTTGTTATTGATCTAACGTCGTCAAATATTATTAAGCAGTTATAAAAGTATTCATAAATAACCTCAAAAAATAAACTTTCCTCTTGATATTTTTGATTTAACTTTTCTATCTTAACACATTTTCCTGCAAACATTTTGCAGAAATCTTTCATGTGGTAAATTTCGCTTTTTCCAGTTATTTGAAAATACTTTATCTCAAATGGCAGTTCAGAATCTTTAATTCTTTTTTGCTGTTTTAGCGCCATTCTTTGCATTAACTTTGGAGTTATAAATGTAATGCTAATAAATTTAGCAAAATCATTCGGACGCCCTACGTTATATGCAATTGATGTACCGCCATTTTGAGCGTACTTTATTGCTGTTTGTTCTGTGTAGTATGTTTTGCCGTGTCTCTGTGCCCCAACTACTAAAACGCTTTTTCGCTCCATTTTATTTAATTGTTTAGATATGCGTTTACTTGTTTAGCGTCCGGCCAAGTTGCATTTTTAGAAAACATTTCCCGCAAAAACGGTACAAGTTCGGCAGGCGCGTTTTCCCTTTCGTTTTGCTTTGCGTATTCACCGTTTTCTTTTCTTGAATATCTGTTTTCATCGTCTAAATCGTACCTCTTTCTGATTGATTTTACAACTTCCATTCCGGGCATTTCCATTGCTATCTGTTTTCCGGCAGGCGTTCCGGCAGATTTTGCGGCAGCCTTTTTTTGGAATTGCTCAACTCTTAATCGGTTTTTCCTATCTTTAAACGCTTTTATACCAACCCCTCCTATTAATGCGATTGTAGCAAATGCAAAAAGTTGCCCCGGCGTTATCATTACGTTTTGATACTTAAAAAATTTAGCCGTAATTTCTTTGTATTTTTCTTTGTATACTTTATCGAATAAATATTTTCCCTGCTCATCCCCGAACATCTGGCAAATGGTCTGAATTACCATTTCTAAAATTTCTACATACATATCGGCGGAAAGTTCTATCATTCCTTCCGGTATAATTTCAGAAACCTTTTTGGATTCGGTGCCGGGTGCCGGTTTTGCGGTCACGCTTCCGGCTTGGTTTGGTTTGGGTAGTGAATCAACCCTTTCTTCAAAAGCGTTTGCTGCGAGGTCAAAAATACTGTTAGGCTCAACGGGCGCAACGCTGCCGGAAGTGGCCGCGCTTGCTTTCTTTCCGGGTGAAACGGATAGCCCGGTAAATTCCTGTAAATCGCTGTCAGAAACAATGCCAGGCGTTTCCGTTTCAACCGATGCCGGGGCGGTTTCAGGCGGCGCGTCCATTACCTGAACGCTGTCAAAATCAATATTTTGTCCCATTTTTTACTGTTTTTACGTTTTAAAGCGCAAAATATGGTTTTTTTGGCTTTTTTCTACTATTTTTCTTTCAATTTTTTGTGTTTTTTTCGGATATTTCAAAAAAGTTTTTGTTTCAAACTCGCATAGATCGGCATTTTCCGAAATTTTTACAGTACACGTAACGGCATCCGGCCCGCCCTCGTCATTTCGAGTTATCCTTATAAACGGTATATCCTTTGTTGTATATTCATACCCGGCAGCGTCTAAAGCCCTTTGAACAAATGAGGCCCAAAGCGAATGAACAAAAATTGCATCAACCCAGTAAAGAGAAAATATGCCCGGAATGTCTGCTAATATATTTTTTATTAAATCGTCTACTATTTTAGACACGTAAAAAAATGCGCGTCTACCATCTTCGGAAAATTCAGAATAAGAATCAACATATTCGTTTCCATCAAATTCATAAACGTCTTTTAAAGTAGCGGCTGAACCAAACGCCATTAGCCTAACGTGTTTTGGAACCTCAAAACCCTTTTCATATGTGGTTAGAGTTATAAGCCCCTCTTTATACGCTGTTGTCCAGTATGCGCCCTTTACGTCTATTTCGCAGGCATTTCTAATTATCCTGCTTTTATCTATATTAAAGCCAAAGTAACCGGGCTTCACATCTTTATAGTTTTTTCGTTCTGCGTTTTCTATAACCTCTTTTTTAACTTCTTTTATAAACGCTAAATATTTTGCCTCTATTCCCTCACCATTTGGGTAAAAGTAATTTTTTTTGCCTACAATTATAGACGTTGAAGAAGTGCAAAATTTAACTATGTGCGGGGTTCTGGTATCAATCAGAAATTTAATTTGTTCGTCTGCCGTCATTTTTTAGGTTCAATAAAAATGTGAGAAACGTATAATGTATTTTTTTCAACATCAAAAAAATATGATCTTAAAACTCGCCAACTAAAGGCAATGTATTTTCCGTCCGAATTTTTGGTTTCATAAAATTTTCTCAACATTTGATTTATTTTCATGCTGTATTTGCTTACGTCTACGTATGTTCCTATTATTGTATCGGAAGCCTGCAAAGAATGTCTTACGTATATTTCCCCATAAAAATCTGATTTTCTTTCTTTCACTAAATCCCTAATTGAATTTTCAAATTTTCTACCCCTTCCGCTATACGCTTCAAAAACTGATACTTCGGAAGTGTGGGAAAAATCGTCTTTTCCTTCGTTTGCCTCTTTTCTTAATTTATATTTCTTTCTATTTTCAGCGTTTATTTTATCCCTGTTTTTAAACCTTTTTAATGCTTTTAATTTTCTTTTGTTTATATTTTCATACATTTCTGAATCTTCAAACTTTGGCGGTTTTTTGCCTTGCTCCTTATACGCTGCTTTAAATATCTCTTTTGATCTACTTATTTTTTCGTTCCATTTTCTTATGATCTGAACTTTGCTTTGCTTCTTTGCCATTTTGAAAACGGGAAAATTAAGCCGGAGTTTTTATTCGCCCCGGCTTAATGTTAGAAAATTGGTATTATTTAAAACGCTTTGTTTTCGTCGCCATCTTCGCCCTCTTCTATTGCTTCTATTTCTTCCATTGGCGTATTGTTGAAGTATGCCAATAGTTCTTTTTCCGCCTTCGAAATGGTGTCCAAATATTCGGACAAATCGCAACTTTCAAAAATAGGAACAAAATCGGGAACGCTAACGGTGCGGCCTGCTTTTTTATTTATTTCTTTGCGCATTTCCGGCGTTACCTGTTTGAAACCGGAAATTGTGAAATCCGGGTAGTCGGAATTTAAAGCGTTGCGAAGGTCGAAAAACAGACCACGCGAAGTTGCCGCCATTTCAACGCGCACAAATTCGCCGGTATCTGGCAGGAAACCATATACACAACAGCCCTTTGAAACAGACAGTTCTTTTGCCTTTAATTCGGCAGTGAATTTTTCAAGCGCTTCGCCTTCTGCCGGGCCTTCGTATACTTTGTTTCCCTTTGTTGAGCCGGGTTTTGTCTCGTATATTTTTATCGTGTCTTTTTTAAATTGGTATTCCGTCGATTTAATTCCGATCTTTGTTTTCTCGTTATATGAGTATAAAAAATAACTCATAACGAGGGTTGCGCATCTTTCCAGTTTTTCAACTTGTTTTTTTTCGCCCTTGTTTTCAGAATCATAAACCGTGATTTTTCCGAAGCCTTTAATGCTAAGGAATTTTTTGAACGGTTTTACTCTGGTGTCCTTTACTTGGTTGCTACGTGATTGCGTTGCCATTGTTAAAAAAAGTTGTTTAAAATGTTAAAGTGATTTACAGTTAATTTATTTAAAACTGATTCCATTGTTGATTTTGCAGTATTAAAATCTAATTCATTAGAGCCTTTAAATATTTCTATTAAAAATTCCCTATTTGAATAGATTGTTCCCTGTATATAGTCAAAATGTACTAAGTGTTTTTTAATTTCCTTTGCCTCTTCTATTTCCTTAGAATTAAAAAAAACCTTGCAAGAATTTAATTCGAAAAAAAAATCATTCCGATTGAAAAAGAAAAATAAAAAATCGGTATCAGATTTTACTTTGCAAAATGTTCCGTTGTTCGGTATTTCAATTTGACGATGAAAAGCAGTTCCGAAATAATCCTCTAAAATAAAGGAATTTATTTTGTCGTCATTAAGATACTTAAATCTTTCAATCCAATTTGAATAGGCCATATATTTTTAATTGTGTAAGTGTCAAAACGTTTGCAGCCTAAAGGGTTTTGATTGCTCAACTCTAAATACTTGTGCTTTAAGAGCATTAAAAAAATCGGTATCACTTCGGAAGTATCCACATACCTACACATTGCAATTGTTATTTTCATGCGCGTGTATGTTCCATCCTTTTTTAGTTGAGCAAACCGCCAAAATTCGCCGGGGGTTGTTAAGTTGTTATCCATTCTCCGCGCTTTATTCTTACAAATAATCTATCTTCTTTTAGACCTAAAAATTTTCTTTGTTTATTTGCTAAAATATGTAATTTATGAATGTTTGACAAAATTTTTATTGCGTTCTTTTCAGGAACTAAACCGCTAAAGTCAACGCAGGCAGATGTTGCCATAATAGAAAGACACTTAACTTTTTTAGTCATTTTATCTTATATTTAAAATTATGTCAATAATTGCGGTTGTTATTCCGTTTAGCAAAACGCAAAATACCATTCCCAGTGAAAAGAAAAACAT
>JALHRP010000076.1 GCA_022841365.1 Chitinophagaceae bacterium | reverse complement strand
CGATTCTTGTATCATGACTCACACCACGATCAATGGTACAGTTGGCACCAATCTCCACATCATCTTCAATCACAACCCGTCCGCAGCTGGTCATTTTTTTATACCATACATCACGGTTCTTTTTTCCGTTGTAATAAAATGCATCGCTGCCAATAACTGTTCCTGACTGTATAATCACATTGTTTCCGATAATACAATGATCATAGATGGTTACGTTGGGATGGATGATACAATTTGTACCGATGCTTACATGATTACCGACAAAGGTTCCCGGCATAATCACCGAACCTTCGCCGATAATGGCTGTATCGCTGATGGTTTTTGTTGAAGGAACAAACGGGCGAAAGTGTTGAACGATTTTTAAATAGGCTTCAAACGGATCATCACAAACAAGCAATGCTTTTCCTTCGGGCACCGTTGTTTCTTTGTTGATGATGATAAACGATGCAGCAGATTGAATACACTTCTCATAATATTTCGGATGATCAACAAACACCAGATCACCTGCTTCTACTTTATGTATTTCATTGATGCCGGTTGCCATCCCGTTTTTATTTCCTGTAAGTGAAGCACCAATAAATTCTGCTATCCATTGAACTGATACCGGAGAAGGAAACTGCATATAACCATTTTTTTCAAAGGTACTGACGAATACAGTTTCTCACCCGTTCAATTTGTTTTTATACCGATGCAGACGTTCTTGCTGATGAATAGTTTGTAACGTAAACCCTGCTGTTCATCCATTGTTCTGCCGTTTAACATCAGCAGATCATCTGCATTTATATCATGTAACAGAATGATTTTTTTCTGTTTTCATCCAAATAAGCGCTGAAAATGCCTCCTGAACAAAAATTATTTTCAATTATTTTTTTGTTGGTTTTTGTGCTTTTTTACCGCTGCATTCACTTCTGTTTTAGTAAATACAATTACTGCTGATGATCATTAACTGTTGCAGATGCATAACAACAGCTTTCACATACACCGTTAAAACACACAGCGGCACTGCATTACAGAAGATTATTTTTTTACTGCTGTTTGCACATCTGTTTTTTGTGATGGATGAAATTGATACATTCACTTTCAACCGGCACCTCATTCAAGTGCAAACGACATAGTCCTTTTCCACAAACATTCTTAAAATGTGAATAAAATTTTTTTGAAATTTTTTTATTATAGAAGAAATTATTTTTAATATTGTGACGGGAAAGAAATTTCCCGGTACTTACTAACCCATCCATCATAAAAGCTCGGTGTCTTCCGGGCTTTTTTGTTTTACAGAAATAATGCAAGCCGCTGCTTCAGTTTTACCTTGCACACAACAGTTCATTACTTTTACACTGCACAAACTTTTCTATGTTTTGCTGTTCTTTTAATAAAATAATCCCGTGCAACTGAAATTCTGTACTTTGCCAAAAATTAAGTTATGCTGAAATCAATGACAGGGTTCGGAAGAACAGAGGAAGCAACGGGCGACAAAACCTTTTTAGTAGAAATTAAATCGCTGAACGGAAAACAGTTTGAACTTAATTTAAAATTAACTCCTTTATTAAAGCCTTACGAATTTACCATCCGCACATTATTATCTGAACAGTTACAGCGTGGTACTATTGATTGTACCATTTCATTAAAACAAAATGGCGGCAGCGGTGCAATCACCATCAACAAAGAAATGGCAAAGGCCTACTTTCAACCATTGAAAGAAGTAGCCACTGATCTGGGTATTGAACTGAGTGAATATGTACTCGGTGCATTATTGCGATTGCCCGATGTGGTTGTACCCAATACAGAAATTCTGAGCGAAGAACAGTGGGGCCAGTTTCAGGTTGTACTAAAGAAAACCATCGAAGCCATCAACCGCCACCGTGATCTGGAAGGTGCTGTAATGGAAAAAGATCTGATTGAACGCATCCATAATATTCTTGCCTACCAGGAAAAGATCAGTGAGTTTGAACCTCTTCGTCAGCATAAAATGAAAGAGGAACTCCGTCGCAAAATGGAAGAGCAGCTGAGCAAAGAAGGTTATGATGCCAACCGGCTGGAGCAGGAGATGATTTATTATATTGAAAAGATCGACATCAGCGAAGAGCAGGTCCGCCTCCGCAACCATTGCGATTATTTCCTTACCATCCTCAAAGAAAACGAAGCATCAAAAGGTAAGAAGCTGGGCTTTATTTTACAGGAGATGGGTAGGGAAATTAATACCACCGGCGCCAAAGCGTATGATTCCAGTATTCAGAAGCTGGTGGTGCTGATGAAAGATGAACTGGAAAAAGCAAAAGAGCAGGTATTGAATGTGTTGTAAGATGTGAGTGTTCGCTACGTCGGGCGCCCCCGTCAGACAGATATCTCAAGGATGCTTACTGGTTATTTGGTAATTCAGTCGTCTTTGGTCTTTGGACTTTGGTTTTTGGACTTTGTGTTTTGTTATTTGGATTTTACCATTGGCTTTTGGGTTTTCCATCACCCCCGCATTACATTTGTAAAAATATTCCGCTTGAAACGTTTCCAGAGCTTACGAACTATCACAGCAAACGTATTTGCTTCTTTCTTTTTTTTCAGTCTCCTGTTGAGCAGTTGCACTTCAATGGATACGTTTGAAAAAAACATTGAGATACCCAAACACGAATGGAGTTACAGCCAGCAACCCGAGATCAACTTTTCCATTACCGATACTGTTTCGCCTTACAATGTGTTTGTTACCCTCCGCCACACCGATGCTTATGCGTACAAAAACATCTGGCTGTTTATTGCAACCAAGCAACCCGGCGACAGCAGCTATACCAAAGAGCGTTTTGAACTTACACTCCAAAACCAGCAGGGAGAATGGATCGGTACCGGCATGAGCGATATATGGGAAGTACGTTATCCCCTGTTCAGCAATATCCGTTTTAAAAAACAAGGCAGTTACAGTATCCGTTTACAACAAACCATGCGTGACAATCCTTTGCAACATATCATGAACGCAGGTATACGAATAGAAAAAGCAAACTAACAATGGCCTACACCAATAAAGTTTTTCGCTTTGGGAATTTTTCATTCTGGTTCTGGATCCTGTTTATTTATATACTGGCCGCACTCATCTGGTGGTTTATTTCATTAGAACGGCAGAGTGGTGATATGAGCTCTCTCAAACTCCAGTTGCTCAACAAAAATGATCCGCAGTATTTTGCACAACAACGGGAAGTGCTCCAATTCAAAACAAGACAATCGGCAAAATTTATTGGTGAAGGATTAACTTTTCTGGCACTCATTGTTACAGGTGCTGTGTTTGTATATCGCTCCATCCGCAAACAAATTGAAGTATCATCCCTGCAGCAGAATTTCATGATGGCCATTACACATGAACTGAAAACACCCATCGCTACAACAAGGCTCAGTCTTGAAACCGTTTTGCGGCGAAAGCTCGATGAAGTGCAGCAACAGAAATTATTATTAAGTGCACTTTCCGAAACCAACCGTCTCAACATTCTTACCAATAACATTCTTCTTGCTTCACAAATGGAAGAGAAAAATTTCCAGCGGGAGAATGAACAGATCAATCTGGCCGATATGGTTGAAACAGTGGTAAGTGATTACAAGAACCGTTTTCCTCAACGCCGGATTGAAGCCAGCGCCGATAAAGATCTTTATATTGATGGGGATGAACTGCTGGTGCAAATTGCACTGAGCAACCTGATTGATAATGCACTGAAATATGCACCCAAAGAAAGTCCTGTGTATGTAGATTTGATGGAAGACAATGATTACACCCAGATAAAAGTGAGCGACGAAGGGCCGGGTGTACCCGATGAAGAAAAGCAAAAAATCTTTCAGAAATTTTACCGCAGTGGCAGTGAGTATACCCGGAAAGCAAAGGGAACCGGACTGGGTTTATACCTCACCAAAAAGATCATTGAAGATCACAATGGTGACATATTTGTGATGAACAATACTCCACGTGGAAGTATTTTTGTGATACAATTTTGAGTGAGGCATGCTATACTTTTGAAGTATGGTATACCTGCTGCAGCTTTAAACTACAACCACCATGTCGGCAAACAAAGCATCTATTTTACTGGTAGAAGATGAGGAGCATTTATCAGATGCGTTAAAACTGAATCTTGAACTGGAAGGTTACGAAGTAACAACGGCTGGTGATGGTGTGGCTGCACTTAAAGCGGTGGAGAACGAATACTTTGATTTGATTATTATGGATGTGATGATGCCGGAGATGGATGGCATCAGCGCAACAGAAAGCATCCGCATACGTAAGAACGATGTGCCTATTTTGATGCTCAGTGCAAAGAACACTTCCAGCGACCGTGTATTGGGTTTAAAGAAAGGGGCCGATGATTATCTCACCAAACCATTTAATCTGGAAGAATTGTTGCTGCGTGTGGAGAAGCTGATTGAAAAAAATAAAAAGATCCTTGATAAAGACAGCGTAGGTGAATCTTTCAGCTTTGGAAAAAATCATATTGACTTTAAAGCGCAGGAAGCCATCAACTTTAAAGGAGAAAAAATACAACTGAGCAAAAAGGAAAGTATGTTGCTGCATTTGCTGGTTGAAAACAAGAACGAAGTAGTAACCCGTGAAAAAATTCTGCAGGTTGTTTGGGGTTACAATGTATATCCTACTACACGTACCATCGATAATTTCATTCTCAACTTCCGCAAGTATTTTGAAGAAGACAGCCGCAACCCTATTTACTTTCACTCAGCAAGAGGAGTTGGGTATCGGTTTGTGGAGGGGGAATAAAGATTCTTGTCTTGTATAAAAACTTGTTGAGGTTAAATTAATTTTATACAATTGGGGACTTATATCTAAGAGTAATCTGGTATTTTTCAGAAATAACCTACGATGCAAAAATTTACAAACTACATTATCCTATTTGTAATTCTTAGCGCTGGACTACTATCGTTGTATAGGGTATTTTTAAGTTCAAATAATTTGACAAAGATTGATGCGAAAGTTTTAGCAAAAAAAATCGAGATTATATCTACACATAATCAAAGTAATCGCTACGGATTGATATTTGAAGTTGATAATTACAAAGACAAGCTTGGCATTTACTTGGGAACAAAAGACCAATCATCAGGCAATCAAATATCAAACATTTTTGAAACGAATAAAGTTTATTCGTTTCTAGTTGACCCAACTGTATTGTCTGACAATGGAATCAACTTGGGTGTAAGAGAAATAAAATTGAATGGAACAAACATTTATAAAGAGTCTCAAAAGTTTAATTTGTTTCTAGGCATTTTCTTTACTGTACTAGGTACTGGTGGACTTTTTGTAATCAATAAATTCAAGCGGATAAAAAAAGCCAGCTAACAAAAAGCTTTGTGCAAATGGGGCATGAAGTTGCAGCAATCATCAGCAGTGCATATCCAAGCTATGGTTTCTTTCGCCGTTGTTGGTATAACAGCAAAAAAAACACGCCGAGGTTGTGTCTCCCGACCAACCGCATAAATTATAACAAATCAAACTCAGCTATGTGCATGCGTCGTTGGTGAAAACACCCGACGACAGCGGACTATGTACATTTCCTATCTTTAGAATAACTTTAGACACAAACAATGATTAATGAAATGACAAAACCTACTCGTTTTTTAATCTACATTTTAATTTTCCACTTCATATCATGCATACCGAGAAGCAGTGGCAGCTATTTTAAAAGTTTTTTCGGCCTCTCTCCTACTAAAGATGTAAAAAAACTTAATAGTTATGCCGATGAATTAGGAATAGATGCTTCATACTGGCTTGCTTTCGAATGTGAAGATTCAACAGTTAAAAAAATTGTATCAGCACTTCAACTGAAAAAGGATTCCGCAAAAATATCAGGTTTTATCGGAGGCCTAAATACAAATCCTACAAACTGGTGGGACACTTCCTTCATTTTACACAACAACCCATATTACAAAGATGAAGAAAGGATAATTTGGCGATTGTGGTATGATTCTATAGGGAAAAAGGCATATTTACTATCGTTTGACTTGTAATTAAAATCGAAATATAATTTGACGCTCCTGTTGTCGTACCCGCCAACAGAAAGAAATAATTGATTTCTGATTTCGGAATTTACGAAAGCTGATTTATATTAAATTGTGGTAAGGTATTTAAAAAATCAACAAGCAAATGACAAGCAAGAAAAAAATAATCAAACCCCCAATACTTTTTCAAGAGACACAAAAGTTAATCAAGAAGATACAATCGATAAAAAAGATAAAAATTTTATCATACTGGAACTCTGTTAATGGTTCAATATGTCAAAATGATGTTAGTTCTGTATATGAAATAATAAAAGACTGGCCAGTTCAAGACAAAATCTATCTATTTATTAAATCTGACGGTGGCGATGGAAAAGCTTCTCTAAGAATAATTAACTTATTAAGAGAGCATACAAAAAAACTTATTGTATTAGTTCCGGGAGAATGTTCGTCTGCTGCAACAATAATGGCTCTGGGTGCTGACGAAATTCATATGGGGCCTTTAGCTTTTTTATCAGCAGTTGATACATCACTCACACATGATCTATCTCCTGTGGATAAGGATAATGGCTTAGTAAGCGTAAGTCAAGATGAGTTAACAAGGGTAATTAAACTATGGAAGGAATCCAATCAAACTGAAAACCCATATCCCAGTCTATATACTCAAATTCATCCGTTGGTCATTGGAGCGCTTGATCGTGCAAGTTCTCTTTCAATAAAATTGTGTACAGATATTCTATCTTATCACATGAGTGATAAAATGAAGGCAAACGAGATTAGTCGAAAATTAAATTCTGACTATCCATCGCATAATTATCCAGTCCTGAATAAAGAGGCTAAAGATCTTGGACTTAATATTAAAAATTTGGATAAGGATACACATGACATACTTATTGAACTGAATAACTTGTATTCTAAAATGGCAAAAAAGGCTCTGACTGATTATGATGAAAACAACTACCATGATAATGAGATCAGGAATATTATTGAGGCAGAAGGTATTCAAATCTATTACCAGGTAGATAAAGATTGGCATTATAGAAACGACGAAAGGCGTTATATTCCTATGAATGATAATAGCTCATGGTACAAAGTAAAAGGCACGCCACAGAAATTTGAAACGGAACTCTTTGAATTGCGATAACACTCAGACAGCTCAGGTATTCTCTATTTGTCGTTCCTGTTCACAAAGACACCAAAGACATTAGATTGTATCATCCAAAGGAAAAACACCCAATAGCCCAAGTATTCATCTTAAATAATAGTAAAGCTGGCGCAAGAATGAGGCGCAGAAAAGAGCGTTGGCTTCTTGTGCCTTAAAATCAGACCAAACGACGGCAGATTATGAAACATTACTTACCTTTAAATTGATTAGGAGCTATAAAGGCTAATGCATTATACCATGAAAAAATTCTTATATAACTTTTTTTATTACTGGTGGAAACCGGCAATCATCGCTGCTATCGGCTTTTGTATTTTTGCAATTGGCGGGTTTACTCATTCCCGTTTTTTTGAAAATGTTTGTTCTGCGATATTTGTTTTCACTTTAATCCTTCTCCTCATTTCATTTATATTCCATTTAATAATAAAAGAGAAAGAAAAAGCTTTATATACCGCTTTTTCTTTTTTTGGGATTTTGGCAGCTTTATTTTTTTATGGTATTATTTTATACTTTTTAGACACTTTTGTTGGTGACAAATATGCTGATAATCTAAAAATTCCAGAGAATATTATAATCTTTGAGCCTGCACAACTAGATTGGAAAACCTCAGAGCGTCCAGACTCAATATTGAACATTCAGAGGTCAAAACCGGATATTCAGGTTTATCAATCCTTTCAACCGGGATTATACGAATATGACGTTTGGCTTAGAAATATAGATTCCGGAACTGTACACCTGAAAGTATATGAGGTTACACAAAATGATGCTATATCAGCTGCTTACTTGCCGGAAACAAGTAGCATTGATGTTTATAATCCTACAGACAGTCTTGTTCGTTTCGGCACAGAAGACAATTTTACGATTTATGAGGGCGACTTTGGAAAACCTTACGCTGCAAGATTTGAAGTTTGGTTTAGCCCTTATAATGGTGGTGATATGAAAAAACTACTTACAAAAAATTACAAGATTGAAGGCTGGATGCATTAAAATATTATACTTCGTTGGTTCGTGACCGCAAATAGCGCATGTATTATTGTCTTTTAAATAATAAGTAAAGCCGGCGCAAGAATGAGGCGCAGAAAAGAGCGTTGGCTTCTTGTGCCTTAAAATCAAACTGATTATATTTATTCTTTCAACTGTTCTTTCTATGAGAAAGTATGGCAGCAACAGTCATATCTATCAATAAATAAAAAAAATCAGCGTGAACAATCCTAAACATTCAATAAAAAAAATATCAGCTGAACAGCTTTCGGCTCTGCTGCAAACATTGCAAACCCGTTTTGAAAAAAACAGGCACCGGCACAAAGAATTGGAATGGACAAACGTTCTCGCAAAACTCAACACAGCAGGAGTAGATCAATTATGGTCGCTCCATGAAATGGAAAGAACGGGTGGCGAACCGGATGTAACGGGCTATGATAAAAAAACAATCGAATTTATTTTTACTGATTGTGCCGCTGAAAGTCCCAAAGGCCGACGTAGTATTTGTTATGATCATGAAGCACTGAAAGCAAGGAAAGAACATCCGCCGGCAAACAGTGCAGCAGCCATGGCTGCAGAAATGGGTATAGAAATGTTAACCGAAGAGCAATACCGGCAGATCCAGCAACTTGAACCATTCGATACCAAAACATCGAGCTGGATTATAACTCCGGTTGCTATACGATCACTTGGTGGTGCCTTGTTTTGCGACCGCAGGTACAATACCGTTTTTGTGTACCACAATGGAGCAGAATCGTATTATGCAGGCAGAGCTTTTCGTGGTTCGTTGAGAGTGTAAAAAAAATTAAATAGACATGATAACTCGATTTCCCTGCCTTGGTTCGTCTCGCACGAATCAAATCTATCTGCTCAACATCCCTCTCTTAAATCATCCGTTCTTTCTTCCTCTTGCAAAAACTTCTTATTAATTTCAAGAACCGGTTCTTGAAAACAGGAGCCCATAATTAGAAATCATGAAACAGGTTTTTGTTATAGTATTCAGCGTTCTTATTTGCAGTAAAGCTTTTAGTCAGCAAGGTTTAATTCCGAAACAATACAAACCCATCAAAGAAACCTCTGGCGATTTAAATGAGGATGGCATCAATGAGAAGGTAGTAGTTTATAATATGTCTGAAGAGAGAGAAGATGAGGGAGATACCGGCGTTGCAAGAGAAATCATTATTTATAAAAAAGCAAAAAGCAAATGGATCATCTGGCACCGTTCAAAAGATGCTGTTGGAGGCAGCAAGGATGGCGGAATGATGGGCGATCCGTTTGAGAATATCGAAATAAAAAACGGAGTGCTGATTATTACTCAAACCGGTGGCAGCAGTTGGAAATGGAGGAATATTGATAAGTACCGGTTTCAAAACAATCATTTTGAATTAATTGGGTACAGCAGCTATTTTGGAAAACCCTGTGAGTACTTTGTAGACTTTGACTACAATATCGCAACAGGTCATTTTATTTTTAAAAAAGAATATGAAAACTGTGAGAATGAAAATGAAACTATTTATAAAAAAGAAAATGAAACATTCAATTACAAGTTTAAGCAAAAAATAATCTTTAGCAACAGAAAGGGAACCGAAGTGAAAGTAATTACACCTAAATACAAATATGAGTTGTATTTATAGTTTCAATGTTAAATACATTCCATGTCAAAATACAAAGCCAAAACAACAGAAACCGATGTGAATGTGTTCAGGTTTATTGCTGCTGTTCCTGATGAGCAAAAACAAAAAGATGCATTGGCACTGGTAAAACTGATGCAGGAAATTTCCGGGTTTGAACCAAAAATGTGGGGGCCAAGTATTATTGGTTTTGGCAACTATCATTATGTATATGAAAGCGGGCACGAAGGCGATATGCCGCTGCTTGCTTTTTCTCCCAGAAAAGCTGAGATGGTGGTTTATATTGAATCTGCCTTTGATGGCAGGGAAGAATTACTGCAGCAGTTAGGGAAACATAAAACCGGAAAGGTTTGTCTTTATTTTAAAAAACTCCACGACATCAACACAACAGTTTTAACAAAGCTGCTCAAAAAATCACTGCGGCTTACAAAAGAAAAGTACGCTTAACTTGTTTTCGTTATCATACCCCAAACCAGTACAGATGCACAGGAATAATTTTATTATGCTCTTACTATTGCTTTGCAGTTGCAGCGAACAACCTTCAACCAAAACAACGTCAACAGATAACAGCTGGGCTATGAACGGGTTTGTAAAAGCAGACAGTCTCAATCCTATTCTGCAACCCGATTCAACACAACAATTCAATTGCCCCATCAGTAAACAAACTGTGAACTGGGAAGAACGGAATGTACTCAATCCATCGGCCGTTGTAAAAAATGGCAAAGTGTATTTGTTGTATCGTGCACAGGATCGTGCCATGACATCCAGATTGGGTGTTGCAGTAAGTGATGACGGATTGCATTTTACCAAACAGCCGCAACCCGTTTTTTTTCCTGCAAACGACAGTATGCAAACCTATGAATGGAAAGGTGGTGTGGAAGATCCACGTGTAGTTGAAAGCGAAGATGGCACCTACATTCTTACCTATACTTCATATGATGGCAAAACAGCCCGGCTTTGTTTAGCCACCTCAAAAGATCTGCAAAGCTGGACCAAACATGGTTTGGTGCTGAGCGATGCAAAGTATAAAAACACCTGGTGTAAAAGCGGAGCAATTGTGGTAAAGCAATCGGGTGAAAAAATGATTGCAACAAAAATCAACGGCAGGTACTGGATGTATTTTGGTGATACGGATTTATTCATGGCAACATCAGATGATCTTATTCACTGGACTGTTGCAGAAAACGAAGAGAGCAAAAAGATGATCACTGTTCTGCATCCACGCATGGGTTATTTCGACAGCCGTTTGGTTGAACCCGGTCCATATGCGCTGTTAAATGAGGAAGGTGTGCTGTTGATCTATAATGGAAGCAATGCAGCCAACTTTAATGATACAACTATGCCCAAGTTTACATACAGCGCAGGACAGGCGCTGTTTCACAAGGATCGTCCGTATCAATTGATCAACAGAACAACTACCAATTTTATTCAGCCCGATAAGGAGTATGAAAAGGTAGGCGAAGTAAATGAAGTGTGCTTTGTAGAAGGATTGGTCTATTTCAAAAACAAATGGTTCCTGTATTATGGCACGGCTGATTCAAAAATTGCGGTGGCGGTAAAAGAATGAACGCATTAGTTCATTCTTCTGTCTGTTTCTTTCATCAACTCAATAGACGAAATGAGTAACTGATCTTTTGCATCACTTACTTCCACACCACTGAACACCAGCATTTCACATTCGTTCATGATTTGCAGAAACTGCGCAGCAAGATCGTTCCATCCTCTTTGTTTTAAAGCATCTGTTAGTATTGCATTGCTAACGATCTGTTCATTCAACTGTAATCTGTCTGTTAAAAAACCCTGCACAGCCTCTATGAGCAATGTATAATACTGCTTTTGATGCAAGCTTTCTTTTACTGCAACTGCAGGATGTAAATATTCGGCAACAGTCTTTACAGGTTTTGGTTCAACCGTTTCAGTTATTACTGCTGTTACTTTGGCTTCAGTTGATTTTTTGCGTTGTACAAAAAAGAGTAAGCCGGCTGTTAATAAGATAACACTGCCTCCGCCGGCAACCCAGCCCCATACAGGTATTGTTCCTTTTGCAGATGCTGTGTATGCTTGCTCAGGTAATTTTCGTTTTACCGCAGCAGTAACATTTAGCTGTAGCGGTTTGGTGCTGATGGTTTGATAAGAGCGTGTCTTCTCATCAAAAAAAGAAAACCGCACCGGAGGTATTTCCTGTATTCCGGTTGTGGCAACAGAAAAAGGAATGTCAAATGTTTTTGTTCCGCTGATGGGTGATGTTGTTTTAACGATCTCTTCCTGCATCTTCGCATCAAATGAATCTATACCTGCATGCCAGCCCACCACAGGTGCTGTGATCATGGGAATATTTCCATTGCCTTTAATTGTGATGCGCAGCGTTGCATTATCGTTTGCTGCAATCGTGTTGTTCAGCAAACCGGCTTCAATTGAAAAACGACCTACCGCACCTGTAAACCATTCGGGTTTATTTTTTTCGGGAAGCTCAATCACCCGAACATTCAGTTCTTCACTTTGCAAGAGCAGTTTTTCTTCAATCAACTGTTCCCTGCTCAATTCTGCTTCCTGCATTTTTTCCATCATCGCATCGAGCCATGTTGCAGTTTCTTTACTGCTGCGGGTTGTCGTTTTAATAAACCGTACAATATTTTCCACTTCAACAGGTTCAATCCGTAACATACCGGCCTGCAACGGAAACAACTGCACTTTACGGATGAGATAGCAGTTGTACAGTTTTCCGTTGAACATTTCTTTTGAAAAAATGCCGGCTTCAGGTTCTTCCAGATCAATCACGGAAAAACCATTGAGTGAAGGACGTTTTACAATTTTAGATTCACTGTCGAGTCGTGTAAATAATTTAAAAGTGGCAAGAACCGGTTCGCCTACATAGCAGGACTGCTTATCAATGGTTGCTTTGATAAATAAGTTTTTCGAAATTTTTTCTTTGATATTTTCTCCGGGCAATAAATAATAATCGGGCCGCTCTTCTGTAATGGTAGTGGATGTATTCGTGCCTTCGTCTGTAACAGTAATCACAACAGGAGCCGATGTAATCACTTTGCCTTTTACCTTTACTACAGCCGATGCAATGGGCAGCCGGCCTTTGATTTTTGGACGAAGTGTAACGCTGTAGCTGACATATTCTGATAAAACACCGTTGATCCATGTCCATCCATTGGTTTGATCAAGACCGCTCAACTGCTCAAAATTGCGGAAGCTTGGTGCTGTAAATTCATCAACCTGTGTGGTGCCTTCAATAACAAACTGCAGTTGAACTGTTTCATTTTTTGCAATCACTGTTTTACCCGGAACCGCCACACACCTGATTTGTGCAGTTACCACAACAACAGACGTGCAGAAGATTAAACAAAACAAAAAACGGTATTGCATCCGGCGCCACATTGATACAAATGTAAATCAAGCATCTTTCAAAGCCTTATACATTCATGAAAACAGATGTTAAATGATCAAAAGTATGTCGCTGCTCTAAACAGTAGAAGCTATATTGAATTTTGAATTGTCCATTTTGTTGCTGCATTGAAAAATTTCCGCTTGCCCTCCTTCTCCTTCGGAGAGGGAACGAGGGAGAGCTGTTACAAATCACCCAGCTGAGGACGAATAAGTATTTCTTCCACACATGCCTGCGGCGAAAGTTGGGAGCTTGCGTACATCATTTTTGCAATATCTTCTGCTTCCATGATGCGGTTGGCAGAGTTATCATAATCGCCCCATGAATCCGTCATAACAGCACCGGGAAAAACGGCGGTGACTTTTATATGATGCGGTTTCATTTCTTCCCGAAGGTTTTTACTGAAACCGTTCATTGCAAATTTGCTGATGCTGTAAGAACCGCCATTGCTATAGGCAGCAAGTGATGCTATGGAGCACATGTTAAAAATATGTCCACGGGTTCCGTTTACCTGTTGCTGCTTTACCATTGAAGGCAACAGTTTACGTGTTAAATGATAAGCACTGTATACATTCACTGCCATCATTTCTTCCAGCACACCTGCATCTTCGTTTTGTATACTGCCGGGTAAAAAATTACCTGCATTGTTCACCAGCACATCAATCCGGATGCCGTTATCCAGCAGCCACTGACCAAAATTCTCCACTTCATCTTTTTTACTCAGGTCTCTTGCTTTTGCTTTGATTTTTGAGCCGGGGTATTTCAGCAACAACTCTTCCATGGTTTTATATAAGGACACTTCATTTTTTGAACAGAGGTATAATGCATGACCATTGGCTGCAAATACTTCTGCAATAGCTTTGCCTATTCCTCTTGAAGCACCTGTAATAATTACATTCATCATTCAATGTTTGAAATACGAAGTACGAACTTTTTCCGTTGCAATCCTCACATCTTCTCCGGTCTTCGTAATTTGCAACATGTCTTACCGTCATCTTTTTTTCGATCTGGACCATACCCTTTGGGATTTTGATGCCAATGCCATGGAAACACTGGCCGATGTGTACAGAGACCTTCAACTTGAAACAGCAGGTGTGAATGATTTTGATCTGTTCTGCAAACAATACCTGCATCACAATGCTATTTTATGGGATCGGTATCATCATGGATTAGTTTCAGCCGATGATCTGAAATGGAAACGGATGTGGCGTACTCTGCTTGATTTCAAAAACGGCAGTGAAGACCTCGCTAAAAAAATGAGTCATCATTTTTTAGAAAGGCTCCCCACCAAGCAAAACCTGTTTCCGTATACACATGAAATTCTGCAGCACCTCAAAGCAAAAGAGTACAGGCTGCATCTCATCACGAATGGATTTGAAAAAACGCAGTGGCGGAAATTAGATAACAGCAAACTGGGACATTATTTTGAAGAAGTGATCACCAGCGAAACAAGCAACAGCATCAAGCCCAACAAAGAAATTTTTGAGTATGCGTTAAAAGTTACGAAAGCAGAACTACATGAAAGCATTATGATTGGTGATAACCTCGATGCAGATATTCAGGGCGCACTGAATGCGGGGATGGATGCAGTTTTTGTGAATCATATCAACGCTGAGCTGAATGGCATTCGCCCCACGTATGTCATTCATCATTTGAGGGAGTTGGAGGAAATCTTTTAGAGGGTGGTGAATTGTGAGTAGTGGGTCTCAACGTCAGTAAAAGAGCTTCTATTTTTTCCTGTCGGTGAAGACACCGACCGGGGAGTGCGCCGTGGTCGGTGTCTTCACCGACCACTTACAATTAATATGCTTCCATATAATGAGTAAGTATGTCAAACTCATCATATCCTGTTTCATAAAATGCCGCAGATGAGAATCGGTAATCTTCAGGAACACTGCATAAACTCCAATGTTCTTGTAATGGGTTATAATGCGTGTAATTCAACTTTTGTTCTGCAACTTCCTTATTAAACACATGTATTGCCAGCGGATCTCGTTGCCAGAAGTTATAGTTTCGATCTGAAGCTGAAACCGAAAACAAACGGAGCTTTTCCGAATCTTCGACTGCTAATTTTTTCTGAAATTGATGTGATGTGAATTTTTCAAAACTATTCTTTGGAAACTCTTTCCCATTCATTACAAGTTGCTGCCAAAGAAGGTGAATATGATTCGGCATGATTACATAACCGTATATTTCTACTAGTTTTTTATCACACAACCACTTTAAGCTGGAGATGATAATTTCTTTATAAGCATCTTCTTTTAGCAGATGTACCCAATTCCTTACGGTAATTGTCCAGAAATAAACAGCATTTAACTCTGTGTATGAATTCCGGTGGCCTTTATAGTCAGAAGCGATCATCTTGTATTACGGTCGGTGAAGACACCGACCATGGCGTAAAAGCATTGACTATTCACCACTCACCACTC
>JALHRP010000075.1 GCA_022841365.1 Chitinophagaceae bacterium | reverse complement strand
CCTGAAATGAACATAAACAAAAAGATGGTTACAGATTTAATCATTGTCATTTTTTCCAAAAAATGCTGAGCGAAAGCGGATGTTTAGTTTATATCGTAAAAATTTCAGAAAGGCCTCATACAGGTTTATGAGTGTGGGCATTAATACTAATCCTGCTGTCAGCAACCCGGGATCAAACCGTACATGAAGATACCTGTAAATGAGTATACTCAAAAAAACGATGAGCAAACTACCGAGCAATTGTATCAATGTGCCGGCAGAATTAAACCAGAGATCACCCTTAAAAAAAAGCCTACACATGAAAGGAAGTATCAGCCAGAGCATCAGAAATGAAAGCAGATATACACCCCATTGCGGTACAACTTTTATATAATCGTTTTGGAGAATCATTTGCAGAATGTTTGCATGTATCACACAGCCATACATATCCGGATAGCTGCGGCCCGATAAATGACTGTTGAGTGGTGTAAACAGTTTGTCTTCGTCTGTTCGGTTAGCGGCGTTCACTCTGGGTATGCCCAGATAACCAAGCAGTACAATTTTATCTTTAAATGCAGTTGCATCAAACTGAGGATCCATCACTTCATCATAATTATAATAGGTAAAATTATTCAGGTTGCCTGAGTAATGGATTTCGGTTTTTCTGTTTTTTCTTGCTGATAGTTTTTTATACAAGAAATCATTGTAGTGCTGAATGATGGCGCTGGTAAAAGCTGCTCTGCTTTTATAAAACGGATGATAATCTCTGATGGTTGCATATTCGGGATTGTTACCAAACATATTTACATAACCGCCTTGCTGTTTGGTAAAAAAGGAGTCTGTATGTACAGCAGTTTTATCATTTTCAAAATCTGCAATATAACTGAATACATAGTTGCCGTGTTTCTGAAATTGCTGTTTCAGCAGACTGTCTTGCCCGTTAATGCGTTGTTTAAATATAATATCAAGCGCTACCGTTTTTGGCTGGCCTTCCTGAATTTTTTGTAAGAGAAATGCAATTTGTGTGCGGTCTTTATCTTCCACGTTTACTAACAGTACGGGGCCTTTGTAAATGGTATCTCTGTTTTTTACTTTGGTATAATATAAATCGGTTAGTGAAAAATCATGAAACGCTTCGGCAAAAGGATCAAAGATGGAGATGTTGAGAAATACTGCCGACAGTAATGAAATACAACCAAAAATAAAGAGGTTGAGAAAAAGATATTCGGAAAAGAATTTCTTTACAATTTTCATACACTGCAGATTGTGAAACAGCTTTTAAAAAAGAAAGGTATAAACTTATTGTTTATACCTTTCTTTTCTTTGCTGATGTTATTAACGCTTCAGGTTTAATGTAAATGTGCGGCTGTCGTTACAATAGCTGCTGTTGCTCCAGTACAGAGATTTGTCTGTTGTTTCAGCATACCACTTTGTCCAGTTACCGGGAACCCATACATCAATGCGTACAGATGTTGCATATGGAGAAAGACGACCCTGATAAATACCTTCTACCCAAATGTCAACATAGTGACCGGTAAAATTATCGAAGTAAGCATAGCAATAACCACGGGTTTTCTTTTGACGCTGACCGCCATCAGGACCGGGCAGATCTTTCTTTTCCTTTACTTCCTGTGCTATCACAGCTACCTTTTTACGTTGTGCCTGTGCTTTTGCAACAGTAGAAAATGCAAGTGATAAGCCAATAACTGCGATGAGAAGAAACAGAACCTTTTTCATTTTTGTTTGTGTTTAATGGTTTATAAATGAATGATTAAAACGATTGATAAAAAGTTGATCAATTACTCTTTTTAGGTAAGATTTTATAGGGTATCGAAAAAATATTCACGGCATCTGGCTGTATGGTTTCTTCTCCGCTTCCTCTTGTTTGTATACCTTCTGTTCGGTTGATGCCATCCATCAGTTTTTCAAACGGATTGGTGGGTTTCGTTGTGCTGCTGCGGGTTCCGGCTTGTACCATAAATACCTGACGCAGATTTAAAGGCGACTTTGCAGCAATCAGTTTCATTACATTCATTCCATCGGGAGGACCTATTCTGAAAATTCGTTGTAACCGCACCGTATCTCCCGGATTAATGAAACAATCGCTTGCCTGTTGATTGGCCGAAGGGAACAAAACGTTTACAAGATTATCCGGTTGTATTTCAAGAATATTATAATACAGGCGTTCCTGCCCGTTATTGATGATGCGTAAATTGTACCGGTCGTTATGCTGAAACACAATATTACCCGATGCATCTTTAATAGTTTTAACAGGCAGATCTTTTACAACAGCGTTAATGTTGCCTTCTGCCTTTTTATAATCAATGGGTATAAATTCAAACACCACATTCAGCTCTTCGTTTTTCATATTGAGGTTGCGTAAATACGCAGCTCTGCCATAGGCACCAATCTTTGCACTGAGGAAACTGTATAATTCTTCTTCACCCGCATCCTTGCTGAAAACTCCTAACCTGTAATCTCCTGCTGTTGAAATATAAATCGAATCGTTACTGAATCCGCTTGCGCCATGCTCAATAAACACTTCGCCCTGATCAGTTGCTTTTGCCTGTTTAATTTTTGCAATTGCAGCAGATAATTTGTTGTTGAGGGCTGCATCGGTTGTTTTAATGGTAACGGGAACAGTAAGATCGCCGTAACTCACTTCTTCTAAAAACACCCATGCTGTTTTTAACTGATCATTGCTCAGCTCGGTGTCTAATTCTATTTCACCTGAGTAATCTGCTGCCGTTACAAATGTTCCTTTGGCTATGGGTTGCACTGCAGCCCGGTTGTAGGTGTTTGATGGATATACTTTAACTGTTGTACCCGCAAACACACCATAAATTTTACCACAGCTCACTGTTATTTTTTTGCCACTCACTATCTGATCAACAGGAAAATAATTTGGTTTGCCCAACGCTTTTCCGCCAAAAAGTTCTTTGTCCAGATCTCCTTCTGCATTGGGTGTTTGTCCCGGAACGCTTTTGCTCATTTCCAGACGGATGTTATCAAACAATCCACGGTAACTGGTTTTTGTATCGGCTTTGGCCAATGCTTTAGAAAAGGCCAGTGATAAACTGCCGCAATGTTCATCGCCACATTCCTGGTTCAATTCTGATGCGGCTGAAGCAAAGAATGCACTCATAGGAGCTAAACCAGGTTTGGATTCGCCCAAGCTGAACAGATTTTCATTCACCACTTTTGCCGATGTTTTTCCTATATAGCCTTTGGGTTGATATTTTGTTGTGGTACCACGATAGTTGCCTAAGCCTGAACGTGTACTTGTACCGCTGTGGCATGCATCAATAATCACCAGTAAATTTCCATTGGCACCCAGTTTTGTTCTGATCTCTTCCAGCTTAAACCCAAACTCATCGTCCCGTAAATGTTTTTCTACACCTGGTTGGTATTCCATGGGAGCATCGTATGTAACGAGTGCTTCATCGTATCCATCAGCTTCATCACCATTGTTATCATAAACCTGCTCGCCGTGACCGCTGAAATGAAACACACACACATCACCCGGCTTTGCTTTATCAATCAACTGTTGCTGTATGGCTGATAAGATGCCTTGTTTGGTGGCCTCTTTATCACGCACAATGCGGATGTTTTCTTCTTTAAATCCCTGTCTTTTCAGTGCTTCTTTAATTAAGGGAATGTCATTCTCAGAATTCAGCTTATTCCATCCGGTAGAAGGAGCGTAGTTTGAAATGGCTACAATTAAAGCCAGTTTCTCAGGTTCCTTTTGAGCCAGAACCGGAATGCCGGTGATCAGTAAAAGAATACAAAGAAGCAGTTGCATGTAGTTTGTAAGAAAAGTCTTTATACTCCTTACAGTACAATAGTACAACGTACAGTTGCCGTTCTCAATACCCTCTCAACGGTATTTTGCTGTATCTGATTCTTAGTTTACAAAGTGCATCATTCTCTTTACTTTTAGAGCCATGTGGATGAGTACTGTTTTATGGATTTCTGCCGGCGTGATTCTGTTTACCTATGCCGGTTATCCGCTTTTATTATGGTTGATGTCTTTTTTTAAAAAGAAAAAGACAAACATATCCCTGCAAGATTTGCCATCTGTAAGCATCATCATTGCTGCGTTTAATGAAGAGCAGGTGTTGGAGAAAAAACTGCAGAACAGCTTTGCGCTTGAGTATCCTGCAGAACTCTTACAGGTCATTGTTGTGGCCGATGGTTCAACTGACAAAACTGTACAAATTGCATCTTCGTTTAACAACGTGTTATTACTGCACCAAACAGAAAGGAGAGGAAAAGCGGCAGCTATAAACCATGCTGTTTCATTTGCTCAAAACGAATTGCTGGTACTTACAGATGCCAATACGTTTCTGCAGCCACATACCCTGAAGGAGCTGATGGCTCCTTTTGCAGATAATGAAACGGGAGCTGTAGCCGGTGAAAAAAAAATTGCTCAGGCAAATAGTATTACAGCATCTGGCGAAGGCATGTATTGGAAATATGAATCCTGGTTAAAGCAGCAGGAGTCTCAATTTTACACCGTTATTGGTGCAGCAGGTGAATTATTTGCGCTCCGGAAAGAATTATTTGTACCCATCCCGGAAAATGCAATTACAGATGATTTTTTTCTGTCATTATCTGTTAATCTGCAACATAAAAAATGTGCATACGCCAAGCATGCGGTTAGTACAGAAGCAGCCTCTCTTTCTTTAACAGATGAATGGAAACGAAAAGTAAGAATTGCATCGGGAGGTGTACAGTCATTGTTTCTGGTATCTGCGGCACTCAATCCGTTTGCCTATCCACGTGTTGCATTTCAGTTTTTTTGTCACAGAGTGTTGCGTTGGCTTTTTTGTGCTCCGGCTTTTATTCTTTTATTTATTACTAACAGTTTACTGGTTATTCAGGGCGCATCTTCTTTTTATACCTTAATGCTGCTGTTGCAATCGGCATTTTATACCCTTGCATTTGCAGGTTGGTTATGGGCAATTAACAAACAAAAATTCTTTTTATTCAGTTTTCCGTTTTATGTAGTGTTTATGCATGCTGCCATGCTTGCAGGAACCTGGCAATACATCAGGGGAAAACAATCCGTGCTTTGGGAAAAAGCCAAACGCTGAACCCTTGCCGATCAATCCTGTTATTTCGTTTTGGCGTAACCGTTTCTTCAATAATTTCACCCAATATTTTTTATCAATTCCTCAGCATCCATATTAACCAGTCCCATCGAATACCTCAAAGGTGTAGGTCCTTTGCGGGGCGATCTGTTGAAAAAAGAATTAAATATTTTTTCCTTCAATGATCTGCTCGAACATTTTCCCTACCGGCATCTCGATAAAACAAAAGTTACACCTATTGGAAAAGTAAACATGCAGATGGAGTATGTACAGGTGGCTGGCAGATTAACCGATTTTGAAATTATTGGTGAGCGAAAAAGTAAACGGCTCGTGGTACACATCAAAGATGCAACGGGTACAATGGAGCTTGCCTGGTTTCAGGGAATTCATTGGGTTGAAAAATTACTGGCCATTGGTGAGGAGTATCTTGTGTTTGGCAAGCTCAGTTTTTTTATGGGTAAGCCCCAGTTGGTCCATCCCGAACTGGAAGTACGCACTCTGCAAAATGCAGAAGGCAAATCATTGTTGGAGCCGATTTATCCAACAACAGAAAAATTAAAAGCCAGAGGATTAAACGGAAGAAGTATTGCCAAATTAACTGCGGTATTGCTGCCGCAGATTCATCCAAAAGATTTGCCGGAGAACCTTCCGCCATCGGTTGTTGCAACTCATCAATTCCCATCGAGATATGATGCATACCGTCAGCTGCATTTCCCTGCAGATCAGGAACAGTACGAAGCTGCACTGCGGAGATTAAAGTTTGAAGAATTGTTTTTTGCCCAGCTCCGCATGGCTATGATCAAAAGCAACCGTCATCGTTTTTCTAAAGGAGTGGTGTTTGATAAAGTGGGTGATCTGTTTAATGAGTTCTATCATCATCATCTCCCATTTGAATTAACCGGTGCACAAAAACGAGTGCTGAAAGAAATACGACTGGATACGGCAAAGGGTCACCAAATGAATCGCTTGTTGCAGGGAGATGTAGGCAGCGGAAAAACCATTGTTGCACTCTTAACCATGTTGCTTGCAGCAGATAACGGTTATCAGAGTTGTTTAATGGCGCCTACTGAAATTTTAGCTCAACAGCATTTCAACAGTATTTCAAATCTGTTAAAGGAGATGAAGATAGAAGTGAAACTGCTCACAGGTTCAACTAAAAAAGCACAGCGTGAACAGATTCATGCAGGCTTACAATCTGGTGAAGTGCAAATGATCGTAGGTACTCATGCATTGATAGAAGATACGGTGCAGTTTAAAAACCTGGGACTTTCAATTGTTGATGAGCAGCATCGCTTTGGTGTGGCACAACGTGCAGAACTGAAATTGAAAAACAACATGCCGCCGCATGTACTGGTAATGACGGCCACGCCTATTCCAAGAACCATGGCCATGACGGCTTACGGCGATCTTGATTACAGCGTAATGGATGAATTGCCACCCGGCCGAAAACCGATTACTACTGTGCACCGTTACGAAACAGCAAGACCTGCTGTGATGGATTTTGTAAAACAGGAAATTGCCAAAGGAAGACAGGCTTACTTTATTTATCCGTTGATTGAAGAGAGTTCTAAACTCGATTATGAAAACCTGATGAAAGGATACGAAGAAGTGAAAGCATTTTTTCCGGAACCGAACTACTACATCAGCATGGTGCATGGCAAACAAAAGCCCGATGTAAAAGAAACCAATATGATGCGGTTTAAAAAAAATGATACGCAGATCATGGTTTCAACAACGGTTATTGAAGTGGGAGTTGATGTGCCGAATGCAAGTGTAATGGTGATGGAAAGTGCAGAGCGTTTTGGTTTATCTCAATTGCATCAGTTGCGGGGAAGGGTGGGCAGAGGCAGTGAACAGAGTTTTTGCATTCTTTTAACAGGGAGTAAGTTATCAAATGATGCACGTGAACGGTTAAAGATCATGTGTGCTACCAATGATGGTTTTTTAATAGCAGAAAAAGATCTTGAACTGCGTGGTCCCGGTGATATTGAAGGCACCAAACAGAGCGGGGTGTTGAACTTTAAACTGGCAAGCATTGTAAATGATAAAGAACTGCTGGAGCTGGCTAAACAAACCTGCGATGCATTGCTTACAACTGATCCGGATCTGTCTTCGGCCGAAAATTTGCTGTTAAAAAATTATCTGCTTACGAAAAAAGGAAAAACAGAGTGGAGCAGAGTAGCATAGGAAAATAAGGGCTGGCATTTTCCGTTTATATTTATTACATTCAAAGTCCGTTAGCATTGGAAAAAATTTACATGATAGTATCCCGCTTCCTGATTATATCCTGCCTGCTTTTAACAGCACCTCTTATCACTAAGTCGCAACTTTATTTTGTAGAAAACAAGGGCCAGTGGAACAAGCAGGTGTTATTTAAAACAGAAGCAGGTAACAGTGCATTTTTTTTAAGTAAAGATGGGTACACTATCCTCATGAACCATCCCGAAGATTACCAGCGTTTGGCTGAGTACAATCACGGACATGGGTTCGACAGTTCGTTTGCAAAACGATCTGCAGCAACTGTTCCCGATAAAATGCGGGCTCATGCTTACAAAGTAAAATTTCTTGGTGCCAATTTCAACAGTACACCGGTTATGGAAAAGCCCATGCCGGGAAATGAGAATTATTTTATCGGAAACGATCCTTCCAAATGGGGAACCGATTGTAAACTCTATCAGGCCATTACTTTTAAAAATATTTATCCGCAGGTTGATGTACGTTACTATGTACAGGGCGATCAGTTGAAATACGATCTTATAGTTTATCCCGGTGCCGATGTATCAAGAATAAAAATGCAGTATGAGGGTGCTGATAAGCTCAGTATCCGTAACAGTGAGCTGGTGGTGGCTACTTCGGTTGGAGAAGCCCGTGAGTTAAAGCCTTATACCTATCAGTTTGTTGGCGGTAAAAGGGAAACGGTTCAATGCCGTTACAAGATCAGCGGTAATACCGTAAGTTTTGATGTACGCAATTTCGACAAAACAACAACGCTCATCATTGATCCCACACTGGAGTTTTCATCTTACAGCAGAAGCACGGCCGATAACTGGGGCTTTACTGCAACACCGGGAGCAGATGGTAGTTTTTTTGGCGGCGGTATTGCACAACCCAACGGTTTTCCCACTTCACCGGGTGCTATACAGGGCACAGGATCCGGTCCCGGCAATTCTAATTCGCCACCCGATATTGCTATCATCAAATTATCTCCCGACGGACGGAACAGAATCTATGCAACTTATCTTGGCGGAAATGGTTTAGATCAGCCTCACAGTCTGGTGGCCGATGCAGCAGGTAATCTGGTGATAGCAGGAAGAACCAATTCAGGGACATCCTTCCCTGGTTCATTAATTGGCTCAGGTGGAGCGTATGATATTTTCATTACAAAAATCAATGCAACAGGAACAGCCATCATCGGTTCACTCCGTATTGGCGGCGCAGGTGATGATGGTGTAAACATTACATCAACCCGTAGCGGAGTAAATTCACTCCAGCGTAATTATGGTGATGATGGAAGAAGTGAAGTGATCCTTGATCGTTCCAATAATATTATTCTTGCTTCATCAACACAATCGGTTTTTACTCCCGGTCAAAACAATGGCTTTCCTGTATTAAACGGTTTTCAATCGAACCTGAATGGCCGTCAGGATGCAGTGATTGTAAAAGTAAATGCCAACGCCAATGGTTTAATCTGGAGTACATATATGGGCGGTGGCGGCGATGATGCCGGATTTGTATTAGCCATCAATCCGGTTAGTACTCAAAACATTTATGTAGGCGGTGGCACAGGCAGTAATAATTTTCCCGGCGCCGGCGGTGCTGTTTTACAACCAACATACAGCGGTGGTGTGGCCGATGGTTACCTTGCCAATATTCTTGATAACGGAAGCAGTGTAAGTATGGTACGCAGTACCTATCTCGGTACAGGAAATGTAGACATTGTATACGGCGTGCAATTCGATAATCTGGGCTTTCCATATGTAATGGGTACATCAACCGGCAATTGGCCCGTGGTAAATGCAACTTACTCTGTTGGTAACTCCCGTCAGTTTATTGCCAAGTTACGGCCAGCCTTAAACGCTTATGTTTATTCAACCACTTTTGGAACATCAGGTGCGAACGATCCCAATATTTCACCTACCGCTTTTCTGGTAGATAATTGTGAAAACGTGTATGTATCAGGCTGGGGTGGTGGTGCCAATTCATTTGGAGCCGGTTATCCTTTTGCCGGAACTAACGGATTGCCTGTTACTCCCGATGCGTTTCAGCGAAACACCGATGGCAGTGATTTTTATTTCTTTGTACTGCAAAAAAATGCAGCATCACAACTGTACGGAAGTTTCTTTGGTCAGCAGGGAGGGTTTGGCGGATGGGATCATGTGGATGGAGGTACCAGCCGCTTTGATGCCAACGGAATTATTTATCAGGCTATATGCGCCAACTGTAAAGGTGTAAACAGCGGTACTCCATTTGTTGCACCCTTTCCCATTACTGCAGGTGTGTATGGCAATACCAATCCGGCTGCTGCAAACGGGTGTAATCTTGGTATGGTGAAACTCCGTTTCAATCTCTCCGGTATTGATGTTGCACTCAGGGCCGTTGGTGCAAGACAATTAAATTTCTGTTTGCCGGCTACCGTTCAGTTTACAGATACTATTCGGCAGGCAAAGCAATATATCTGGATCTGGGGCGATGGTTCAAGAAACGATACAACAACGGTTAATCCATTTACACATACCTATGTAACGCCGGGTTTCTTCGATGTAAAAGTGATTGGTATAGACAGTAACTCCTGTAACGTAAAAGATTCTGCCACCATGCGGATACGTGTAACAACCGATTCGGTTGATGTAGGTTTTGATTTTGCACGACGTGGTTGTAACAGTTTAACATTCGACTTTACCAATACAAGTGATCTGCTTACTTCATCCAGACCATTTGGCCCAAGATCGTTCATGTGGGTATGGGGCGATGGCAGCAGAAACGATACAGTGCCTGGTTTTTCGCCACCCGTATCACATACCTTCCCCGGTGTTGGAACTTATAATGTACGGTTGGTTTTAATTGATACCGCCTATTGCAACAGCGGTGATTCTTCAGGCTTCATCAATTTTCAGGTGATTGATAATATCCGGGCAGGGTTCCGTGTAGGTAATGTGTGTGTGCCCGATACGGCTATTGTAGTAGATACTTCTGTTGGTGCACTTACTTATTTGTGGGTAAGCAGCGATGGACAACGTTCAACAGATCCTGTTCCCAATTTTGTATACACTGTTCCGGGAACTTATACCATCAAACAATACATTTATAATTCCAATAGTTGTAATCTGGTTGATTCAACAGAACGGAGTTTCCAGGCTGTATTGCCACCAACAGCAGGTTTCTTTTATAACCCCAACCCTTCTCAGGAAAATACACCAACACGGTTTACAAGTACTGCATCGCCTGATGTGATCAGGTGGTTATGGGATTTTGGTGATGGTGATACTTCAGCGCTCAGAGATCCTGTTCATCAGTATATCCGTCCGGGAATCAATACGGTTTGTCAAACAGTGTTTAATGCAGTGGGTTGTTCCGATTCGGTTTGTATTCCTGTAGAATCCATCATCAACATCATTAACGATTTACCAAGTGCATTTACACCTAACGGCGATGGTGTGAATGATAAATTTATGGTGCGTGGTTTTGGTATTGTGAAAATGACTTTACGTGTATTTAACCGACAGGGACTGATGGTGTTTGAAAGCAGAACACAGAATCTGGGTTGGGATGGAACCTACAAAGGAATGCCACAGCCAATGGATGCTTATGCATGGACACTGGATGTGGAATATTTCACGGGCGAAAAAGTGCGAAAGAAAGGTGATGTTACATTGATCAGGTAATGGTTGATCAACATCAACCAATATGTTGAACATTAAAAATGAAGATCATGCGCAGAAAAATAATCTTACCGGTTTTTGTTTTGTTGCTGCAGCTGTCTGCATCGGCACAGGATCTGCATTTTTCACAATTCATCAATTCGCCCTTAACAACCAATCCTGCCAATGCAGGTTTTATTCCTGATGCTGATTACAGAATTGGAGCCAATTACCGCAGCCAGTGGACCTCGATCCCTGTTCCTTATAAAACAGCCAGTGTGTGGGGCGATGCACAGTTGTTCCGTAACAGTATACAAAACGGATGGGTTGGTGTTGGTGCTGTATTGTTGAATGATGTGGCTGGCAGAGGAAATCTCCGCTCCAATAAAGTATATGGTTCTGTTGCTTATCATCAGATGATTGGTTTAAGCAGTTTACTCTCTGCAGGTTTTAATGCAGGTTATGCCAACAAGCGGATTGATATTACCAAGTTTACATTCGATAATCAGTGGAATGGAAAATTCTTTGATGCAAAAGCGCCAAATGGAGAAGCATTTTTAACCAATCCCAACAGTTCTTATTTTGATTTGCAGGTGGGCATGAACTATGCTTATTTTCCAACAGAGAATACCTACTTTAATGCAGGCGCTTCGGTGCATCATATCAACAAGCCAAAAGAAACCTTCTTTACCAATGGCACCAACGAAGTGCCACGCAGGTATATTGGTTTTCTGAATGGGAGTTTTAAAATAAACGACGACTGGATTTTAAATCCCAATACCTATTTTTCTTCACAGGCCAAAGCCAACGAATTTGTATTGGGCGGAAATGCTGCATACAATGTAAAAGGCGATGGGAGTATTGTGGTGTTTGGTGGTGCTTATTACCGCTGGGCCGATGCTGCAATTGCCATGGTGGGTATTGAAATGAAAAATATCCGCTTCACCTTCACGTACGATGCTACGGTGAGCAACCTCTCAAGATTCAATAACGGAAACGGTGCATGGGAATTCTCACTCATCAAAAACGGATACTACAACGAATATTTTGGCGATAAGAGCCAGCGTATGCAGAGTATGTGTCCCCGGTTTTAAAACAAACAAACACTCATTCACCGAATAGATTTTTTTCCCTCCGCTTCCTTTCCGAATTTCGTTCAAAATTAACGGCATGACGGAAGTTGAAACCTACTCCAGCGTAACAATCGAAATAGTAAACGAACTCAAAACAATTGTTGGAGAAAAGTATGTGTTGGTTGATGAAGAAACACTCAGCAACTATGCACATGATGAAACAGAGAATCTGCATTTTCCTCCCGAAGTGGTGGTAAAGCCACGTACAACAGAAGACATCAGCCGGATTATGAAATTATGCAATGAACAACTGATACCTGTTACACCACGTGGTGCAGGTACCGGTTTAAGCGGCGGTGCATTGGCGCATAGAGGAGGTGTATTATTATCTACTGAACGGTTCAATTCTATATTGAAAATTGATGAACGCAATCACCAGGTAACCACAGAGCCCGGTGTTATTACCGAAGTGTTGATGAATGAAGTAAAGAAAGTAGGATTGTTTTATCCGCCCGATCCCAGCAGCCGTGGCAGTTGTTTTATTGGCGGCAATATTGCTGAGAATAGTGGCGGACCTAAAGCTGTGAAATATGGTGTGGTAAAAGATTATGTGTTAAATCTGGAAGTGGTGTTGCCCAATGGTGATGTAATCTGGACAGGTGCCAATGTGTTGAAAAATTCTACCGGTTATAATCTTACACAGCTGATGGTGGGGAGTGAAGGCACGCTGGGCATTGTTACAAAAATTGTGTTGAAATTAATTCCGCTCCCCAAATATGATTTGCTGATGCTGGTGCCTTTCAGAAATCTGGAACAGGCAGGTGAAGCCGTGAGTGAAATTTTCAGAGCGGGATTTGTACCAAGTGGTCTGGAATTAATGGAAATTGATGCGTTGCAGATAGTCAGTAAAATGGTTGACAGCACTGCAGTTCCGGTTACAGAAGATACAGCCGCACATCTCATCATTGAAGTGGATGGGAATGATATGGATGTATTGATGAAAGACATGGAAGCAATTGGCGAACTCTTAACGAAATATGATATTGGTGATTTGTATTTTGCAGATGATGCGCAACAGAAAGCAGAGTTGTGGAAACTGCGCCGCAGAGTGGCAGAAGCTGTAAAGCTTATTGGTTATACTATTGAAGAAGATACGGTGGTGCCGAGAGCCGAGTTGCCTGCATTGATCCGTGGTGCAAAAGCGTTGGGCAAAGAATATAATTTTAAAGTGGTTTGTTACGGACATGCAGGCGATGGTAACCTGCACATCCGCATTTGTAAAGAAGGTACACCCAACAGTTATGGTAACGAAGAAATGAACAGGTGTTTAAGTGCGTTGTTTCAACTGGTGCATCAATTAGGCGGCACCATCAGCGGTGAGCATGGAATTGGTCTGATTCAGAAAGGCTTTATGCATATTGTGATGAAAGAAGCCAATCTGAAACTGATGCGTGAAATTAAAAAAGCATTTGATCCGAATCATATTTTAAATCCGGGGAAAATTTTTGATCTCAAAAATGATTCGGTTAACTGATAAACTCTTTTAACCAAACTTAATTTCATGAAAATAGTAAATGCGGTTGTGTTGTTTCTGCTGCTTTGTATGAACAGCAATGCACAACAACAGGATGAAGAACGAAAAGGCTTTCAGAAAGACCAGCTGTTTGTTGGCACAGGAATTAATCTGGGATTTTTTAACGGGCTCATTCTTGGTTTAAACCCCGAAGTAGGTTACAGTTTTAATCGTTTTATTGATGTTGGTGTAGCGGTGAATGTAAACTACATCACACAAAATGATGTGAACAGCCCAACAGTTTTCAGACGGTTTGCTTATGGTGGCGGACCATTTGTAAGAATATGGCCGGTGAATATGATTTTTATTGGAGGTCAGTTTGAGTATAACCAGATTAAGTACAGTATAAAGTCAAACAATGTCATCAGCAACAGAGAAACGTATCAGGCTCCGAGTTTACTGGTGGGCGGTGGTTATGGTAACCGGTTAATCGGTCAGTCGCAGTTTTATACCAGTATTATGGTGGATGTTTTACGTGATCCTAATTCGCCTTATATTGATTCTTACGGCAGACTCTTACCGGTTTTCAGAACAACGTTTACATTTTATCTGCGTTCTAAAAACCAGCGTCAGTAAAAATTTCTTCCGGTTCATTCACCAGCACAATGCGGTGTTCCATTTTTTCGTACAGGAAATTTTCTTTTTCCATATGCCTGATGTGTGCAACAAGGTGTGTGTAGTATCCATTGCTGTTGAGCAGAAATAATTTTTTGTTGTGGATGTTGAGTGTGTTCCAGGTGAGCATTTCAAACATCTCATCCAGCGTGCCGTGGCCGCCGGGTAAAATCACTGCCGCATCACACAATTCATACATCATTTTTTTTCGCACATGCATATCGCTTACTACATGCAGCTCAGTAATGCCTTTGTGTTGTGCTTCCCATTCTAACAACACTTCGGGTATAACACCCACCACATTTCCTTTTGCTTCCATTACTGCATCGGCCACGGTTCCCATTAACCCTTTACCGCCACCACCATAAACTAATTTTATTTTTTTTTCGGCCATCAGTGCACCCAATGTTTTTGCATGATGTGTATATAAAGGATCTGAGCCGGACTTTGAACCGCAAAATACAGCGAGAGATGAAAATTGCATATGCTTAAAAATATGCTGCAAAGTAAGGAAACTGTATGACCGTTTGATTAATTCTTTATCTTCATTTTTAAACCAATGACATATGTCTCCTGTACTGTTATTCTCATTTGTATTTGGTTATTTTCTGCTGCTGCTTGCAGTTGCATGGTACACATCAAAGAATTCAAATAACGATTCTTTTTTCATCGGCAACCGCAGCAGTAACTGGATGCTTGTGGCATTTGGTATGATAGGTACATCGCTCAGCGGTGTTACGTTTGTGAGTGTGCCCGGCACCGTTGGTGCAGCAGGCTTCCAGTATTTTCAGGTGGTGCTGGGATATTTTCTGGGCTATCTTGTAATTGCCTATGTGCTGTTGCCGTTGTATTACAAGATGAACCTGACATCTATTTATAATTATCTGGAACACAGGTTTGGTACAACAAGTTATAAAACAGGCGCCTCATATTTTATTTTATCCCGCACTTTAGGTGCAACAGCAAGAATGTACCTGGTGGTAAATATTCTGCAGATATTTATTCTCGATTCCATGGGCGTTCCTTTTTGGGCCACAGCATTGGTGATTCTGGTGCTTATACTTTTATACACGTTTGAAGGCGGAGTAAAAACCATTGTGTATACAGACACACTGCAAACAAGCTGTATGCTCATTGGGTTAATAGCTTGCATTATTGCCATCATGAGCAAAATGGATTTCAGTTTTTCTCAAACCATAGGTCAGCTTAGTGAAAAAGGGATGACGAGAGTATTTAATACAGATATCAAAGCACCGGGCTTTTTTGTAAAGCAAATATTGGGCGGTATGTTCATCACCATTGCTATGACAGGGCTTGATCAGGAAATGATGCAGAAGAACATCAGTGTACGAACGCTGAAAGATTCGCAAAAGAATGTAATGACGCTCAGCTTTGTTTTGCTGTTTGTGAATTTTCTGTTTTTGCTCATGGGCGGGTTGCTCTATCTCTATGCAGGAGCAAACAATCTGGAAGTAAAGGGTGATGATCTGTTTCCTGCCATTGCGCTGGGCAATCATTTGTCAACTGCTATTGGCGTAATCTTTATCATTGGCCTCATCTCTGCATTGTTCCCCAGTGCAGATGGCGCTTTAACTGCATTGACTTC
>JALHRP010000074.1 GCA_022841365.1 Chitinophagaceae bacterium | reverse complement strand
GCTCTTCCGATCTGATGGCCGATCGGGTATCCTGAGAAATATCATGTAACCGGATTTTTTTCTCAACATCCTGGATATAGCCAGACGTATCAAATTCAATGCTGTAGAGGGAACCCTTATAGTAAACTTTGGCTTCAATAGACAGGCCTTTTAAACTTTCTTCACCATACCATTTTACCTTGCTGTTTGGGCAACACGAATCCATAAATGTTATTGCCATACCCGGAACGTTCTCTTTTTTCAGATCATATTCCCTCTCATATTTGATTTGTCCGGCCAAATTGAATGGCAACGTAAATAGAAAAATCAGGAATATAATACTATAGTTTTTCATTCTTTACTTACTCTCTCTTTTATTATGACAAAACTGTTTGGGATTGCCATTGAGTTCGGATAATTTATCAGTTGTTTAGTTGAAAGTTGTTTACCGTGACCCGATGCTTTTGGATCTGCTCATTTTGAATTATAATAGTTGTGGTGAAATATCATTTCTCGTTCCAATTATTTTTGTTTTCTTTCTTTTCAGTTGTTCCTTTATTATTTCAACTGCATTTGATACAGCCTTCTCAAATGTTTTGCATTGGGAACTTGCAAAAAGGTCGTTACCTGGTATAGCCAACCTGATTTCACATAGTTTATTTTCATTTATGTCTGAATTTTCAAGCCTCAAAGAAATTTCATTTGTAATAATTTCGCCGCAATACCGGGATAGTTTCTCAACTTTTTCATGTATATAACCCATTAGCTCCAGATTGACTGTAAAGCCGGGAGACTGAATATCTATTTTCATTTTCTTTAATTTTTTCAATAATAATTTTTTATTTTATGCAGGTATTACCAACAGTGGTACTCGTGTATGGTAAGACATTTTCTTTGTAATACTCGGGTTAAAAATACTTTCCACGAAGGTTCGCTTTTGAGTTACCATTGTCACTATATCAATACCCTGTTCAAGTATGTATTCTTCAATAGTTTCCTGAAACTTATGTCCGCTTAAATGAACAGACCTTATGTTGGTATTCTTATAATGGGCTTTTAGCCTTTCTTCACAGGAAGTAATGCTTCTTTTATGCTCCAGATAATCAACAGCTTCGGCAGAATCTATGTCAGTAAATATGGCAATATGTACTATGGCATTAAACATTGCTGCCAGTTCAAACACTGGGTTAATAATATCAGGTTGCTCTTCAAAATCATTTACCACCAGTAAGATTTTTTCAGGGATACCCCATTCACTCAAAAGCGGAACAGCCATTACCGGCACATTTATTTTACCGATAATCCCGGCAGTTTTGCTGCCAAATATTTTTTCTTTTAGTCTGGACACACCCAGGGTGCCCATTATAATAAGGTCAGCATGATGCTCTTCGGAAGCCTGCAGAATGGTATCAGTTACCTTGCCTTTATACAGCTTTATACTTACAGAAAGATTTCCAGTGCCTTCAATGTTCTTTTTTAATAATGACAGATTCGCATTTGTTTTTTCAATTATATTTTGGTTATGTTCTTTATACACGTTTTGATGGTCTTTGAAAACAGTGTCAATCAAATCAAAGGCATGTACTAAAATGATTTCTGCCTTTGCCTGTTTGGCAATTTGCACAGCAAAATCAAGGGCCTTGTTAGCATTAGGGGAGAAATCGGTTGGTACTAATATTTTTTTCATGACTGCAAAAGATAATTATACTGCTATGTGTTATAATACATCAATGTTACGTGAACTGCAACATAATAAAGATGATAAACATTATTCAAACCGAAAATTTGTATTCGGTTTCAAAACATGGTCTTTCAGTTAGGTTTAACTGCAAACACAATCCCCAAAAAAGCCTAGCTATCCCTAAACCTGACTTTTAAAAATGCAGTAAAGTCTATTCAATCTGCCAAATCAGATATGGTGATTCTTGCAGCCTTCAATTCCACTATATCCTTTTTCAATTTCGATCTGTTGTTCTTTTATTGTTCCTACCAGTATGGGTATAAGACTGGTTTTATCAATTGTTCTGATCTTCGTATCACTGTACAAACTTTTTCCAAACATATACGAAACGTGCCTGGCAGTTACCAGTTCCGGGAAAATCTGTTGCATATTATCCGGCATATAGCCAAAGTAAAAACCATTTTTTAGTTTCAGGTGTTTGTACTTTTCTGTTTTGCATTCAAACACTATTGGCTCCAGTTGTATCATCTTTTACATAGGAGTACTGATCTCTCTCTCATTTTTTTTAATCTCCTTATTAGGCACCGCTTGGGCAAACATTAAAAATGCAATACAGAAAAAGTAAACAGAAATAATAATTTCTTTTGTGTACTTTCTTCACCTATTCATTAAAATTTATTATATAATTATTTTAAACTAATTTCTGTTTAGCAAATGATCATCCAATAGATTCAACAATTAGTTAAATAAAATCAGGCAGCATTTTACATCTGCCTGAAGTTGGTTTTACTTAGGGCTGTTAATAATTAAAGTATCATCATAAAAACTTACTTCACCAGTTGTAATATCATGAGTACCGCCAACAATACCTATTGCTCCTGATTCAATCATTTCTTTTAGAATAGGGCTGCGTTCCATAATAGCATGTACTGTTCTTTTAACATTAATAGTTGCCACTTTTTCTACAAACTCATTGTTGCCTGAGTTTCGATTATCTTCTTCAGTTTTTTCATCATAAACCGCAGGCTGTATTTTACTTAACAACGCTGTCAGGTTGCCCATTTCTACATGGTCACAGGCGCCTTTCACTGCACCGCATTTTGTATGGCCCAACACCACTATTATTTTTGAGCCGGCTACTTTGCATCCAAACTCCATACTCCCCAGAATATCTTCATTAATGATATTGCCTGCAATACGAATGCTGAACACATCTCCCAAACCCTGGTCAAAAATCAATTCTGCCGATGTGCGGGAATCAATACAACTTAAAATGACTGCAAACGGATGTTGCCCATCAGATGTTTCATTGGCCTGTTGCAACAGGTTTCGGTTTATTTTGAGGTTATTCATAAACCTTTTATTGCCTTCTTTTATTAAGTTCAATGCAATAGAAGGGGTTATGGCTGCCTGCATTTCTTTCGTTAATGTTTTCATTTAATTGTTTTTATTAAGTTGATTGCAAATAAGCCGGTTCAGTAAATTTTATTTTCTCAACGGTGATGTTCTTGGTTTTAGCATTTGTCTCATAATCCTTTATTAACTCAAGTACATCATAAGCAACTGATTTTGATTTGGAAAAATCAATAATCACTTTTGAATTAGCCGGGATTTCATCCAATTCTTTTATTACATTGGCTTTATTAAAAAACGAGACTTCTTCTGCTAAAACAAGGTGATGAACTTCTTGTCCTTCTTCTGTAGTTATGCTTTCTTTCATATGATGAGAGTTACGATAACTATGGCGCAAAGTGTAAAAGATACCGAAGAGGATGCCAATGGTTATTCCTTTTAATAAATCGGTTGCCAATATACCAACAACAGTAGCGGTAAAGGGTATGAACTGCTCCCAGCCTAATTTGTACATTTGTTTAAAAAGAGCAGGTTTGGCTAATTTATAACCAACCATAATCAATATTGCAGCTAAGCTGGAGAGCGGAATCATGTTGAGTACTCCTGCAATGGTAATAGCACTGATTAATAAAAACACTCCATGCAATATGGTCGACATCTTTGTTTTGCCGCCGAATGTAATATTGGCTGTACTACGTACAATTACCTGCGTAATGGGCAAACCACCAATCATACCTGAAAGCATATTTCCCAATCCCTGGGCTTTTAACTCCCTGTTAGTTGGTGTAACTCTTTTTTGTGGATCCATTTTATCGGTAGCTTCAACACAAAGTAGAGTTTCTAAACTGGCAACAATGGCTAATACAATAGCTACTTCCCAAACTTTAAAATTTGTTATTGCAGAAAAATCGGGAAAAGTAAAAAAACTGAAAAACTCCGTTAAATTATTTGCTACCGGAAGCCTCACTACCTGATCCTCTGCCAGGCTAAAATTTAATACGCCTGCCTGATACATATAATTCATTACAATGCCAAGAATAATTACAACAATCGGGCCTTGTATCAACTGAAATATTTTATGCTTTTTGATTAATACCTTATCCCATAAAATCAAGATTGTTATTGCAATGATCGAAATCAATACAGCACCATGCGTAAGGGTATTAAAGGCATTGGAGATTGATGATAATGTTGTACCGCCATCAGTTTGAAAGTAAGAAAGATCTCCCTCTGCATCCTTATCATATCCTAATGCGTGTGGTATTTGTTTTAAAATTATCAGTAGCCCTATACCAGTAAGCATCCCCTTAATAACAGAGGAAGGAAAGAAATAAGCAATAAAACCAGCTTTAGCAAACCCCATAATAAGTTGAATAATACCTGCCAGTACAACGGCTAATAGAAAGGCAGACCATGAACCAATTGCTGCGATAGAGGTTAGGACTATCACGGCTAACCCAGCAGCAGGTCCGCTAACTCCCAAAGGAGAACCGCTGCCAATACCTACTACTATACCACCCACTATACCTGCTATAATACCGGCAAACAATGGTGCACCGGATGCTAAAGCAATACCAAGGCATAGAGGGACTGCAACAAAAAAAACAACAATGCTTGCGGGGAGGTCGCTTTTTAATTCTTTAAACACGTTTTTTACTTCCATTATCAGTTGATTTAGGTTCAGGGGAATAAAGATAGTAATTTTATTTTTAAAGATAGTATTACTATCTTATTGAATTGTAAAATTTCCCTTCTCCAGGCATATCCTATATATCACTAATCAACCAGGTAATGTCTAAAGCTGACATTTTTGTTCACCAACAAAACCACCTGTTGCGATTGAAATAGAGTGAGCTATCTTTACAAATTGAAGTAGCGAACGCCACTCGTCAAATAAGATGAGAATTTTATGCTATGGCCGTTATAAAATACCGATTTAATAGTATTATTTTTTTGTATGAAATTCTAATCTTTGACCGGGTATAAATTCATTAAACCGTCCATTGTCATACACTAAATTACCGTTGACAAAAGTGTGTGTTATTTTTGTTTGAAATTGTGTTCCCTCTAATGGTGACCAGCCACACTTGTATAAAATATTATCTTTTCCAACTGTCCAGGATGAGTTTAAGTCAACCAGGGTTAAATCAGCAAAATAGCCCTCACGGATAAATCCTCTTTTTTTAATGCTATAAAGTGCCGCAACGTTATGACACATTTTTTCGGCAATTTTCTCTAAACTGATAAGTCCTTGCTTATAAAATTCAAGCATAATGTTTAATGAATGCTGAACCATTGGCGCTCCTGACATTGATTGAAAATAGGGCCTCTGCTTTTCTTCCAACGTATGCGGTGCATGGTCGGTTGTTACAATATCAATCCTGTCGTCAAGCAATGCCTGTAAAAGTCCTTTTCTATCTTCTTCTGTTTTGATGGCAGGGTTCCACTTTATCAGAGATCCTAATCGCTCATAATCTTTGTTAGAAAACCAGAGATGATGAACAGAAACCTCTGTTGTAATTTTCTTTTCTTCTAAAGGGATATTGTTTTGAAACAAATGCGTTTCTGCTTCAGTAGATAAATGCAGAATGTGTAATCGTGCATTATATTTTATAGCAAACTGTATTGCTCTTTCAGTGGCCTGATAACACGCTTCTTCGCTGCGAATTAAAGGATGAAATTCAATTGGTACATTTTCACCATATTTTGTTCTGTAAATTTTCTCGTTTTCCTCAATTATTTGTTCTTTTTCAGAATGAATTGCAATAATGGATTTACAACTTGAAAAAAGTTTTGCCATAGTATCAGGATTGTCAGCAAGCAAATTTCCTTTACCTGTAAAATAAAGTCCATCGTCTGAAACACCTATAAATTGAGAAGTGTCCATTTTAACCACTTCGTTAATGTTGCTTCCGTTCACGCCTAAGAAGAAAGAATAATTCGTCCAGGATTTTTCTGCTGCGATACTGAACTTGCCGTTTAGGATTTCCGCTGTCAATACATTGGGAATTGTGTTGGGCATATCAATAAAAGAAGTTACTCCACCTGCAACAGCAGCTTTGCTTTCGGTGTGCATGTCACCTTTGTGGGTTAGTCCGGGTTCACGAAAATGGACTTGTGCATCAATAAGACCAGGGAAGAGATGTTTACCCGTTCCGTCAATAGTTTTATAATTTGCATCTGCAGGAAAATTGCCGATACGGGAAATGAAACCATCTTCAATTAAAACATCAGCAACAATGCTTTTTCCTTCGTTGATTATATTGGCGTTTCTGATGAGTATTGGCACTTTCATTTAATTTTAATAATTGCATCTTGTTTAAACCATTTATGCTCCTGTTGCTGCACATAACCCAACTGGTTGGTGAGCATAGTAGTATTGCCGATTGTAAATTCAGGTGTGTTGTTATGATGGTGCCCATATATCCAGTACGCTGCATTAGAGTTGAAGATAAAATCATACAACTCCACCGCAAAAGCTTCGTTTACATTACTGTTCTTATATTGTTCGGGATAGTTAAAGAATGTGGGCACATGATGTGTTACCACTATATTCGTTTTGGAATCATTATTGTTTAAAGCTGTTTTTAAAAAAGCATAGTCAGTTTGATGTAAACTGTTGAATTGTGCTGGAGTAATCCTTTTGCCTTGAATTCTTATCATCGAAAAATCAGAAATACTTTGTTGTATATTCCATTCGTTTTGCGGACTGATAGAACTCCATAGAGTACAGAAAATAAGATTTACACTTTTGTAAGCAATGATTTGGTTGTTTACCAAAAAAACATTGTGGCGGATTTTTTTATACAACGGATTTTTTACATCATTCAAATGGTAATGATAATATTCATGGTTGCCCGGAACCCAAAACACACTTTCGTAATTTGCGGAAACAAAATCAAAAAAATCTTTATGCCTGTCTATAAGAGCAAAAGGAATAATATCACCGGCAAGCAATAAAATTTCGCCCGATGGTTGAATCGGATTTTTAACAAGGAAGTTTTTGTTCCCTCTAAATTCTAAATGTAAATCGGAGCAGTATTGAATTTTCATATAACTTTTTAACTGATGCTTTTCCCAGCCGTTCTTTTAAATTGCTATGCCGATACCAACAACAGGAACACGTTTTGCAATAATTCTATCTGATTTTATACTGCCGGGTCGATGCACGGCTTGAAAAAGATTAAGGATAGTTCCACCAATATCTCCGGTTACTGATAATATTTTCTGGTTATTTTCTGGAATAATTGGATATTGATTTTTAAATGCAAGAACCCCTGTACCAGTTTGTGGGAATATTATTAGTTATGCGAATTTCATTTTTTAGCTTGTATCAAGGATTACAGAAATCACAAAATGTTGGATCGCAAAATATTTCTCCATCCGGGTATTGTACTTCTTTTTTGTGATGACATTTTTTACACTGATAAATATGTTTTAATGTTTGCCTTGTAGGTAATGAGCAATTTTCGCATGGTAAACCCTTTATCCATTCAACGATTTCAAATCCGGGCCAACTGCATTCAGGGCATAAACTTGTAATTTTAATGAGAAGATTAATAGCAGCCTTTTCAATCACCTTCATCCTTTTAGGATTATATATAGCCCGTAAATCCGTTTCTATTAATGCTTTACCATCTTGTGCAGCAGCGATACTTTTTTTTACAACCTCTTTCAGCATTTTTTCGGATGTGATGCCTTTGAATAATATCAGGCTATTGTCTCCGGCCGTATTGGGTCTTACAACCATAGCGTGTGAAGGAAAGCCGCATTGGTTGACAAATTTTAGGGCTTCTTTTACAGATGATACTTCCGAATGACTGTGATTTGTGTCGGTAGAAATTTCCCATCCTGCAATTTCTATATTATTGAGCGTATCTATTAACAATACCAGTTCAACATTTGCAGAGACAAAAAAAATAGTGGGATGTGCGCCAAAACTTCCTTCGCTTGCAATTGCAATTGATTCTCCTGTTTCTTCAATCGCTTTCAAAGCTTTACAACGGGCTGCTTCTAATTGTGTTCCTTTGCGTTCAATTTCACGGGTAAATGTTCCGAATGTATCAGTATCTATAGTATCGAGAAGTTTTAAGTTCATACCTGTTTGAGAAAGAACAGGAAAAATCACCTCCTCTTTTTTGTGCTTTGTTATCAACACGGCAGTTCTCTTTCTAAATATGTCGGAATGTTTCATTCTGCTATCAATATTTAAAATCTTCCATGAACTTCGTTGTAAAATTGCCTTTTCTGAATTGGTCGTTCTCCATCAGTTTAATGTGAAACGGTATGGTTGTTTTTACTCCTTCAATAATATATTCGCTCAATGCCCTGTGCATTTTTGTAATTGCTTCTTCTCTGGTTTGAGCTACTGTTATAAGTTTTGCTACCATCGAATCGTAATTGGGGGGGATGATGTATCCTGAATAAATATGAGAATCCACTCGCACTCCATGTCCGCCAGGAGTGTGCAGATTTATTATTTTTCCGGGAGATGGACGGAAATTCTGATAAGGATCTTCGGCATTAATCCTGCATTCAATGGCATGGAGTTTTGGAATATAGTTTTTACCCGAAATAGGAACACCTGATGCAATTTTTATTTGTTCTTTTATCAGATCATAATTAATTACTTCTTCTGTTACCGTATGCTCAACCTGAATGCGGGTATTCATTTCCATAAAATAGAAATTACGATATTTATCAACTAAAAACTCAATTGTACCAACCCCTTCATACTTAATAGCCGTACACGCCTTAACAGCAGCCTCTCCCATTTTTTCCCTAAGTTCATTTGTCATAAATGGGGAAGGAGATTCTTCCACCAATTTTTGATGCCTTCTTTGTATAGAGCAGTCTCTTTCAGACATGTGGCAAGCCGTCCCGAATTGATCTCCTGCCACCTGAATTTCAATATGGCGAGGCTCTTCAATGTATTTTTCCATATACATTCCATCGTTACCAAAAGACGCCTGTGCTTCAATTTTTGCAGATTCCCATGCTTTTTGCAATTCACTTTCGTTCCATACAATTCGCATTCCCTTTCCGCCCCCGCCTGCGGTAGCTTTTAATATAACCGGGTAACCGGTTTCTACTGCAATTTGTTTTGCTTCATCCATATCCTGTAATAATCCGTCTGATCCGGGGATTACCGGCACCCCTGCTTTTTTCATGGTTTCTTTTGCCGTTATTTTGTCCCCCATTTTTCTAATATGTTCAGGTGTTGGACCAATAAACTTTACACCGTGTTGCAAACATATTTCGGCAAACTTTTCGTTTTCTGAAAGGAACCCGTACCCGGGGTGTATAGCATCGGCATTTGTAATTTCTACGGCAGCCATTATTTGCAGGATATTCAGGTATGAGTCTTTGCTTGGAGGAGGGCCAATACATACTGCTTCATCTGCGAATTTTACATGTAAACTGTCCTTATCAGCAGTAGAGTAAAGCGCAACTGTTTTAATATCCATTTCTTTACATGTACGAATTACTCTCAAAGCGATCTCGCCACGGTTGGCTATTAATATTTTTTGAAACATATCCATATTATTATGCAGGATCAATTAAAAACAACGGGCTATCATATTCAACAGGGCTTGAATCATCTATAAGAATTTTTACAATTTTTCCTGACACTTCTGATTCAATTTCGTTGAAGAGTTTCATGGCTTCAATAATGCAGAGGGTTTGTCCCTTCTTTACCTCATCTCCTACATTTACAAAAGGCGGTTTGCCCGAACCAGCTGTTCGATAAAAAGTACCAATCATTGTAGCTTTAATTGTGATGTAGTTTGATTCATCCAAATTGCTGTCAGTTTTCTTTTCTACCTGAACCGCTTCTTGTTGAGTTGTAGTTACTGGCATTTGAAAGACCGGAGCCGTTTGCTGCGGCATGTTAATTTCAGGGGCTTCCATAACCCGTGTTACTTGTGAGGAGGATGGATTTTTAATCGTTATTCGAAAATCCTTTAACTCCAATTCCATTTCACTAATTCCAGATTTAGCAACAAAGCGGATAAGACTTTGTATCTCGTTTATTTTCATATTCATTTTTTTTTCATAAAAGAATCATGATATACAACTTTATTATTTACTTAGATAAAGATTTCGTTCGGAATGTATGTTTTGAAAAAAATCATCCTGAAGTGAATCAATAAAATAGATTGCCTCTCCTGTTGATTTCATTTCAGGTCCGAGTTCTTTATTTATTTCGGGGAATTTATTGTGCGAGAATACCGGGATCTTTATTGCATACCCTTTTTTACGGGGAGAAAATTCAAAGTCTTTTAATCTATTGTGCCCTAACATTATTTTGGTTGCGTAGTTTACATAAGGCTCATCATAGGCCTTAGCAATAAACGGGACTGTACGGGATGCCCGTGGGTTAGCTTCTATCACGTACACTTTCTCATTCTTTATTGCAAACTGAATATTGATCAGGCCAACCGTATTTAGTGCAAGTGCTATTGTACGGGTGTGCAGCTCAATTTGCTGTATTACATTTTCGCTCAAATCAAAAGGAGGAAGTACTGCATGCGAATCGCCTGAATGAATGCCGGCAGGTTCAATATGCTCCATTATTCCAATAATATATACATCTTCTCCGTCGCATATAGCATCCGATTCGGCCTCAATGGCATTTTCCAGAAAATGGTCTATCAAAACCTTATTGCCGGGATAATCCTTTACAACATTTACTACATGTTGCTCTAATTCTTCTTCGTTGATAACAATTTTCATACTTTGTCCACCTAAAACATAGGATGGGCGTACCAAAAGTGGAAAACCAAGTTTCCTAGATATTTCAATTGCTTGTTCGGCATTTTCTGCAACATCAAAATCTGGATATGGAATATTCAGTGTTTTTAGTAAAGAAGAAAATCGTCCACGGTCTTCAGCAACATCTAATGCTTCATAGGTTGTGCCAATAATTTTTATACCATTGCGGTGTAGCTTTTCTGCTAATTTAAGCGCTGTTTGCCCCCCCAACTGAACAATCACTCCTTCCGGTTTTTCATTTTGAATAATGGCGTAAATATGCTCCCAAAATACCGGTTCAAAATATAGCCGGTCAGCAGTAGTGAAATCGGTCGAAACGGTTTCAGGATTGCAGTTAATCATAATCGTTTCATAGCCACATTCTTTTGCTGCAAATACACCGTGAACACAGGAGTAGTCAAATTCTATTCCTTGCCCGATACGGTTAGGCCCTGAACCAAGCACCACAACTTTTTTCCTATTACTCGATGGGATTGCTTCATTTTCAAACTCAAAAGTTGAATAGAAATAAGGTGTTTTGGCTTCAAACTCAGCTGAACAGGTATCAATCATTTTATAAACTCTCGTGATACCTAATTCTGTTCTTTTTTTATACACTTCGCTTTCCAAACAATGAAGCAAATGGGCGAGCTGCCTATCAGCATAACCTTTTCGTTTGGCATCATATAATAAGTTACGTGGAAGGGTTTCAAGGTTGAAATCTTCTATTTCCCGTTCAAATAAAACGAGTTCCTCGATCTGGTACAAAAACCAATAATCAATAAGTGTTAACTTATGTATGGTATTTATTGAAATGCCTAATTTGAATGCATCATAGACATGGAAAAGCCGGTTCCAACTGGGATTCTCCAGGCTGTAAAGTATATCTTGCTGATTAGTAAGTTCCTTACCATCTGCGCCTAATCCATTGCGTTTTATTTCCAATGACTGACATGCTTTTTGCAATGCCTCCTGAAAACATCTGCCAATACCCATTACTTCTCCAACAGATTTCATTTGAAAACCAAGACGCCTGTTGGACCCTTTGAATTTATCAAAGTTCCATCTGGGTATTTTTACGATTACATAATCCAAAGCGGGTTCAAAAAAGGCCGATGTCTTTTCGGTGATTGGGTTTTTCAATTCATCCAAATGATAGCCGATAGCAAGTTTTGCAGCAATTTTAGCTATTGGATACCCGGTAGCTTTACTTGCTAGAGCAGATGAACGGGAAACCCGTGGATTAATTTCAATGGCAATGATTTCTTCTGTTGGGCTCACTGCAAACTGTACATTGCACCCACCGGCAAAATTTCCAATGGAACGAATCATCAGGATTGCCATGTTACGCATTTTTTGAAACGTAGTATCTGCTAAAGTCATTGCCGGTGCAACTGTAATAGAATCCCCGGTGTGTATACCCATAGGATCAAAATTCTCAATTGAACAGATAATTGCTACGTTATCATTACTATCCCGCAATAACTCCAACTCATATTCTTTCCATCCTACAACAGCTTTGTCTATCAATACTTCGTGAATGGGAGATGCGTGTAAACCTCGTGTTAAACAAGCATCAAAATCTTCTTTTTTATACACCACAGCCCCGCCTGTTCCGCCAAGAGTAAATGATGGTCTGATAACTAACGGGAACCCAAATTCCTGCGCATTTTCTTTCCCTTCAAGAAAAGACCTGGCAATTTTGGAAGGAGCCATCCCTACACCAATTTCTTCCATTTTTTTTCGGAACAATTCTCTGTCCTCTGTAACTTTTATTGCCTCTACGTCCACACCTATCATCCTTACGCCATATTTTGCCCAAACACCTGTTTCCTGGCATTTAATAGCCAGATTAAGTGCTGTTTGGCCACCCATTGAGGGTAATACAGCATCAATTTTTCTTTCTTCGAGTATTTTTATAATCGATTCTATTGTTAATGGCCACAGATAAATATGATCGGCGGTAACTTTATCTGTCATTATAGTAGCCGGATTGGAATTGATGAGTGAAACTTCAATCCCTTCTTCTCTCAATGATCGGGATGCCTGTGAGCCCGAATAATCAAACTCGCAGGCCTGTCCAATGATGATTGGCCCGCTACCAATAATGAGAACTGATTTTATGGAAGGATCTTTGGGCATAATAAGTTTTTATTTTAAATATTTGTCTTGTGATACTCATTCTTTGATAGTCGTAAAACTGTTAGTCAAGTTGTTGTAATTGAGAACAGGGATAGAATAAAACACTACATCTTTAACTTGGAATACCAACGGATCGTTTTTATTTTTTAATTATGGTTTTTACATCCATTATCAGTTGATTTTAGTTTTTTGCAGACGAAGATAGTAACTTTATCCTATTTAATAGTAATACTATCTTATTAAGCTGTAAATCTTTTGCTTAATTTTACTGTCTTTAACTTCAGGCATCGACATTTTATTCCTGTTGTAAAGCACCAAAAAATATTTAGCACTCAAAGCAAATCAGTTTAATGGAACTACAGTTACAAATAAAAATGAATGAAAAACTGTTTCTCCGTAACCCTGAGCGATCGGAGTTAGGCAAGAAAATCATTTTGCACAGCATACAGTTGATTCATAAAAATGGGTTTGAATCTTTCACCTTCAAAAAGCTGGCAGAAGATATTGGTACTACGGAGGCAGGCATTTACAGGTATTTTGAAAATAAACACCGGTTACTGATATATATTACTGCCTGGTATTGGAGCTGGCTTGAATACAGGGTTACAATTCATACCAACAATATAAAAGACCCTGTTGTTAAGCTTAAACGAGTAATCAGGCTACTAGCTACTACAGTAGAAGATGATTTCAAAACCAGTTATGTTAATGAAAACATCCTTCACCAGATTATTATTGCAGAAGGTACCAAAGCCTATTTAACCAAGCATGTAACTGAGGATAATAAAGATCAACTGTTTAAACCCTATAAAGACCTTTGCGCTAAAATTGGCGCCATTATCCTGGAATACAATCCCAAGTACAAGTTCCCAAAATCCCTTTCAAGTACCATTATTGAAATGGCGCATTTCCAGAATTTTTTCATGAATAACCTCCCTTCACTGACCGATTTTGGGAAAGATAAAGATGAGTCGAAGATTGTTGTTTTTTTAGAGGATTTGGTGTTTACCAGTATAAGGAAATGATGGATAATCATAAGTAGTCTGAACAATCAATTTCGCTAATGCTGTTGAGTTTGCATCAGTATTAATCAATTTTTAATTGCCGTATTATAATTTAGTACCTGCGCATAAACCACCGGAACTTCGGTTTCAATTGGTTTCCTTTTACTTCTGTTTTATAGTTCCAATTTATGTTACCGGAGTTGTCCTGCCCCGTTTACCTCTTCACATAACACATTTGGAAAACTTTTTGCCAATCATTTATACCGAATTGAGAAAGTAAGAATAAAAGGTATGTGAGTAACAGCGTTTATCAAATCAACAAAGGCATTAACCGCAGCATTGAGTTCAAAGGGCTCAAAGCTCAATACATCTGGTACCTGGGCGGCGGCTTAGTAGTGTTACTAATACTTTTTGCAATACTCTATATGAGCGGCTTGGGTATCTTCTTTTGTCTGCCGTTCATTGCTGTGCTTACAACCGCTTTATTTATGCGTATCTATAAGCTAAGCCGGACTTATGGTGAATATGGCATGATGAAAAAGATTGCCCGACGCTCAGTACCGGATGTGATAAAGAGTTATTCAAAAGTGAAATTGAAAAAGATGTTGCTGAATGAAAAATCTGAATGAGATACTGCCGGTTTATTCTATTGAAAATAATGCCATCCTTTCCAAAATGGGTGATGTGACAGTTGTATTTGATGTGCAATTACCTGAATTGTTTACAATGAGCAATGACGAATACGAAGCCTTTCACCATGCATGGATAAAAGCTATAAAGGTTTTACCAGTGAATAGTGTATTGCATAAACAGGATTGGTTCACTGAGGCAAAGTATAAGCCTTCGTTTATTCAGGAAGACAGTAGTTTTCTTACCAGAAGCAGCGACAGATTTTTTAATGAACGGCCCTATTTGGACCATCGTTGTTATATCATGCTTACAAAGAAGCCTGCAAATCGCAAGTTAGGTTCTTCTATTTTTAGCAGCCTGCTCCGCAGAACAATTGTTCCAGAGGAAACGTTACAGCCAAAATATTTTCATGATTTCATAAATCATGTGGGTCAGTTTCAAAAGATATTATCAGACAGTGGCTTTGTATCCATGAAAATGCTTCCGAATGAGTTGCTGGCTGATTTCATTCTCCACTATCTTAATCTTGGCAACGATTCTGTCATTCTACGGGATATAGAATTTAAACCTGAATGGAAGATCGGTGAAAACCATTGCCAGCTTTTTACAATGGCTGATGCGGAGTTTGTGCCTGCACTATGTGGCTCACGCATAAACTATGATAAATATTCTACTGATAAAACGAAGTTCAGCGTGGGTTTTGCATCGCCAATTGGTCAGTTACTTTCCTGCAATCATATCTACAATCAATATGTGTTTATCGAGGATGTACAGAAAACAATGCAGAAGCTGGAAAGTAAAAGACTGCGACTTCAATCACTTTCTGCATACAGTAGGGAAAATGCAATCAGCAAACAGGCTACGGATGATTTTTTGAATGAAGCCATTAGTGAGCAACGGCTTCCGGTTAAAGCTCATTTTAATATTCTGGCATGGACAGACAACAGGGATGAATTAAAAAATATCCGTAATCTCTGTTCATCGGCACTTACGCAAATGGATGCTACACCCAAAATGGAAACCGAGGGATCAGCTCAAATCTTTTGGGCAGGCATTCCCGGCAATGCTGCGGACTTTCCTATGAATGATACTTTCGATACGTTTAGTCCACAGGCTTGCTGCTTCTTTAACCTGGAAACCAACTATCGTTCCTCTGTTAGTCCCATTGGCATCCGTTTGGGCGACCGTCTTTCAGGAAAACCTATCCATGTGGATATTTCTGACGAACCAATGGACAAAGGCATCTGTACCAATAGAAATAAATTCATTTTGGGGCCATCCGGCAGTGGGAAATCTTTCTTTACCAACCACATGGTAAGGAGTTACTATGAAAAAGGCACACATATTGTGCTGGTGGATGTCGGCCATAGTTACAAGGGATTATGCGATATGGTGAAAGGATATTACTTCACCTATTCTGAAACCAAACCAATTAAGTTTAACCCTTTTTACATAGGTGAAGGAGACATGCTGGATACGGAGAAGAAGGAAAGTATCAAGACACTTTTGCTGGCACTATGGAAAAAAGATAATGAAACGTTTAATCGAAGTGAATATGTGGCGCTTTCAAATGCCCTACAATTATATTTTGAGAAAGTTGAAAATAATAAAAGCATCTTTCCCTGCTTTGACAGTTTTTATGATTTTCTGAAAGATGATTTTGTAAATGTGCTGAAGGGTGACAATGTGAAGGATAAAGATTTTGATGTATCCAACTTTCTTTATGTGTTACGGCCATATTATAAAGGTGGTGAATTTGATTACCTGTTAAACGCAAAGGAAAACCTGGATTTACTGCAACAACGGTTTATTGTATTTGAACTGGATAATATCAAAGATCATCCAATTCTGTT
>JALHRP010000073.1 GCA_022841365.1 Chitinophagaceae bacterium | reverse complement strand
TCCATAAACGGTTAACTATATTTGATTGCATATGCTGAAAACCATTGTTCAGTTAGACCGTTCGGTTTTTTATTCTGTCAATAATCAATGGAGTAATGGGCTCTTTGATGCAGTGATGCCGTTTATACGTAATCAGTATACCTGGGTGCCGCTGTATCTTTTTCTGCTTGTATTTGTATTCATCAACTTTCGTTCAAAATTCTGGTGGTGGCTCTTGTTTGCATTGGCCACTTTTGCATTAACAGATTTGCTCAGTGCACAGGTGGTAAAAGAACTGGTACAAAGGCCCCGGCCCTGTGTGGATGTGGTGGCTGCACAATCTGTACGGATGCTGATTCCCTGCAGCTACAGCTACAGTTTTGTATCATCACATGCATCCAATCACTTCGGATTGGCTGTTTTTCTGTTTGCCAGTATGAAACATCTTTCAAAAGCATGGATCTGGTTATTGTTATGGGCCGCCTTGGTGTCGTTTGCACAGGTTTATGTAGGCGCACACTTTCCGTTAGATGTGCTGGGCGGTGCTGTTTTAGGTTGTTTCATTGGTCACAATACTGCAAGAATTTTCAATAAACAATTTGGCGGCTTACAACTTACTTAATAGTTTCTTATTTTCAGTAAAACAAGCACTTGTGTAAAGCTTCGTAGATTTGCACTTTTTACAAATGGAAATATTCATCTTATTCGTCCTCATATTCCTCAACGCTTTATTTGTGATTGCAGAGATATCTCTGGTATCGGCCCGCAAAACCCGGCTTGAAACCCTGGCGGCAAAAGGAAGCATCAGCGCAAAAACGGCTCTTCAACTGGCAGAAAATCCGGAGATCTTTCTGTCTGCTGCACAAATAGGTATTACCCTCATTGCTATTTTAACGGGTGTGTACTCGGGTGAAAAATTCGGGAAAGACCTGGCTCCTTTCTTTCTGCAGTTTCCATTATTGAATTTATATGCTGAAAGTATTGCTACTGGTGTTGTAGTAGTGATTGTTACCTTTCTTTCAATTATTCTCGGCGAGCTGGTTCCCAAACGTTTAGGTCTGTTACGTTCAGAAAAAATTGCAATGGCTGTTGCAGCACCAATGAAATGGTTTGCCAAATCTATCCACCCGATTGTTTGGCTGTTAAACAGCATCACCAACCTCATCTTCAGGTTGTTTAATGTAAAAACTGTTCATGAAAATCATGTAACGGAAGAAGAGATCAAAGCAATCATCAGTGAAGGAACAGAGCAGGGAACCATTGAAGAAGCTGAGCAGGAAATTATTGAACGGGTATTTCATCTGGGCGACAGAAATATTACTTCGCTCATGACACATCGAAATGATATTATCTGGTTCGATCTGAATGATAATGAAAACTCCATCAAAGAAAAAATAATCGGTGAGCCCCATTCTATTTATCCTATCTGCGATGGAGATCTCGACAGCATCAAGGGTATTGTTTCGATTAAAGACATGTATGTAGCCAACGACTTTACACTCTTTAAAGATTTAATGAAACCGGCTTTGTTTGTTCCTGAAAACAATTCGGCGTATCAGGTACTGGAACAATTTAAGCAGAGTAAAGTACACAGTTGTTTTATTGTGGATGAATACGGAAGTGTTGAAGGAATGATTACACTCAATGATATTCTTGAAGCCATCGTGGGAGACATTCCTGAGCCGCATACGGATGATTATGAAATAATAAAGCGTGATGATGGAACCTATCTTGTAGATGCACAGATACCGTTTTATAATTTTCTTTCACACTTTGAACAAACACAATGGATGAATGAAGGTGAACGGGAGTTTGATACACTGGCAGGTTTTATTCTGCATGAACTGGAACGGATACCGCATGCAGGCGAAAAATTTACCTGGAAAGGGTTCACTTTTGAGATTATTGATATGGACGGACACCGCATTGATAAAGTGTTACTGCATGTGCCCGAAGGTGTGGATGATGGTGATGAACTGTAAGCTGTCTACTACTGTTCAACAGGCACTTCAATAATATACACCAGTGAGCTGCACTTCTCTTTCTGAAACAATGCGTTTACATTCGATACAAATCCGTTCCAGATTCCACGTAGAAAACTTCCTTTACGATGCCGTTCACTTAAAAGAGAAACATAATAGCTGTCGAGCCACATCGGTTTGGTTGCAATTACTTTCATTCCATGCCGTTCCATTAAAACACGCATAGCTTTGGGAGAGAAATGATATAAATGCCTTGGTACATCATATGCAGCCCAGTGTTCATTATATGCAGCGGCATCTTTGCCTGTATAATTCGGTACTGCAACAATGAGCTTGCCGCCCGGTGCTAATAATTTCTTTAACTGTTCCACATATTCATCCAGTCTGTGCACATGTTCCAGCACATGCCACATGGTTACAGCATCGTATGTAGATGCAGGCAGCATAAACAATTCTTCTGACGGATAAATATCGCAGTTGTATTTTTTCAAAGCAGCAGCTCTTGCTGCAGCATCGGGTTCAAGGCCAACTACATTCCATCCGGCAACAGACATGGTGTGAACAAATGTGCCTGTTCCGCTCCCAACATCGAGCAACATACCCACTGCTTTTTTTGTAGCATTTTTTACAAGACGTTCTTTACTCATCATGGTAAATGTTCTTGCTACATGATACAAACGGTTAATGATTCCTTTGTTGGTATTGGTATGAGAAATATAATCAGCTGACTGGTAATAACGATGCACAGCAGTTTCATCAGGGATCTGTTGTGTAAACCGAAGACTGCAATTTTTGCATTCCATTACCGGAAACAATTCCTGACTGACTGTAAAATCTTTAACGTTGAGAACCTGATTAAATGATTGAGATTTACACACAGGACAGCTTGTATATTGTACAAGTTGACTCATAAAAACTGCAGTTAAGTATTTTGGGTTTTAATTATTGACTGTTGTATGTTGGTGAGGCTTCTTTTGCTTTTATTTTTATTCCGTTGCCCTGCATTTTCCAGGTTGCAGGGTTGCCGGTTGCAAACAACCAAACGGCTATCATGCTTATCAAGAACAATGCCAAGGCAAAGATCCAAAGTTTATTGATTTTACTTTGATTTCTGCCCAACAGCAATGCTTCCATTTCGGTACTTGTCTTCTCCTCTTCTCCCACTCTTACTGCATGCTCCTGATGTTTACGGATAATTTTATCTGCTTTTACAGGTTTCCCGACACCGGGTGAAAAAGTTGATACAAAATGGATAAGCTGATGATCATCTTTTGAAAAATTTCCCAGCTCTTTCCATTCAATTATCTGATGACTGTTTAACGTACGATGAAAATTGCTCAGCAGGATTTCTTCTCTCTCGTAAACTTCCTGCAATGAAATACCCAACTCTTTACTTACCCAGTCTTCAAACCTTGTATCCTGTTCACCTGATGCACTGTAATGAAGAACCGACTGAGGTGCGTGTAAGAGTCTGTTTGGAAAATCAAGCCGTGCCGGTAAGTGTTCAACAGAAAAAGTACCAATCCCCTTTAATGAAATCTGTTTATTGAATGAGAGATAACGTACAATCAGATCAACCATGCTTATTGCTGCTTTTGATCAAAAGTAAGTTTAATTCCCGCAAGAAAGTTAAAACCAACAACCTGGTAATTATTCCAACGCTGATAGGCATTGTTAAAAACGTTATTAAACTGCCCCCACACACTTACATATTTGTGTACTCTGAATTCGAGTCCTGCGTTTAAATCAAACACCGATGGAAGCCTGCCGGTATTACCCAGATTATCTTTTAAATACACGGGGCCCTGCCATGCATACAAATCACTTTTCACCATGATTTTTTTAACCGGTTGCCATCTTAAAGCTGCTGTTAACTGCAGGGGAATAACATGATAGGCCTTGCCATATGTGGAGCCGATAAAATTGTAAATATCAAATTTGGCACTGGCATTAAATTTATCCTGCAATACATATCCAATCTCTGCCTGGCCATGTGCACCTTGTAATTTGCTTTCCTGCAAAACAGTAAATACAGCCGGTTGCAGATGATTCGAAAAAAACGGCATGTTCAGATATTCAATATACCCTGCGCTTACACGATAGTTAAATGAATTGGCAAGCGTTCCTTTAAAACCTCCGTAAGCTTCTGTAATTCTTGTATTGAATTGTGATACAGGTTGATTGATCCATGGATTTTGTGAAACAAGAAATTGATAGGTATTTTTTCGAATGTGCGATACCCATGCACCGGTAACAATAATCTTTTTTTCCTGCAGGTGAACATCAACCATTACATCAGGCAACACATTCAATTTATTATTGTCCCATGTAGGACGAATGCCGGCACGTATCGCCAAACGGGATGTTTTAAGCATGGCAGCTGCATTAAAGAAATACACATTGTTGCTGTACGATCCACTGTCTGTTGGAGTATACGTTGTAAGATCTGCATTACCCCGAATGAGCAAACCAAAGCTGGTACCAAAACGAACCTCAACCGGTATATCAAGCACACCGTTTGTTTCTGTTGATCTTGAATCACTGAACACATTAATGTTTACTTCGGGATTATAGCTGATGCCAAACCGTGTAACCATGGCATTTCGTACACCTGCACGGATGTTAACTGTTTGATAAGGCTTTTTTAATGAATCATCTTTTGCTGTGATCAGCGAAGGATCGGGTCCGTATAGAAAAAAAGTTTGTTGCTGATAACCCGCTTTACCGTACACTTCTACTCTGTTTACTACCGTGTTGATATGTGCAGCCAAATTAGTGTTGCTGAACTTTTGTACACGCAACGGTCCTTTTTGTGAAAGATGATTGGCAAAAATGGTGAAGTTGGTTTTCTTACCATCACCCAACGAAAAACCAGCATCAAACAAAGGCGTATTAAAATTTCCATAACCTGCTTTAATGTAATTGCTGTTATGTGCCTGTCCTGCTGAATCAATTTGCAGTGCCAATGGTTTCAATGCAACCGGTTGCAGATTAAAAAATAAATTCTGGATGGGAATATTATATGTTAAAGCCGGCCTGCCCGTTTCCGGTGCCGGTGGTGTGGCATTGAAATTAAGCTTCACTGCATTTTTCAACACCGGCTTAAAAGCCGATTTAATTTCAACCGATTGTTTCTTTGATGTATCCTGGGCATTTGAATATATAACCCCGACACAAAAAGCAAAAACCAAGATCGTTATTCTGTTCATATGTATACTTAAGATCTGAATGATTAAACTTACTGTATCTTGTCTGCTGCTGCCTATCCATCTACTTTTGAATTCCGCTTTTCTTCTTCAATTACCTGTTTCAATTTATCCGTTGCTTCCTGTTTTAACTGCGGATTGGTTGCGTTTTCACTGATGCTTTGGTAAGTTGCCTTGGCATTGAAATAATCTTTCTGCTTAAAATAAATATCGCCCAGCAATATGTACGACTTTGTTACCCAGAAATCATAAGAACCGCTTTTGCTGATCACTTCAAATGCAGCTTTTTCTGCATTGGCCAAACTATTGAGATCATACTGGCATTTTGCAATTTCATATCTCGCTTCTGCTGCCCACTCTCCTTTATTAATTGCAACAACTGCTCTGTAAGCCTGAATGGCTAAATCAAATTGCCCGTTGATCTGATGATTGCGTCCTGTAACAAGATTAGACAATGCTTTATCATCATTCCCAATACCTTTTGTAATTAATAACTCTCTGGCAACATCAGCCGCCTGTTTGTATTCTTTTAACTGATAATTGCAACGCAATAAACCACGCAGCGATTCAAGCCTGTTCTCATCTGTAGCGGCAACAGTTTTTAAAATATCGTAATAAGGTTTTGCCTTTGCATAATCCTGTAATTCGAAATAATAAGTACGTGCAGCAATGAGCGCACTCTTTTCCGCATACTTACTGTTACCTTGCATAGCTACATATTCATAACCCGGCAATGCATTTTTCCAGTCTTTGCGTTGCATATAACATTCACTGCGGTTGTAATGTGCATCAATTGCTTTAGCACCATTCGGGAAACGGTTCAGGTAGTTGGTAATTTGCTGCATGGCACCTGTGCAGTCATTGGCTTCCAGTTTAATTTCAACCGCTGCATAGGCTAATGAATCGGCTTCGCTGGCAGAAACATTTTTACCCGTTGAGCGTACAAAATCTTCATAATCCTGTGGCCTGCCTAATTCAACATAAATAGCCCGGATATTATCCAGCGCCAGTTCAGCTTCTTCACTGTTAGGATATTGCTGTAATAATTTTTTGTATTGTGTTAAGGCATCTTCATTCTTATTGAGGTTATAATAACAAACACCCAATTGTAATAATGCATTTTGTTTTAATCCGGTATTTTGCGGTGCACTGATTACATTATTTAAGAAAGGAATGGCTGCCTGAAATTTTTCATCGGCCATATATGTCTTTGCAATTTCCATATTGGCATCGGGCACCAACACACTTCTGGGGAATAAACGTTGTAAGGTAGAGAGCTGTTCAATTTTTGTTTTACTGTTATTAATACCGGTGAGCATGGCTTTCTGATACAATGCATAGTCGGCACTGGCCCATGAATAATCCAGCACCTGCTGATACATACTCAATGCCTGTTTGTAATTCTTTTGCATGTAATAACAATCGGCCAGGCGGATGTATGCATCCTGATCAACCGGTGCAGAATTTAACGCTACACGACCAACTGCTTTTTGAAAGAATCCCTGTGCAACTATAAAATTTTCTTTGCGGAGATAACAATAACCCAGATTGTAATTGGCCTCTTTCACCGTTGCTTCGCCCATGCCGGGTTTTCCGCTTTGCAAAAATAAATCGTAGTAACGGATGGCATCATCTAAACGATCATTGCGATAGGCGATCTCTCCTTTCCAGTAATGCGTGAGTGCTAATACAGATGCATTGTATGGATCCTTCAGAATTTTATCCAACAAAACTTCTGCTTTACTGAGCTGGCCATCGTTAATCAGTTCAGCAGCACGTCCGTACAAAATACCGGGATATAATTTTTTGGTTGATTCAGAAGGATATTCAAGCGATTCAATTAATGTAATGGCATCTTTATAATTGCTAGTACCTGCCAGCAAACCCACTAACAATTCCTTTGCTTCTGTATTGTATGTACTGCGTGGATATTCGTTGAGGAAACGTTTAAACTCACTGATGGCCACACCCTGATAACCCAGCTCATAAGAAAGTTTGGCGTAATTAAATAAAGAAACTTCACGCTGTTGCTGATTGCTGCTGTTGGCAGCACAAAATGCAAATGCATTCCGTGCATTTTCTTTTTGATTGGTTTTTAAATAAGCATCGCCTAACAGATACATTGCACTTTGACTTAATGAATCTTCACTGCCGCTTAATTGTTTAAATCCTTCAATGGCTTTTGGCAGTTGATTGTTCTGGTAATAACTGTAACTGAGTTCATACAAATCCTGTCTGGTTACTTTATCTGCACGGTTCACATATTCTTCCAGCAACGGAAGTGCTTTTTTATATTCTTTCCGTTCAAAATATGCATGACCTAAAAGCTGTTTCATTTCCAGATCATATAAAATATTGGGGCGCTTTACCGCTTCTTCAGCAATGCGAATGGCTTTTTCTTTTTCGCCTCTGAAGTAATAGATGGAAGCAATATAAAAAGGAACAATTTTTCCGTATTCCGGATGGTTCTGTACTTTTTCAAAACAGCTAAGTGCTTCATTGTATTCTTTATCGCCATAAGCCAGGAAACCGTAGTAATAATTCGCATCTAAATAATGAGGATCCATCGGCAACTGCCGGATAGTATTAAAGAGAGGTTTGGCCTGTTGAAAACGTTTGAGATGAAAATAGGAATATGCCATTCTGAACTTGGCTTCAGAAATCTGTTCGTTGTTTAAACTGGCAATCTCTGCTTTCTCGTAAAATTCCAACGCATCAATAAACTGTTGTTTACGGAAATAATAATTGCCGAGATGAAAACTTAACTGCTGCGTTCGGGGCATATTGTGCACAACAGTAATAAACTCACGGCTTGGCATCACCGCCCGTTCGTCGTTTTGCTGCAGACCGCAGGCCAGCAGGTAAAAATCAATTTCCTGTACCTGAATACCCTGATTGATGACGTTGCTGGTTTGAATTTCCTGCTTCAGTTCCCGCAGAATGGGCATTGCCAGACTGTACTGATCATTTAAAAAATATTCCTGTGCCTGTTTAAATTTTTGCTGCGGATCGTTGTAAACAACTGTTGATTGTGCAGAGACCTGCATTGAAAAGCAGGAAAAAAACAGAAAAAAAATGGAAGTAATCAGGTTGTTCATTGGCGGGTAAACGTTCATCTTTAGTAAATATTTTAACCGTTCTCTTAAAGTCTGTTCAGCGTGCTAAAGGTAATCTCTCCTTTTCTTTCAAACACCGTTCCAGTTTTTTGTGGATAAAAGATTGTGTTCCGTTAATTTCGCATCTTCAAATCCAAATAAATGAAGAAACTTCTATCCGTTAAGTATTCTGCAACAGCTTTTAACATTTCGTTCTTAGTTCTCCGTTTAATACTGGGACTCACCATGTGTGTAAACAGTGGTTATGATAAACTGGTGCATTTCGCAGACAAGAAAGATTCCTTTGTAAACTTTCTGGGTATGGGCAGTGCCATAACACTGGCATTGGTTGTGTTTGCAGAATTTTTCTGTTCCATCTTTATTACTCTGGGATTGTTTACACGTTTCACTGTAATTCCATTGATTATTACTATGGGCTACGCTTTCTTTATTTCACACCATGGTAATCTGTTTGGAGATGGAGAACATGCAGCGCTGTTTCTTTCAGGATATGTTGCCATTCTTTTATGTGGCCCCGGCCGTGTAAGTGTTGATGGCATGATCAATAAATAAATTCTATGCTCACATCCCAAACAACCATACGGGTCAGATATTCCGAAACGGATCAGATGAATGTTGTTTATCACGGCAACTATGCCCAGTACTTTGAAGTGGCCCGTGCAGAGGCAATCCGTGAAATGGGAATGACCTATAAAGACATGGAAGCAATGGGAATTGTAATGCCCATTGTTGAACTGCATACAAAATTTCTGAGACCTGCTTTATACGATGATCTGTTAACCATCAAAACACAATTAAGGGAATTACCAACCGATCACCGGATTGAATTTCATCATGAAGTGTTGAACGAAAGCGGTAAGCTTCTCACCATCGGCAGAATTGTATTATATTTTCTGGATGCAAAAACAATGGCCCGAACAACCATGCCCGCTGCATTGGCTCAACAACTGGAATCTTATTTTAAGTAAGGTTTTTGCAATACTTTACATGTATGACAAACAATAAAATTTTTGCCTCTATCATAACAATTGGAGATGAATTACTGATTGGACAAACCATTGACACTAACAGTGCATGGATGGCGCAGGAACTGAATAAAATTGGTGTTTGGGTTAAACGTCGTGTGGCTGTTGGTGATACCCGAGAAGACATCTGGCAGGCGTTAGATGAAGAAGCAGAATCATCTCAGATTATATTAATTACAGGAGGCCTCGGCCCAACTGCTGATGATATAACCAAACCCCTGCTCTGTGATTATTTTGGCGGAAAGATGATTGTGAATGAACAGGTGTATGAACATGTGAAAACTATTTTTCTGAAACTGAACCGTCCGTTAATTGAACGCAACCTGAAACAGGCCGAAGTACCGGACACCTGTGAAGTGCTGATGAATGTAAGGGGAACTGCACCGGGTATGCTGTTTCGTAAAGCAGACCGGGTGTTTATTTCCATGCCCGGTGTGCCGCATGAAATGAAAGGCATTATGAAAAGTTCGGTGTTGCCGTTGTTACAAAAAGAATTTCAGGTGCCTGTTATTCTTCATCGCACACTCTTAACTGCAGGTGCAGGTGAATCGTTTATTGCAGAACGAATCAGAAGTTGGGAAGAAGCATTACCTTCTCACATAAAGCTTGCATATTTGCCCAATTATGGAATGGTTCGGTTACGTCTTACAACAAGCGGAATAGAAAAGGAAGCACTTGAATCTGATATTGATCGCTTGTTTCTTCAATTGCAGGAATTGGTAAAAGACATCTTGATTGTTGATACTGATACCCCACTTGAAAAAGCATTGGGCGATTTGCTGATTAAGAAAAACAAAACGTTGGCTACTGCCGAAAGTTGCAGTGGCGGATATATTGCACACTTGATTACTGCCATCCCCGGATCATCAGTTTATTTTAAAGGAACGGTTGTAGCTTATGCATATGATGTAAAAGAAAATCTTCTGGGTGTGCAACACGAAACACTTGAAGTAAAAGGCGCTGTAAGTGAAGAAACCGTTACTGAAATGTTGAAAGGACTTTTAGCAACTACTTCTGCCGATTACGGTATTGCAACCAGCGGCATCATGGGGCCGGGTGGCGGCACGCCTGATAAACCAGTGGGAACTGTGTGGGTTGCTGTTGGCAGTAAAGAAAAAATTGTTGCCAAACGATTACAGTTTCGTTTCGACCGGATTAAAAACATTGAATTAACTGCAGCCAATGCCATGTTGATGATGTTTCAGCTTATTGAGAACGAAACTGAAAAATAAAGCCCAAATCTTTACCTTTGACGCCGATTAGCGATTTGCCTGCTGAATTCTGTTGACCATTGTTCTGAACCCTGAACTGTGCGACGCAACAGAAGCCGATGCCTGCATAGTTGCTTACAACAAAAAACTTCAAAAAATTTTTTATATGGCTTTAGTTGATTTAGTAATGCCCAAACTCGGAGAAAGTATTATGGAAGCAACCATTCTCCGCTGGCATAAAAAAGCAGGCGATGCAATTAAGATGGATGAGACGGTGCTTGATATTGCAACGGATAAGGTAGATAGTGAAGTGCCCAGTACTGCAGAAGGTGTTCTTGCAGAAGTATTGTTTAATGAAAATGATGTGGTGCCTGTAGGCGCTGTTATTGCCCGCATTAAAACCGGTGCAGCTGAATCAACTGTTACGTCTGCCCCTTCACCGTCGCCTGTATATGAATCGGTAGCTGCCGAAGTAGTGGAAGAATCTGTTCCTTATCAACCGGCAGGTGCTCATGTTAACGCAGCTTCAAACGGTATTCGTTTTTATTCTCCCTTAGTGTTGAATATTGCTGCACAGGAAGGGATTGGTATGGTTGAACTGGAGAAAATTCCCGGCACCGGTAACGAAGGGCGTGTAACAAAAAAAGATATTCTGCAGTACGTAAGCAATAAGAAAAGTGGTGGAACAACACAGCAACCACAACCGCAGGCCAAGGAAGATGTATTGGTTGTACCGATGAACAGAGTTGAACCATCTGCACCTGCACATACCCCTGCCATGGCTCCTACTGTTTACAGCGGTAATGTAGAAATTATTGAAATGGACAGAATGCGTAAACTGATTGCCGACCATATGGTGCGGAGTAAACAAACCAGTCCGCATGTGACCAGCTTTACCGAAGCAGATGTAACCAACCTGGTGCAATGGAGAGATAAGATGAAGAAAGAATTTGAAAAACGTGAAGGCACCAAGATTACATTTACTCCTTTGTTTATTGAAGCCATTGTTAAGTGCATAAAAAAATATCCGTTGATCAACAGTTCTGTTGATGGTGATAAGATTATTGTGAAGAAGGATATTAATATTGGAATGGCTACTGCATTACCAAGTGGCAATTTAATTGTACCGGTGATTAAAAATGCGGATCAGCTGAATCTGGTTGGTTTATCCAAGCAGGTAAACACACTTGCAGACAGTGCCCGTAACGGTAAACTGAAAGCCGATGATACAACAGGCGGCACATTTACTTTAACCAATGTAGGTACATTTGGAAGTTTAATGGGCACTCCTATCATCAATCAGCCACAGGTTGCTATTTTAGCTGTTGGTGCAATTAAAAAAAGACCGGTGGTAATTGAAACACCACATGGCGACAGTATTGCCATCCGTCATATGATGTACTTAAGTATGAGTTATGATCATCGTATTGTTGACGGCAGCCTTGGTGCAACCTTCTTAACTGCTGTTGCAAATGAGTTACAGAATTTTAATGGCGACAGAGATTTGTAATAATCAATATCAACAGATAATAAATAACCCCGGCTTTTAAGTCGGGGTTATTGCTTTAAGAGGTATTGGCTTCAGCATTGATTAATATTTTTTCCTTTCAAACAAATACTTCTTCCCTTTCCGTTTTATAATAAACAGGTTATCGTATTCTGTTTCCTGCAGATCGCTCAGTAAGGTTTGCCCCATCATTTTATTCACCAGATCATCAACAGTATTTGAATGCCCTGCAATCAACACGGTTCCTTTTTTTATAGACTTCAGCTTTGCAATAAACTGATCAACGGTATCTTTTGGTGAATACAATTGAATGAGGATTAATTTAAAATCAGCTAATGGCTGTACGGTTGATTTGGTTCGGATAAACGGTGTGGAATAAATGGAATGGATGTTTTCATTTTTCAATATTTCTTTTAACGCCACTGCTCTCTTCTTTCCTTCTTCACTCAATGGTACATCACTGCTCATGCCTGCAACAGCAGGCGCTTTTTCTGCATGGCGAACAATATAAAATGTATTTCTGCTGCATGAACTTAACAGAAAAAGAAAACAGCTGATGGCAACGGGCAGACGCATAGTTTAAAAATTTTTGTGAATAATAAATTGGTTGTATAAAAATTCAACGATCGTTTTGTAAATTTAAGGAACAATAACCCGGTAAAACCTCAGCCATGAAGACTTTATCCCAAACCTGGTTTGCAGACGGTTACATTGATTTTGAATTAAAGAAGTACACCCTGCTGGCCTATCTTCAGGAAGTAAACAAATACTTTAATGAAGCAAAGCTTTATCCGCAACTGGCCGATGTAATTTTTCATTACAACAATCTGGTTGCCTTCAGAGAAAACAAAAAATACCTGCAGGAACAATTCCCTAAAAAACTTACAGGCATCCAGATGGAGAAACTGCAGTTGCTTTATGAGCAGATGATTGAAGACGATGAACTGATGCAGGAGCTGGAGACCATTATGCATTATTCTATTGCAACCATGAAGTCCACCATCAGCAACGGAACCGAAATTTATGAAATGGTGGAGCAAAGCATCAGCATACAGCCTATTGGTTTGATACCGCTCGATACAAATGAAGGGTATCTTTTTCTACGCAGCACAGCCCAACAGCAAACCAAAGTATATCAATACAGATTAAGTTTCTTTGAGCGGCACGATGAACAGTACCGCACACTCAAAACTAATTTTATTGATACCTGGATGAGTACAATCGCCAACAGTTACGAAAACATTAAAGGCGAACTGATCCGTAATAAAACAGACCTGCCCAACCCGGCCGTGTATTGCATTGAAACCAATCTTTCTTACCCGGTTGAGGAAACTTTTCTGCCAATAGCCAAGCGTAGCTTTGTAAAATTTCTTACCGCAGCTTAATATTTATTCTTTAATTAAAAATGGGTATTGTACATAACGCACAATACCCATTTCTGTTACTATTCTTTTTTTTATTCAACTTTTAATCCCCAGTCTATTCCTTTGCTGGTGGCAGGTACGCCTTCTTTCATCCATTTAGGCATGGGTGCACCTTTGAGATAATGATCAAAGAATTGGGCTAATCGAACAGACAGATCTTTCCGGTTTCTGCGTTCAACCAGGTTATGATCTTCATCGTTGTATTGCAACAGCCATACTTTTTTATCTAATCTTCTTAATGCAGTAAAGTATTCAATGCTCTGGTACCAGGGTACTGCACCATCTTTATCGTTATGCATCAGTAATAAAGGTGTTGTTACTTTATCTGCTTTAAACAAAGGCGAATTCTTTGTATAAAGATCAGGGCGTTGCCATGGTGTAAAACCAATACGTGTTTGTGATTTTTCGTACTGAAACTGTCTGCTGATACCTGCACCCCAGCGGATGCCGCCGTATGCACTGAACATATTGCTCACGGGTGCTCCTGCTCCTGCAGCTGCAAATATTTTTGTACGTGTTACTAAATAGGCAACCTGGTAACCGCCCCAGCTTTGTCCTTGTATGGCCATTTTTGTGCTGTCAACAAATTTCATTTTGCCGAGATACTTTGCCGCACTTACAATGGAGTTGTAAGCACTTTCGCCGGGCTCACCGTTTTTGTAATAAATGTTTGGATCAAATACGAGGTATCCGTTACTGGTGAAATATGCAATATTAACGGTTGACGCACTTGGTGCAGGTGCACGGTAGTTATAACGTGTATCTGCATCTTTTTCGTAGAAATAAAAGATGACAGGATATTTTTTATTAGGATCAAAGTTTTCTGGTTTGAATAATAAGCCCTCACTTTCTTTACCATCAAACATTTTCCATTTATGCAGTTCAACCGTATACCAGTTATAGTTTTTTTGCTGTGGGTTGATATTGCTTAACTGTACAGCCGATGCATGATTCTGTGCATTGCTTAATGAAGCTGAATAAATAGTCGGGCTCACTTGAGGTGTTGAAGCTGTGTACAAAAACACATCGCTGTTTCTTGCTTTTACCACGCCGCCAAAAGCGCTGATGGCAAGAGGATTTGTAACAGGAATGGTTTCATTTAATACAAATGCATCGCCTGTTTTATATACAACCCATCCGCTTCCTTTTTCTTTATGATCAAAAACATTCAGCAATAAAGTTTGACCGTCTTTGATAAAACGTTCTTCTCTGTCTAAAACTGTATTGCGGAAGCTGAGTTGCTTTTTACGTCCAATACCATTGCTGATACAAACGGGTTTTGTTGCACCGGATGGATCAACTTTCCAGATATCGAACTTATCATACACATACATGGCTGCATCATTTGCATGCCAGCCCATCACACCGTGTGGTGGCGGGTCATCGGGATGATCATCGTCCTCATCCTGCAAAGGCACTTTAATATCCATGGTTGCATTGATGATTTTACCGGATGCAATATTGTACGTAAAATAATGATGTTTTTTCCAGTCGTACCATGCTACAAATTTTCCATCGGGCGAAATACTGCCGCCACCACGTAGCTTTTGTGCAATAAGTTTACGCTCTCCTGTTTTTACATTTACAAGATACAGATCCTGATAATTGAATTGCTCCCACTGATTCTGAATTCGGTATCCTTTATTGGTTTCGCCCAATGCTATGTCGCCGTTATCTTCATTTGTCAGTTCAATGCGTTCCAGGTTTTGATCTGCCAATGGAGTGACGCTGTTTGCATCCGGTTGCACAACTGCCAGATAACTTCTCCGCAGTTCATTATTCATTTGCACCAGTTGTTGCGGCTGCAGTTCATCATCATTATAATGCCAGATATCGAGCCTTGCAGTTTCAAAATCAACCAGCGAAGTATCCTTCGGCTGACGAATGGGTGAAAGTCCCAAAAACAGTCTTGTTCCGTTTTTACTGAAACGGTTGTTATGATCAGGGCTCACCGTCATCCCGTTTTTAACACCTGCAGTGTTACGGTCTGCTTTCAGTGTTGCACTGTCCATACCCGTTTTATAATACCACAGTTTATAAAACTTACGGAGCGCCTTGCTTACACTATCTCTTTCTGCAACAAACGCCAGTTGCTCACCCGATTCATCAAACGCAAAATTTTTAGCATCATTAAACCCTTTCATCACGGTATCAATTTTACCAGTTGATGTATTCATCCTCAGAACAAATGCTTTGCTTAGTGTATCATTATTCTTACGGGTTGTTTTAATTAGTAAGCTATTGCCGTTTTTGCTGAAATAATAATCGCTCACCAGTTTAAATTTCTTTTCTTCACCGGTGTTTGTATTGCGTACTATTAATTCAGTTCCCTCTTCTACCGGATCATCCGAAGGTCTTGCAGGTGAAGTTCTTGGTTCTCTTTTGGGTGCTTGTAAAACAGTCATCCCTTTTGTTTTTGCTTCATTAGCTTTATTACGGATGCTGTCTGCCACTCTCATTAATGAATCGGCCATACTAACCATTTTGGTTATCTGTGTAGCTGAATCCGGTTTAGGCGCCGGCTTTGGAGGTTCGGGTAAAGTCTTTTCCATATGGTAGGCGATCCAGCCAATTCCTTCAGCAGGGGTTTTAAATGTCTTTACTCTGGCCACTTTCCAAACACTGTCTTTACCGAATTCAACAATGGCCAAACTGTCTTTTGGCATATCATCGGGTCTTTTCTTTTTGATACGTGCATCACGGGTATCCTTAAATAAAGGACGGATTTTAAACACCACAAAACGGCTGTCTTGCGAAATGATGGAGTTGTATCCTCTGGGAACTTGTTTTTTATATTTTCCGTCACTCGATTGAATAATGAGTTCACCGTCTCCTTCCTGGGGATTGACCATATACACAACCCATTTCCCATCATTACTGATTTGGGGCGATTGGACACTCTGCCATTGGTCATAATCGGCATGACTGATGGGCTTTTTATTCTGGGCCTTTGATAACAGGGAAAACGACAATAGAAAACAACAGAAAAGGAACACTCTCATATGCAGATGGTTTAAAGAAACCAAGTTAAAGGAAAGCACCAACACAGTAAAACGTTTTATATAAGTGGAACAAAAAGGGTATGAACTGAAGATTTGGCCTGCTAACCATCTATTGATGCATTGTATTTTATCATATTTTAAATCTTTTACATAAGAAAAGAAAACACTACCTAAAAAGGAGTAATCTGTGAATTAGTGAAAACACCTCTTTTATACATGACAAAAAAAGTGTTCATTTGTATATATATTTTTTTTAATACCCAAAATAACTGTGTTATGAACTCCCGAATTTTGTCCCTCTTTGCAGCATTACTGGTCTTTACCGGCTGCGGCCCCCAAACATTTTTAATGATTGCAGAAGGTGAAAGCTTTGATGCATTGACGAAAATTACAGATGACAAGAAGATTTCTGTTTTTCCTAATGGAGGTGAAAACGGGAAAAGCATGGTTTTCTCGGCCAAAGAGAGTGATGGCTCTTACAACATTTACATGAAGGACAATGTACTCTCCAGTGCTGTTATTCAAAAAACAAGTGGTGTGAATTATAATATTTACCCCAACTATTGTCCTGCAAATGACAAGATTGCTTTCTGTTATTTTAACAAGAACAACTACGACATCTATTACATCAATGCCAATTCAGGTAAAGCCATAACTCAAATTACCAATACAGACGAGAACGAATACAACCCTTGCTGGAGCCCCGATGGCAAATCCATTGTATTTGAGAAAGGCGCAGCTCCAAAATCATTTGTGCAGTACAGAAGCGGCGGTTCTTTAGGCGGAGGAATGGGTATGGTATTTAAAGTAACCGAAAATCAGGTATGGATTAAAAATCTGGAAACCGGTGAATTGAAAATGATTGGACAGGGAAGTTTCCCGAAATTTTCGCCAAACGGAAAAGAGATCGTTTTTGTAAAGTATGATATCAACAGAAACCGCTCCGGTGAAACCGGCACAATCTGGACAATGAGTATTGATGGTGAAAACCAGCGCCAGATCACCAATACCGATTTAGGTTATGCTACGTTCCCCTGCTGGAGCCCAGATGGTAAGAATGTTGCTTTTCAGTTGACCAAAAGAGATAAGGCTGATTCTGACATTTATACCATCAGCACAACAGGTGAAAATCTGAAACAACATACCATCAACAAGAGTAACGACTTTGCACCATATTGGTCTAAAGATAATTTTCTGTATTTCTCATCAGACAGAGGAAGTCAGTATCAAAAATATCTGATCTGGAGATTTAAAATTTCGGCTGATTAATTTTCTCCCATAACATAGGTTAAACCATCTTCCCT
>JALHRP010000072.1 GCA_022841365.1 Chitinophagaceae bacterium | reverse complement strand
GGAAAAGGAATTGTTAAGTGACCGATGGCCGGGATAAAGCCTCCAAATTAATTTCACAACCTCCTCCTCATCACCTCCACCATCTCTTTTTTCCAACTCATAAAATCACCGGCGATGATATGTTCCCTTGCCTGCTTCACCAGCCATAAATAGAAAGCGAGGTTGTGTACACTGGCAATTGTAAGTCCGGTAATTTCTTTTGCTTTAATGAGATGGCGCAGGTAAGCCTTACTGTAATAGTTGCTGATATGGCAATCAATTCCATCATCCAGGGGAGAAAAATCTTTCTCCCATTTTTTATTATCAATATTGATGACGCCTTTACTGGTGAAGAGCATGGCGTTGCGGCCGTTGCGGGTGGGCATCACACAATCAAACATATCCACACCTAAAGAAATACATTCTAAAATATTCCACGGTGTGCCAACACCCATCAGGTAGCGGGGCTTCTGTACAGGTAATTCATCGCAACACAGTTCAGTAAATTCATACATCATCTCTTCGGGTTCGCCCACACTTAAACCACCAATGGCACAACCCGTAAGATTTGCATTGGCCATAAATTGAGAGGATGCTGTACGCAGATCTTTATACGTACTGCCCTGTACAATCGGAAACAGGTTTTGTGTGTATCCGTATTTATCAGGCGTGTTATTAAAATGTTTGATGCAACGATCTAACCAGCGATGCGTTAACTCCATTGATTTTTTTGCGTAGTTATAATCGCTGGGGTATGGCGGACATTCATCAAATGCCATTACTATATCGGCACCAATGCTTCTTTGAATATCCATCACACTTTCAGGCGTGAACAAATGTTTACTGCCATCAATATGACTTTGAAAAACCACACCTTCTTCTTTTATTTTTCGATTACCTGCTAAAGAAAAAACCTGGTAACCGCCGCTATCAGTTAAGATCGGCTTATCCCAGCCATTGAATTTGTGTAAACCACCCGCTGCTTCCAGCACATCCGTGCCAGGTCTTAAATATAAATGATAGGTATTGCCTAAAATAATTTCGGCTTTTACTTCCTTCTTTAATTGTTCAATCGTTAAAGACTTTACACTGCCAACCGTACCCACCGGCATAAAAATGGGTGTTTGAATTGTTCCGTGATCGGTGGTTATTTCACCCACTCTTGCTTTTGAAAGGGCATCTGTATGTTGCAATTGAAACTGTAAAGCGGCCATGTGCGCAAAGATAGCCGATGAGAGGTAGTTTGAAACAGGTTACCGGTGAAATACAAAAAGTGATCTTCTTCTTTTGGTGCCTGTGAAAGCTACTACTGAAACAAATGCAAGGGAACAGGATTATGCAGGTATATATTTTACTAATAACGGAGGATGCGACCAACGTTTGATAATTTTAAGCAACAGTAACATACAGCAAAAGCCACCGGCGAGCAACACTCCTACGGGGCCCAGTAAGCCAAGTATATAATCAACTGCAATCACTTTTCCTCCGGCCGACTCATTAACAAATCCCCGGGCAATAGACTTTGCTTCATACGCAAGGAAAAAAGTAAAGCCTGCTGCAAGAAACAATACTGCCATAAATTTTTTTGCTGCTGCTGCAGGCGTTAATGATTCTGTAATGCGTGTAAAAGAGTGTTCACTTTCGAGAATACTGAAGAACAACTGTTCATCGTTTGCATGACGGAAAGAAAATGCACATACAGCCGTTTTCCCTGGTGACGATTGATAACGCACAAAAACAGAACGTTGATCCTGTTCTTTTTGAACAGATTCAATAAGCACAAAAGGAACTTCGGTTCCGGCTACCGGCCATTTCTTTTGCATCCATATTTTTTTAAACTCATCCACCGTAGTTACCCGTTTACTTAAAAACAGCAAGCCTTCTTCTCCTGCAAGTACAGATGCCAGTCGGTTACCCCTGATTGAAAAAACTTTCTCAGTCATTGAAATATTTTTGATTGACCTTTTAAACAACGCTCTCCTGTTTCAAATTCATGAAAATGAACAGTCTGTAATATTACAACGAAAAAACCTCATAAAGCCTCCTCAACCCTGTTGCTGTTTATCTAAGGCATAACCAGACAAATTCATTCATTTTTATGCCTGCGGTTCCGTTTGCTTACTGCAAACGAATTTTTTATTACCATTTTTTTCAACGCCGGACTTATATGTTGACTTTTCCGGAATGAAATCTGCCACCAGAATCTTACTTTCGCAGCTGCTTATGAGTGTACACTGGCCCGAAATCGTTTTTATCTGCTTTTGTGTGATGACTGCCGTACAGCTGTTTTATTACCTGTACTTTTTTATCCGGTTAGCTTTTTATAAAAAGCCTTCGCCCGAAAGCTCCATGCAGCATGCCGTTTCTGTTATTGTTTGTGCAAGAGATGAAGCACAGCATCTTGCTGATCATTTACCTGAGATTTTACAACAGGAGTATCATTCTACATTTGAAGTAATTGCGGTGAACGACAATTCGTTTGATGACAGTAAATATGTGCTGGAATATTTATCAAAACCATTCCGCAACTTGCGGCCCATTGAACTGAAACAGGAAGCCAGACATATACAAGGCAAAAAATTTCCGCTTTCAATCGGCATTAAAGAAGCCAAACACGAACTGCTGCTGTTAACTGATGCAGATTGTAAACCAGCCGGCAGTAAATGGATAGAACTGATGCAGGCCGCATTTGTAAATGGAAAAGAAATTGCATTGGGCTATGGAGCGTACGAGAAAAAACCCGGACTGCTGAATAAATTCATCCGCTTTGAAACCTTTCTTTCTGCATTGCAATATTTCTCCTATGCATTGGCAGGCCTGCCATACATGGGCGTTGGCCGCAACCTGGCCTACCGCAAAGAATTATTTTTTCGTAACAAAGGTTTTTCTGCACATAACCAGTTACCCGGTGGCGATGATGATTTGTTTATAAATAAAGTAGCAACTAAAAAAAATACTGCTATCGTTATTGATCCGGATGCTTTTACTCTTTCTGAACCTAAAACATCCTGGAGTACATGGCGCAGTCAAAAAGCCCGGCATTATACAACCAGTAAATATTATAAACCCGTACACAAAATTTTACTGGGCTTATTTTCTTTCTCTCATTTTTTATTTTATCCGCTCTTTGCAGTGAGCATTCTGTTTTTTAACTGGTGGATGGCGCTCAGTGTATTTGGATTGAGACTGCTGGTGCAGGGCTTTATTTATTACAGATGTATGACCAGGCTCAGAGAAAAAGATTTGTTCTGGATGTATCCTTTCCTTGATATTTGGCAATGGATGTATTATCTTTTGTTTGTGCGCAGCTTATTTAAAAAACCGGTATCAAATTGGAAATAGTATTAAAATATTTTTCAGACTTTTCACCCGTTCAATTAAAACAACTGGAGCAATTGGGTGACCTCTACAGAGAGTGGAACGAAAAGATCAATGTGATTTCACGAAAAGATATTGACCGCCTGTATGAAAAACATGTGCTGCATTCATTAGCCATCGCAGCAGTCATCCAGTTTCAACCCGGTACACAGGTAGCCGATTTGGGAACAGGTGGCGGCTTTCCCGGCATACCATTGGCTATTTTTTTTCCTGAAGTGCAGTTTCATTTAACCGACAGCATCAATAAAAAATTAAAGGTGGTGAATGAAGTGGCCAATGCAATCGGCTTACAAAATATCACAACCGAACATACACGAACTGAACAAATACAAAACAGAAAATTTGATTTTGTGGTAAGCCGTGCTGTTGCTCCTTTGAAAGATTTGTGGCAATGGAGCTTGCCCATTCTGAAAGCAAAAGGCCAGGGAAAATCAGCCATGGCCGGTGAGGAACCCATTTATGGTGGATTGATTTGCCTCAAGGGAGGCGACTTAACCAACGAAGTAAAAGAAAGCGGTCTTTCTCCCCTTGCCTGGGATGTGGAGCAGATTTTCAGGGAAGAATTTTTTCATGAAAAATTTCTGCTGGCCGTAAAACGCTGATTTTTAATTTCCGCAAACGTTCTCTTACCACTTCGTGGTATTTTTCATATTCTTATAAAACATCAATTTTGTTGTATGAAAAAAATAGCTGTGTGTATTGTGGAAGATGTTACAGACATCCGTCAGGCACTTGAGCAAATCATCGAGTTAAGTGACGACTGTTTTCTTGCCGGATCTTTTTCTTCGGGTGAAGAAGCACTCGTAAAAATTCCATTGGTAATGCCTGATGTTGTATTGATGGATATTGGGCTTGGTTCTACCAACGGTATTGATCTTGTAAAAGAGCTGAAGCCTCAGCATCCTGAGATTCTGTACATGATGTGTACCATTTATGAAGAGGATGAAAAAATATTTGATGCCCTGCGTGCAGGTGCAAGCGGTTACATTCTTAAAAAATCATCTCCAGGAAAATTGATAGATGCCATTGGTGAACTGGTAGAAGGCGGTGCACCTATGAGCAGCCAGATAGCAATGAAAGTAGTAACAGCATTTAAAGATCTGCCAGTGCAGGAAACGGTTACACCTGCAATTGAATCTGCTGAAATTGCTGTTCTCTCCCGCAGAGAAAAAGAAATTCTTGAATGGCTGGCGCAGGGAAAAATTTACAAAGAGATTGGAAAAGAATTAAATATCAGTGCCGAAACAGTACGCAAACATGTTTACCACATTTACGAGAAGCTCCACGTAAACAACCGTGTTGAAGCAGTGAATAAATATTACGGCAGGTAACTGAAAACGGGCAAGCATAAAAAAACCGCTCCAAAATTGAGAGCGGTTTTTTATTGCATGAACTAATTTACCATTTCAATTCCAGCAGATTATTTTTTCTGTCAACATCGGCCATCCGTTGTGTAGGATCAATTTCAACGGTTGTTAATTCAGATAGTCGTTTATCAAATTCAATTACATAAGTAGGGTGTGTCCATTTCCATGCAGGATATACAAATCGCTGCAGATTATTTTCTGCAGGCTTTTGTCCAAACATTAAATACATAGGCACATAATGTAATTGCTGAGTGCCATCTTTAAATGTTAACTGCAGATCAATGGGCATTGGTATTTCATTGTTCCGTTTAATTCTGATTTTTGATTTGCCGCCTTCTTCCCACAAACTGTCAATGGCATAGTCAATTGTTTTTGTTCCGTTCACCCAATATTCTTTATACCAATCGAGTTGCAGGCCGCTCACTTTTTCTGCCACCCGTATAAAGTCGTTTACATTGGGATGTTTAAAACGCCATTGTTTGTAATACTCCAGTAAAATATTGTTTCTTACCTCTTCACCTGCAATATATCCCAACTGCGATAAAAATACAGCGCCTTTGGAATACGATGCAATAGAGTACGCATAGTTTGTATTAAAGTGATCTGCATGGGTTGTCATGGGTTCTTCGAGTCTGCTTTTAACCAAACCAAAATAATTACTGTAGTTGGCTGTATGGTAAAGTGGTAAACTTGTCTCGGTATAAACCTTTCCATTCTGCTTAGCAATTTCCTGTTTGTAAAAATATTCTACTCTGTCTGTTGCAAACTCAGTAAAACCTTCATCCATCCAGGCATATAAACTTTCATTTGTACCCATCAGCATCTGATACCAGGTATGCATCCACTCATGAAATACTGTACCAAGGCCGGGACCGTTTAACAACGTAGCCATTGGATATTCCATACCACCATCTCCACCCTGAATAAATGAATATTGTTTATACGGATATGCACCAAAATTCTTTTCTATAAAAGGCAACACCGTTGCTGCTGCTTCTGCAACTTTTTTCCAGTCGTCTTCATTTCTTTGATTAGCAGGTGTTGCATTGTACAACACATGAATAGCCGGTCCGTTTTTTATTTGTTTTACAATATGTTTAAAATCGGCATCAGCGGCCCAAACAAAGTCATGCACATTGGGAGCCGTAAACTTCCAGGTTAATTTATTTCCTGCAGGCCTTACCACTTTTGTTCCCGGGTTTTCATAACCGTAGCCAATTTGATTGGCGTTGGTTAAATAACCTGTTCCTCCAATGATATAATTTTTATCAATGGTGATATTTACCTCAAAATCGCCCCATACACCATAAAACTCACGGGCTATATAAGGGTTGGGATGCCATCCATCGTTATCGTACTCACATAATTTAGGATACCATTGCGCCATAGAAAACTGTGTTCCGTTTGCAGCATCTCTCCCACTGCGTCTTACCTGTTGTGGAACCTGTGCTTCAAACTCCATTTCAAGCACTACTTTTTGTTTGGGTAAAACAGGCTTTGATAATTTTACTTCAAGAATGGTTTCATGCTCCGTTATTTGCTGCAGCACCCCATTCATCTTTAACCATTTTATTTTCTGGTAACCGATTTCATTTTCATTTAGTTTTTGAATACGGTCTTTTACACGGGGATCCCAATCGGGGCGGCTATTTCCAATGATCTTTTTACCGAGCTCTCTGCTTCTGCTGTCCATCATACTGTTTGGCTGAAATGCATTCCAGTAAACATGATAAAACAACTGAGCCAATGTGTCGGGTGAATGATTGGTATACTCGAGTTTTTGTTTTCCAGAAAACCGGTTGGTTTGCACATCCATATCAATATCCATCACGTATTTTACACGTTGCTGCCAGCGGCCCGGTTGTGCAGCTGCAGAAAAAAAACAAACGGCAAACAAACATCCAACAATGAACTTTCTGTACATGCTTAACATTTTAAGCTGTAAATATCTTTAAAAAAAGTTTGTACGAAAACTTAAATGATGAGCGGACTCAGATAGATTTTTCTTCCTTGATAAACTCTTTACGAATACCATCCATGAGATGGGCTTTGGTTACATGCGTTGCACCGGTTGCAAAAGCACTGAGCGCTGCAAACTGTACGGCATTGAGAATAGCTGCACCACTCATTTCATACTGACGGGCAAGTTCGTTTAAGTTCACTGTGGCATCGGCTTGTAAAGAAGCAGGCATTGCTTTTTGCCAGAGTTGTAAACGCTCTGCCGCATTGGGCATAGGAAAATGAATGACCGCATGAAAGCGGCGGATGAATGCTTCATCCAGATTGGTTTTAAAGTTAGAAGCGAGAATGAGTAACCCAGGATAATCTTCTACCCGTTGCAACAAATAACTCACTTCCTGATTGGCATATTTGTCGTGCGATGATTGCACATTGGTACGTTTGCCAAACAATGCATCTGCTTCATCAAAAAACAAGATCCAGTTTTTTGATTCTGCACGGCGAAAAACCGATTCCAGGTTTTTTTCTGTTTCGCCAATAAATTTTGAAACGATCTGGCTGAGATCAATCCGGTACACATCTTTCTTAAACTCTTTTCCCAGCAAAGCAGCCGTTAATGTTTTACCTGTACCCGACGGACCATAAAATAAAACTCTGTAGCCGGGCTTTACTTTTCTGCGCAGATTTTCATCTTCAAATAACAGATGATGATGTTGCAGCCAGGTGCTGATGTCTTTTACCTGTTGTGCTGTCTGGTTATTTAATACAGCATCTTCCCAGTTCATTTCTGTGGTAACACGTTTGGCCGGAAAGTCTAAACCAAATCGTGGAGCTGTTTCTCTGTTTAATAAAATTTTATCAATGATATCCTGTGCAAGAACAATGCGGCCACTCATTACAGGCTCTCCTTCCTTTACCGGCTCAAGCCACAAAATATTTTGCGTAAAGAAAAAATGATCTTCGGCAAAGTAGCGGTGCACATGCAAGCGTTCTTCAATTTTTGTACCGGCTAAAATAAACTGTGCCGTTTCTCCTGTTGGCAACATGCTGCGGTGGTTGGTTCCCTTTACTCCGCCAAACTCAGGGAAGTCTCCACCTGTTGGTAAATGTTCATGAATGATCGTTTCAAAAAAATTAGGGCTGATATGTGGCACCAGTCCCAACATTAAAATAATCCACTCATCAGGATGTTGCAGCTGAGGTATATGTTTTAATAAATCAGCTTTCATGAGGTTGCCGTTAAAATGTTCGCCCAGCCATTGTTGAAAATGAATATACTGTTCATCGAAATGCGTTTGCATGCGATGTGCAATAATTTTGTTGAGATCACTGAATGCAGCTTCAAGTGCAAATGAAGAAGCGGTCTGTTTATGTAAGGTGTATAGCATATACAGGTAATAAGATACAATTATTTTTTGGGTTTGTCTTTACAACACAAATCTACCGGAACTGAAAAAGGATCCAGCGCTGCACTCTTTGCATCGGCCGCTGTTTTCCGGCGTTCGTATTCTGCTTCTGCCAATCCTTCCTGATAAGAAACATACCCATCGCTGCAACCCTGATAGTTGAGCGGTAGCGAAGCCGTACCATTAAATGTTTGAAATGCTTTTACATGTTGCTGTTCATGTGCACTCAAGGTTGTATTGATGGCTGTTCTTACCCTGTCCTGCTGACAAGGTGTAAGATTTGCAGGAACGGGCGGCAGATTCACTGTTGTTGCAACACTGTACGGAACTATTAAACTGCCGGTAATTGAAACACAGGAATCATCATCGCATCCATCACAGTTTTTACTTTTCTTCGTTACTTCATTTTTTGCGGTGCCTGCTCCTTTTTTATAAACCGCACTTGTTTCTGCTTCCAGATCTACTGAACCTGCTGTGCATTCCGGTTCCGCTTCTTCCTCTCCTTTTCTTGAAACAGCTTCATCGCCATTTTGCTGCATCACATGAACCAGCTCATGTGCCATTAATTTCTTGCCATCGTTTGATGCAGTGTTAAACTGTCCATCATTAAACACCACATGGTTGCCAACTGTATATGCTTTTGCATGCACTGCTTTTGCTGATGATGCAGCTTCTTGATCTGTATGCACTTTTACATTGCTGAAATCATAACCCATTCTTGTTGAAAAGAATTGATTTGCATTTGCAGGAAGCGGAGTTCCTTTGCTGTTAAGCGAGGATACATAACCACTTACAGTTCCTTGTGAAGTGGAAGAACCTGGAGCTTCTTTCTTTTGCAACTTCTCTTCCTCCTGCGCTGAAGCTTCGGAGGACGGGTCCTCTTTCTTCATTACTTTTTCCTCTTTCTTTTCTTCCTGCGCTGAAGCTTCGGAGGACGGGTCCTCTTTCTTCATTACTTTTTCCTCTTTCTTTTCTTCCTGCGCTGAAGCTTCGGAGGACAGTTCTTCCTTTTTGTCGTCTTTCTTCTGTACATTTTTATCGTCCTCTTCACAGTTTTCACACTTGCGTTGCACAACTGCAGCAGGTTGAAAAAAATGTTCGGCCACTGCTTCTCCAAAAAAACTTTGCTCCTGTGCATTTTCTTTTTTTGCATTACCTGCTTCGTGTGAAGCAGTGCGGCGGCGCATACGGCGAAGGATAGAAGGTTTCATGCCAAATGATTTTACTTTACGATTTTGCTTTTACTCTGATGTACATGCAGTTTGTTCCTGTTCCGGATCCTGTTACTGACATGGTTCCGTTGGGACCACCCGAACTGTGAAATTGTGTTGCATTGCTTGTAAACTCTGTTGCAAATCCTGAAAGTGCAGATGCTGCTCTTCCTCTTACCATTCCTAATAATCTTGCTTTGCTTACAGCTTCAGTGGGACCTGTTGCTTTTGCAGTACTCAAAAACTGATCGAATGCCACAATGTTATTTGTGTGTGCATCACGTATATGCCGCACATGTACATCTTCATGTGTTTTTGTATTAGCCCTTACTGTAGCACTGTCCGGATCACCACTTACCACAACTGTTGTAGTTGCATTACCGCAAGAGCGGCTGCCAAAAACACCTTGTACAGTTCCTACTGCTGTTGACTTTCTCCAGTTACGTCCCCTTTGCGGCAAACGCATGCGGTAAGATGTTTCATTTGCCGGAATTGTTGTTACACTGCTTTCAAATTGATTGTTAGCAGATACTGTTGAGATATCGCTTAATGAAGGTGATTGAATTGGATTTGAAGACGATGCTGTTAAATCAACATTGTTGATGAGAGGATGCGTAGATCCAAATTCGGTATTACCGGGACTACCGCTCACTGCAGTAATAAACTGTTCTGCAAGATTAACAGAGTAAGCAGGTGTACTTGTTTTAAATGCAGCTGAACGGTTGATCTGCTTCAACTGCGGTGATTGACTGTTTTGCATAACATGTACCAGTTCATGCGCCAGCAATTGTTTTCCTGCAGTTGATTCAGTATTAAACTGTCCTTCATTAAACACTACATGATTACCCACCGTATATGCTTTTGCATTTACTTGTTTTGCTGATGCTGTGGCTTCTTTATCAGTATGTACTTTAACCTGACTGAAATTATAACCCATCCGTTTTGAAAAGAATTGATTTGCCTGCGCCGGAAGTGAAGTTCCTTTGCTGCTCAGTGAGGAGATATAACCGCTTACACTTCCCTTTGAAGAAGATACACCTGCAGTTTCTTTCCTGTTCACGTTCGTTACTTCTTGTTTACAACTTTCAGGCTTACGGCGGAGAACAGGTGATGATTGAAAGAACGGTTGATTTGATGCTTCGCCAAAAAAGGATTGCTCCTGTCTGGATTCTTTATTTGTAGTTGCGGCTTCGTGTGAAGCAGTGCGGCGGCGGATGCGGCGGTTGATGGATGATTTCATACACGCTTATTTTTATACTGCATTCTTTTTTCAGGTGCTGCTTTACTATCAAGCAGAAATTGTAAATAAGATGTAAACCCTTCCTTCTTAACCTGAACAAACTCAGTATTATTTTCAACACCTATAACAATTTCAATTTTGTTTGTAACTGACTGATAAAATGAAACAACAGAATCTTTACTGTAAAAATCAAACGGTTTTATTCTTTTACGGTAACTATACAAGGTTTCATTTATACCTTTAATATGAAAGGGTATTTGCTTTTGATAATCAAAACAGATTAATTGTTCCCAATTGCTTCCTAATGAAACTTGTAAAGGGAGAATATTGATTATACCATCAATTTGCCAGTAATCTTTCCAGGGCCACATCCAATCAAAATAATCAGTTTCACCTGGAATGTCCTTCAAACTAAATTGCCTGTTTCCTTTTTTGATATAGATAAACTGGAGTCCGTTCGTTTGCATATAAAATTCTTTTACATCGTTACCAAGTGCGTATCCACTTTCATTTACTAGTTGCTGATAATCGTTATCTGATATTCCATCAAAAAAATGAAGCAGGATAAATTGAGCATTACGCTCAAGTTCATCTTTCATTTCTGTAAATAGTTTTATCCAATTCATTTAAAAAACAATTGTGATGCTTCGTAATGATTGTTTCAGCGTTTGAGCACTTCGGGCAGGGTTTGAAAAACCATAAGAACCGATATTTCCATCAATTGCAGCATCCATTTGCGGCAGAGAGGAATATCCACCGGAAGGACGATGATTTTTCAATATCTCCAGCGTTCTGTATGTAACGGAAGATAAATTGGTTACCAACATCCATTCCGATTCATTATTCAGAATTTCATTAATCGCAAATGTTTCTGTATTGGGCGAGTCAATCTGTGCAGCAAACATAGGAATCACTCTTGCATTATCTTCTACCCAGCTTCCATTTTCAAATTTCATAGACCCGCCCTGCACAGCAATACTTGCTAAAAACATATTCAACGGTGCTGATCTGTATTCAAACAATGCAGTCATCCACAAAACATCACTTTGTCCGGATGCATTTACTGTATCATGTCTGGTTTTCATTTCGTTTTCAAATCTGTCTTTATACTCATTGTTAATATACATTGGTGTAGGCACAAGATTGCTATCCACTGCTAGGCCTCCTAAATTTTCATTCAGCACATGAAATGCTACCCACCGACTGCTTAAACCTAAAGTACGTAAAGCTGTTCTTGCTCCGGAAAGATCTCCTCTGTAATTACTTGCCGGTGTTCCTCTGCGATGATTTCCCGGTCCTTTATGTAGATACCTAACTTCCAGATGTGTAGCTTTTGTATTCGAAAATCCCGGTGTTATCGTTGCAGGAGGAATCACCTGATTATTTCCACCCACATCAATCTGCTTGATTAAGTTAACCAGTTCATCCATTTTTGTATTGACCAGACTTTCCTGATTTGCAGGCGGTGCTGCATTCCTGTCTGCCGGATATACCAATTGTTGTATTTCCGCTTTCTTTTGTTGTGCCAGAGTTATTTTACCTAATAAGGTTGCTTTTTGCTCATCCGTCATTGTTGATGTATTGATTTCATTTCGCTTATCAGTTAAGAACACATCTACATTTACAGGAGTGCTTTCAATTATCAGCGCTGTATTTGCTCCGCTTCCTCTGAAGTACATGGCATGATTATTTCCACCATCACTTGTAAACTGTTTTCTTAATCCAAGCCATCCTAACACTGCATCTCTTGCACTTGCTCCCATCGCCATTACCCGGTCAATCAAACTCATACCCGTATCCACCGCTCTGTTCACCAGCCAGGTTAATGCTTCATCTACCATTTCTCTTGCACGTTCAATCATTTCACCCACTCTTCTTCCAATACCACTCAAGCCTACCTGATTGGCGAGGAAACCAATTACCACCGGCATTGCTCTGGCCATTGTGCGTTCGAGATAATTGGCAGCCGTTGTAATATTTCCTTCTGCAATTTCTGCCACACCATTTACAAACGAGTTGATCACTTCAAGCATTTCACGCAGATACTTAATAAAACTCTGTATCGCATTATAAATAGCAATCACACTGTTTACGACTGCCATTATTCCGGTTGGATCGAGCATGCTCAATAACCTTGTCACAATGCGGTTGATGATCTGCTCCATTACCCAATTCTTCACTGCATCCAGAATGGTGTTCCAGAGATTACTGAGTTGCTCCTGAATTTTATCCCAGATGGCCGCCATACCACGTTCCTGCACATCACGAATAAATGTCCAGATACCTTCGAGTGTGTTAATCATACTTCGTATGCGTGCTACACGTTGCGGACCAATGCGTGGATGTGCTGCCAGTTTTTCCCAGATTTTTTCCATACTGATGCCCAGTACTTCTAATACCCATGCAATGACTCCACGCAACGAAAGATCGGTGAGTTCAGGTACCCCTGCATCACGCAACTCACTCATGAGCCATCCTACCAATCCTTGTATAAGATGCTGCAGAATATTATCAAAGAACTGTATGAACCCTTGTTTAATTGCACGAAGTAAATTCTTTAAGAACGCAACCGGATCCCTCTTAATACTTTCAAAAGCCGCCATGGCTCTGGTGATGATGTTGTTGATGAGATCAAACGGGAAATTCATCACAATCAAAATGGCTTCAATCACAATCTTCACAATCTCAATAACAAATACAATCAACCTTCCTATTGGCTCTCCAAAACGTTCAATAATTCGCATAAAGCAACCGATCGGATCCATAAGATCGCTGATGCTGAAAGAATTCCACAGATCAATAAACAACTGCACAATAGCAGCCGGTGTCATATTCAACCGGTTAACCGCTGCCGTTATCTTGGCTACTGTCCGGTCAATGGCACCGCTTTCTTTTAATTGATTGTACTGCTCTTCACCGCCTTCCATTAAACTGAAGAATCCTTTAATTACATTCTCCATTGTAAATGGAACCACTTCATCCGTAAATGGATCCTTACCTATGATCACTGTTACCAATGCATACCCCCGCTGCTGCCTTGCCCATGCACTGAGGCGTTGCATCAGTACTTCTTTAATGAGCTTGAGAATTTCCTTGCCAACACGAATAACAAAATCAAGAACTTTTGCTACAGGCTCAGCAAATATGTTGTAGATACTCCGGAAGGTTTCAACCGGGTTCATCAATGCCGAAATAGTAACCATATCCCAGATATTGCTAAAGTTCTGTACAATGGTATCGTACAGGTTGCCAAACACAGTAATGCCTTCATCAATATAGCCAACCACTTTCTGGAACGTACCTGTTTCCTGCATTTGTGTACGTTGCTGAATTCCTTCTTCACCACCAAGCTCCAGTAATGCATTGAGAATATTGGTTCCGTTACGATCTACTTTTTGTTTAGTTACCGGATCTTCTCCCAATACTACTGTCAGCAACGGGTATGCTGTTGTGTTTTCTTTTATAAAATCAACAATGGCATTGAGTAATGCCTCTTTAATCATCTCTACAATTTCTTCAGCCGCATCTTCAGCAAACGAAATAATGTTGTTGATGAACCGCAACACAATATTGGAACCATCCCGCAACACACCCATGGGCGACATGTCAAGACTAAATTCAATATCATTCCAGAACTGATCAAACTCGCTGAACAAATCATTGACGATACTTTCGAGCCCGGCTATTTTACCATCAATCCACTCAGCTGCCTGATCAAGCAATCCTTCTTCATTTAATTTTTGCTGAATGAGATTTCCAAATGGCATAATATCAAACGCTGCATCCAACAGGTTATGACCATTGCGCTCCACATCTTCATGTGTAATGGGGTCACGGCCCAGTACCACACGCAAAGCCTTATAACCCGGAATGTACATGGCTATCTGGCTGGCTTTACGCAACAGGCAAACAGACATTTCATTGGTATCAAAGCCCAAGCAACTTGCTAATTGCGACAGGCTGGTATGCGACAATGCATCATCAATCACTGAACGTTGCACAACATCCTCTTCCTCACTCTTCATCTGCACCGGAGGACCACGTTCCTGTTCTGTTTCCATATCCTGAACAGGAACATCTTTTTGCGCTGTCAAAGAACTATTTTGATTTTCTGTTTTTGTTTGAATGGTATGTTGAGAAGAATGACTGCAGTTATTTTCTGTACAACTTGCTTCACCAGATGCAAATTCATCCACTTCTTTTTTCTGTACACTGTTAACGGGACCTGCATTTATTTTCTCTTCTTCTTTTTGTTCTTCATCTTTTTTCTGCAGTTCTTTATTTTCTTCTGCTTTTTGAATGGCAGGAGTTGTTGTTTGCAAACCTCCTTTAGCATTAACCTGCCAACTGCTCAATTCCTGTTTTGTTTGAACGGCAGTTTCATTTTCTTCTGCAGCTTCTTCTTTGCGGTTGAGTAATGCTGCATCATTTCTTAACTCAGCTAATGTTTTTGGAGGTTCCTGCACTGCTGCACCTTCTCCATCACCTAATGCACCTGTTTTGATCTTTAATGGATCAAAGAAGGCTGTCCAATCACTAAGCGGATGATCTTTTGTTTGCACTTGTCCGCCCAAATTATCTTCACCCGCTGTGTTACCATTCACTGTTGTAACCGTTGCTCCGTTTACATTTGCTACAATTGCAAAATGAGAGAATGCATTACGGTATGCAATATCACCCGGCAATGGTGTTGTACCGGGTGAGCGTGCTGCTTCCGGTTTAATCATGCGTTCACCTAATTTCCATTTCGGCATGGGCACACCACTCTTATTCAATGCCCAGAACACAAAAATGCCACACCAGCTTGGCATTGCATCTCTTGTTCCGGTTTTAGTTCCCATCATTCCGCTACGGTCTGTTCTGCTGGTTGTATCAACCACCATCACACCACTCTGTTCACGTTTCTTTTTAATATCCTGTTCTGCTACTGCACCCTTTGCTGCAGAGCCACCACCGCTTACAATCATTTCTTCACCAAAGGTGGATTTGAAAATTTCTACCAGATGTTCCCATCCTGTTCTGTTACCATCGGCCTGTGGTTTATTGGCATCAATCTTTCCTTCAACTGTTTTTGCTTTATCAACTGCGTTGGTTAATTGCGATGGAACTGCAGCTGCACTCCGCTGAATAATATTTTTCCGTGCAACTGATTTTGTTGCCACTGTGGTTGGGGTATGCGAAGTGCTTGCTCCCTGTTGAATGGTATGCGTTAATTCATGTGCAAGTAATGTTCCACCTGCGGAAGTATTGGGAGCATACTTACCGGAATTGAAATAAATATCATTGCCATGTGTGAAGGCCTGCGCATGAATATTGCTGCTCAGGTTTTCTGCATAGCTGCCTGTATGAATACGTACGCCGCTGAAATTTGCACTGAAGCGGCTTTCCATAAATTGTCTGGTATCTGATGGCAACGCATTTCCTGCTCCTTTGGAAGAAGAAAGATTATGTTCAAACGATCCATGTATAGAGTTTGCCGGCGGGCCCCTTCCACTGCGTTGAATCACATCTGAATGATGGATGGAAATTTCTTTTCGATCAATATGATAATCTGATCCCGATGCTGCACATGCAAAATCGGTTGAAGAAGATGAAGCGTCTTCACTACGCTGAATCATGCGAAAGAGTTTAGCCTGTGCTTTATCTTCCTGTTCACAGGATTCACATTTGCGTTGAACAGAGATAAATGGAGATTCGCTTTTTGCCTGCACTTTTTCATCTTTATCTTCCTCCTTCGCTAAAGATTCGGAGGACGGGTCCACTTTCTTTTGTATTTGTTCCTCTTCTTTTTTCTCAGACATTGCAACCGGTTCCGGCATACGCATCACCTGATCTGCAACTGCATCGGCTTCTTTTTCCTGCGGATCATCGGGACTGCTTACTGAAAGTTTTGCCTGGATGGTTGATGAAAAAAAGGACGGACTTTCTTTGGCTCCAAAAAAAGATTCTTCACCTGCTTTACGAAAGAAGGTTTGCCCCGGCTGCTGTTGCTGCCGTTGCACCTGTACATTCCTTGTTTTATCTGCAGATGAAAACACTTAAACGGTTTAAGATTAAAAAACTGATCTCCGATCACTCATCATTCATCACTCATCATTTGTATTCAATAAATCCTCTGTTGATTTTTGAAATTTTACGTTGCAAACGAAATACGCCAATACCATTTCTGCTGCCGGCATTGTTACTGTTCCCTTCAATGGTATGAATAAATCCACCATCAACTTTTTCAATAATACCTGTATGACCGGAGCTACCGCCTGTGTTCATCATAAAAATATGTCCTGGTTTAATGAGCGATGGTTTATCAATTGCTTCGGCCGTAAGAATTTTCTTTCCTGCTGTTTTATTCCAATGGGTCATTACATGCCCTGTTTTAACCAGCGGATTATTTTTATTCAGTTTCACTGCTGCCTTATTAAAACACCAGTACACATAAGCTGCACACCAAAACAAACCGGGCGGCAGTGCAACGCTTGCGAGGTATTGATCAACAACCGGTCCTTTGTTACTGCCCGGCGGATCTTCCATTACTCCTATTTGTGTTACTGCAACTTTCAATGCTTCAGTGAGCAAAGCATTTGGAGCAAGTTCAGTTACAACAATGCTGTCCACTCCAAATAAAGAGGCCCATGTAAGTGAGCCTACATTGCCATCAACTTCCAATGGGTTTCCAAACTGATCCATATGCGTTGCCTGAAACAGTTTGACAGCATTTCTTGTTTTAGTACCATAAATACCGGTTCCCTGCAAATCACCGATGTTTAAATCCATCAGCTTTTTTTGTATTGCTTTTACAATTCCGGTATTGCTTTCACCTTCTTTGATGATTCTGTTTGGGTATTTCATGTTTTATGATTAATGTTATACAAACCATTCGGTTTTTATCAGTTGTTCCATCCATGGTAATTTAATCATGGATATATTCCAGGGCAGATGCTGCAGAAGCATATCATACGGTTGCTGCTCCACCTGCAACAGCCAGTCTTTACCATCAAAGGTTAATTTTCCGTTGCGTTTCAGAAATGATTCTCTTAATCCATTGACGGATGTGTTTTGCAAAATATTCCAGTGCTCAATTACAGAGGTTAACACATCATTTGCTTCTTTACGCAAGGCCTTATCCGGATGAAATCTTCCTGTATCAATCGTTTGCTCAATTGGCACACCGCATATTATTTTAGGAAGTACCAATTCATACTCCGGCATAGTTACTTTATCGG
>JALHRP010000071.1 GCA_022841365.1 Chitinophagaceae bacterium | reverse complement strand
GTACAAATACAACTTTCATATTGGCTCTTGCTGAAGTGATGGCACAACAGGCACCGGCAAGACCACCACCAATAATGATGAGGTCGGCCTTGATGTGTTCAGTATTTAATTCTCTTTTTGCCGAAGCAGCTTCAATAACCATTTTTATGAAATGAGTGTTTACGAATAGTTGGGGAGCAAAGGCAAGCCCCTTGTTCATTGAGAAAACTTTGTATCGTAAACTTATTGTGAATGTGTTCCAGCGGCGGAAACAAATTCATCTAAAATGGGTGCTATTTGTAGCAAGTATAAACGATGATGAAAAAATGCAGTCTGGTTCTTAAACAGGAAAATGAAATATTCTGAATGATTCTAACAGCCCTTTTCAACAAGAGACAAATGCAGCGGCGTTTTTTTTAAAGCCAGATTATTTTTTATACTCAGAAGGCGAAACACCAAACTGATCCTGAAAACGTTTTCTGAAATATTTGATGTCGTTAAAGCCTGCTTCGTAAGCTGCATCTGTTACAGAATAATTACCGCTTTCCAAAAGTTTTACAGCATAGTTTAAACGTGATGTTCTGATAAACTCATTTCCAGACATGCCGGTTACTGCTTTTAATTTACGGTAAAAGGTAGAACGGCTCATAAACATCATATTCGCCAGTTCATCGTTACTGAAATTACTGCTGCTGATATTTTCTTCAACCAGTTTCATGAGTTTATACAAAAACTCCTCTTCGAATGTTTTTATTTCAAAACTACCGGTACCCAGCAATACTCTCTTTGCATACAACTCTTTTAATTTATTGCGTGAATTAATCAGGTTGTGAATATGCACCAGCAATAGCTGTGAGTTAAACGGTTTGGGCAAATACACATCTGCACCTTCCTGTATACCCTGTACATGGTGTGCCATATCCGACAACGCCGTGAGCAGAATAATGGGAATATGTGAAGTGTCTTTGTGCGATTTCAGTGTACGGCATAATTCAATACCATCCATCTCCGGCATCATAATATCACTGACAATAAGATCGGGGATTGTTTCAAGTGCTTTTACAAGACCTTCTTTACCATTAGCAGCTGTAACTACATGAAACGATGGCGAAAGAATTTCATAAACGTACTGCTGAATATCAGCATCATCTTCAACCACAAGAATAATCGGCAGCTCCTGCTCTGCCTGCACCTGCTCATTGGTTTCCTGCATAATTTGTGAGTTTAAAGTTGTTGTATCTGCATGATTATCCTGATAAAACGAATCTTCTGCTGTGTACTTCTCTGTAAATTCTTTATGCGGCAATGTAATACTAAATACAGTTCCTCTGGTTTCATTTGGTTCAACGGTAATGAAGCCCCCGTGAAACTCAACCAGCTCTTTTACAAAAGATAAACCAATACCCGTACCTGAAACAGCAGCAATATCACTTTCTTTACCACGGTAATACCGGTCAAAAATTTTATCCCGTTCATTTTCCGGAATGCCTTTACCTGTATCAGTTATTTTTATCCGGCAACCTTTATCAGTTTGCCTGCTTATATGCATACTGATTGTTCCTCCATCGGGTGTAAACTTAAATGCATTTGCCAGAATATTAAAAACAATAATCTCAAGTTTGTTATGATCGAATCCAAATGAAATATATTTTTCCTCAGCATGAAAAAGATAATTCATTTTTCTACGGGCAGCTTCATCTTTAAAAAGGCAAAAGATATCATAAGAAAAAGAAACAATTTCGCCGGGCTGAAGCAATAACTGTAAACTTCCTGCTTCGGCTTTTTGATAATCGAGCAGCTGATTCACCATCCGCAGCAACCGTTTGGATTGCTTCTGCATTAACCGGATACTTTTTTCTACAGATGCCTCTAATTTTTTTCGTTGCAGTAAATCATCCAACGGGCCTAAGATGAGTGTTAGCGGTGTACGAAACTCATGAGAGATGTTTGTAAACAGGCGCTCTTTAAAATCGGCCAGCTTATTTTCCTGTTGCCTTGCCATTTTTGTAAGCACCAGCTGGTTTTTTAAAGCGGCCTGCCGCAACCCCAGATATCTTGTAAGCCAGAGAAGAAAAATAAAAACTGAAACATAAATAGTATAAGCCCACCAGGTTTTCCATGGTGGCGGCAGAATGATGATTTTTAATTCATGCGGAGCAGGGTTCCATATTTTATCGCTGTTGGTTGCTTTTACTTTTAAATTGTAAGTACCGGGCTTTAAGTTTGTAAATGAAACCATACGGTTATTGCCTGCATAAACCCATTCGGCATTAAACCCTTCCAGCTTATACATGTATTCGTTTTTATCCGGCGCATGATAATCCAGGGCAGCAAATTCAATTGAAAAAATATTTTCCTTATAGTTTAATGTGATACTTTCTGTTTCATAAAAAGGCCGGTTAAGCACAGAACTAACCTCTTCCTGTTTTCCAAATTCATAAGATTCATTGTTGATTGTAAGGTTTGTAAAATAAACCGGCGGATGAAACTGGTTAATACGGATGCTATCCGGATTGAAATAGGTCAGGCCTTCCAGTCCGCCAAAATACAGTTGACCATTTGCATCTTTACAGGATGCGTTTTCAGAAAAAACAACCGACTGAACTCCATCCCGTTTATCAAAAACTGCAAATGAATTGTTGGTCTGGTTAAAACGTATAATACCTTTATTGGTGCTGGCCCAGATGTTTCCCTGCTTATCGGGAATAATAGCATGAATATAATCGCTGGGTAATCCTTCTTTAGTGGTATAGCTTGTTACGTTTAAATCGTTTCCTGCAAAACCGGAAATTTTATTGAGCCCGTATTGTGTACCAGCCCAGATATTTCCAAATTTATCTTCGGCCAAACAAAGGATGGTGTTGTTACTGATAGATTGTTTGAAGGTGTCGGTTTGCATAAATACACGAAACTGATCTGTTGATGGCTGATAAAGATGAAGCCCTTTATACGTACCCACCCACAATCTTTTTTTTGAATCAACCAGTAAACAACTGACCCGTTCGTTTTGCAAAGCACCTTTTACGCCATACGCAGGCAGGTAATTTTTAAAAACAGGTTGATTTTTTTTATCGAAACCGGAAATATAACTCAGCCCGCTTTCCTGAGTACCAATCCAGATCCTGCCCGATGAATCTTTTACAATTTGAGTTGCTTTTCTTCCGCTTACAAAAGAAGAATTTTCCTCCTTAGGCTCAAACACTTCATAAGCTCCGGGTTTTTGTCCTTGATTTAAAATACGGATCAATCCTTTATTTGTACAAACCCATAAATAATTTCCTTCCTGCAGAAATGAACGGCTTACATAAGGTAAATCTGAAGGGTTATTCGGGTCTTTAACATTAATATTTATGTCGGTAAATGTTTTCCAATTGGCTGAATATTGTATGCCTCCACCTTTTGTGCCCAGCCATAATTTATTAAACGGATCTACATAAACTGAAAGCACATGTGTACTCTTGAGCAATGCATTTAATTTACCCTGATACCCGATATTCGAAAACTTTTTTTGTTTCAGATCAAACTTAAAAACACCTGTACCATCGGTTCCAACCCATAATAAACCCGAAGGATCTTCCTGCATAGTTAAAATAATCTGGTTATCGTTGGTATAAATACCGGGTATATTTAAATGTATTTTTTCAAAGGTTCCTGACTGTCGGTTAAAGCGGTTTAATCCGCCACCCCAGGTGCCAACCCATAAAGTACCTTTTGAATCAAGCAGTATGCGATACGTATTATTTGAGCTTAAAGAGTTTGTATTGTTTTTTTGGTGACGGTAGTTTTTAAATTCTTTTGTAGACAGATTGAAATGAAACAAGCCTTCGTTCCATGTACCCAGCCATAAACAATTATTTATTTTGTCGTTTACAATAGAGGTGATGTTTATGCCATTGATCCCGAAGTTATACGACTCATCATTCAACAGATTTTCATTGAGGTGCTTTAACCCGTTATCCGTGGCCAGCCAGTAACCCAAATTACCGTCGGGCTTTATGTCAAATGTTTTCCATAAACTGTTGCGTATTGTAAACTCCCCGGTTTTCTTATTGAGGTATTGAAACCCTTTCCACGTACCGATAAATAATTTTTCGCTGTCAGTATCTAATATGGAAAGAATATAATCGGCATTAAAACCGGTATTATTCGGATGACGATTGATGTAGTTTGTTATTTTTCCGGTCTTGAGATTATACCCGCTTAATCCGCCCGATTTTGTGCCGATCCAGATATTATCCTGTTTTCCATTCTGCAATACCTCTATTGACTGACTAAACAGGTTACTGCCTTTTCCAAAATCATTCTTGAGCAGTTTCATTTCATACCCGTCAAAACGCTGCAACCCTCCCCTTGTTCCAAACCATACAAATCCATTTTTGTCCTGTATAACAGAAGTTACTTCGTTGTTCACCAACTCATCGGAGATGCGAATAAAAGAATTTGATTCCTGTGCATAACAGGTAAACACACTTGCCAGAAGAAGAAGCAAAAAAGTATATGGCTTACTGGAGAAAAACAAGCTGGTCTCAATTAATCGTTAATACAGCATACAATTTATATGAATTCTGTAATACTTTAACAGCTATTTCCAAATACTATAATAAAATCATCAATGAAATAAACAGCAATACCAGCAAAAAATAAATGACTGCCAGTTTAATATTCAGCTGTTTACTGTTTCGTGTTATACTTTCTTTCCGTTGTTTTGTAAGCATTCAATGTGTTATTGCAAGTTAATACTGACTCAGCTAAAAAATACGCAGACCAATTTTAAGCAAAGAGACATTCACGGTTAACTGATCTTGTTTAATCTGATGTTGAAAAAAAGAATAAGAACATATTGTGTTCATCAAAACATGATCACTGATAAACAAAATCATAATTAAAGTTATTGCGATCCCTGCAAAACAACGGGCAATAACATTTCAAAAAAAGGGTAGATTCAGTTCAATAAATAAAAGAATCAAAACATAGTTATTACCATTCGTCTGTTCTGAAAGACGATGCAGGCAACCCCTGTGTATTAAATAAACTGCCCACTGCCCAGCTTTTAAATGCATAGCGAACAGCTACAGGTTTTTTTATATCATCATTCCATACCAGCAAGACTCCCCTTTTATCATTCACAATTTTTGCCTGTGCCGGGTGAAAAACTTTATCCTCTCCTGCTATTTCAAAATCGGTAAGCGGTTTTCCAAAACCGGTTAATCCCATTGCTGCATAATCAAATGCAAGAATAATCTTTCCATCTTCCGTTTTTTCCATTTTGCTGTAAACAGGACCACTGAATGCAATGCCGGGAATATTATAATCCTTTGCCAATGCCCAATAAGCAAGCCTATTGCCCACCTGTTCTTTTTGTGAAGGATGAATTAAGTTCGGTTCACCAATATCCATTGTAACTGCCATGCCGGTATTTGTTACTGTTTGCATTGTTTTGAGCTGTGCTTCCCGTAAAAAAGCAGCATTCAGATTTTTAGTATCATGTGGCGCTATTTGCACAAAGTAAAAAGGAAAATCGCCCTGCTGCCATTTGCTGCGCCACAGTTTTATCATAGAGGTAAATAATCCCACATACTCATCTGCATTGGAACGGTTTGATTCACCCTGATACCAGGTAACACCTTTTATTGTATAACCGATATAGGGATGTAATAATGAATTGTACATCATACCCGGTATTGTTTGCGGATCTTTTGCAGGCAACACATCAGGTATAATATTGTTTTTAAATCCTGTTAAGCTTTCCGCATTCATCCAGCTTTCAATTTTTGAAGCACCCCATGAAGAATGAATAATACCAACAGGTACACGCAAAACTGATTGAAGTTTTTTAGCAAAAAAATAAGCAGTGGCACTGATGTTTCCTGTTGTGGACGGCGATGCAACCTGCCACTCACTCTTTAAATTATACAACGGTGTTAAACTTGAACCACGGGGAGTATTGAGAAAATGTATTCTGTCGGCTGCTGAATTTAAAATGGCTTCGTTGCTGCCAACAACCGGTTGGTTCATATAACCTTTCACCGGCATTTCCATATTCGACTGGCCCGAGCAAAACCACACTTCGCCAATCAACACATTTTTTAAAGAGATTTCCGTTGTTCCTTTTATGCGAATGTTGAATGGCCCTCCTGCAGCAGGAGTTTGTAATTTCAACTTCCATTCACCGTTGGCATCCGTTACAGTATTGGCAGATTTTCCCCAACTGCCGCTAACAGAAATTTTAGTATTGGCTTTATCCCTGCCCCAAATTGAAACCATTTGCTGCTGCTGCAACACCATATTATCACTAAATAAAAAAGGCAAGACCGTTTGCGCCGCCGCAAACTGAAAAGAAAAAAAGGATACTGCAAGAATGACAAGATACTTATTCATGAAACAGATTTATTTATATGAAAGACTACTCCCGGAATACAACAGCCACTTAATTCTTTTGATAAATTCTTACATAGTCAATTATATACTGCGATGGGAGTTTTGTGTTTTCCAGACTGCCGCCCCTGTTGCCACCCATTGCCAGATTCAACAATAAATAATGTGGCTGCCGGAAGGGGTTTCTTCCATCTGATTGATTAATAGTGCTGTTGATATCCACTTCATTCAGCAATAAACCATCCACATAAATCTTCATTTGGTTTTCATCCCAATCTAAAGTCCATACATGAAATTCATCCGCCCATTTCTTTCCGCCCAAACTATCCAGCTTCACCGATGCGCCATCCCAAACAGCCTGAAACTGCTTTTTACCGGCATGGGCATAGTTGGCTAATATTTTATCATCATAGTATTCCATAATATCTACTTCACCATTCGATGGCCACTCACCTGAAACACCTAAAGTCCAGATGGCCGGCCACAACCCTGTTTGCGCATCAATTTTAGCTCTTACTTCCACTTTGCCATATTGAAACGCATGTTCTTTCTTCATCACCACACTTGCCGATGTGTATTCAACCGTTGCTCTGTTCAGTTTCCAGTTATTGCTGCCGGCAATGTAGTTGGGGTTTGGCTTTGTTTCTTTTTTTCCTGTAATCACCAGATACATGCCGTTACATAAAGCATTTTCCTGCTGGTACCACTGCGCTTCATTGTTTCTTTTGAAGCCATTTTCAAATTTCCATTTTAAAGTATCCGGCGTACCGTTGTAATTAAATTCATCGCACCAAACAAGACGATAGGCATCAGAATGCTGTTCCGGATTTTTGTTCGTAACAGTATCTCCTGAGTATTGCAGCCAATTGCTGAGTAGTAAAACAAAAACGTACATACTATAAAATTCAAATTAAAATTACCGGAATAAAATGAAGTATACATCTGCTTTCAATGCACGGATGAGGTGTATTTGATTCAAAAAAAACAGCGTTCATAATGTTACAGGAGCAGTTTAAATCATTCACCCCTTTTGTTTGACGGAGATGTTACCCCTGCTTCCTGCCAAAAAAAGATAGTTTTAATTTTATAACGGAAAGATTTCCTGCAGCTACTTAAACTGAAAAAAAGATAAAGGCGATATGAAAAAATATTGGTTACTTCTATGCCCAATGCTGCTCATCGTATTTTTCATGAGCTATGAAAAAATTTCAGCACAGGCTGTAAAAAAAACAAAAAGCAAAAAGAATAACCATCAGTTGCCATATACAGGGCTTAGGCCCACTGTATCTCAGTCAGAAAATCTCGGTTCTCCCTGGACTGAAGTATCAGCCGACAGTGTTTATACAGGTTATACAGCGCTATCTCCGCTTTTTAAAAATATGCCGTCTGGTTTTGACAATAAAATTGTTTCATTTTATGTACCCAAAGATCATATGGCTGTGTTTGCAGAAAATGCAGATGGTACAGGTGAAACCATTACAGTGGTTGCTGTTGATGCAGCCATCAAAGCCAACCTGCCAGTTCGTTTAAAAAATAAAGTTTCATTTATCCGGTATTCAAACATCAACAACCCAGGTAAAAAAGGAGTAGGCATCATTAACGATGCGGTGGTGCAAAACTTTTCATCGCCCTGGTATTACAGCTGGGGACTCACCAAACCGTCGTATCCCAATCAACAATATACTCCCATGACATGGGGCAAAGGAACCAGTACAGATGCCAATATAAAATACCTGGTAGAAAGAAAAGATATTGATCATTTGCTTTCATTTAATGAACCTGACAATGCCAAACAGTCAAATATTTCTGCAGATATAGCTGTTGAGCTTTATAAAATGATGCAGAAGACGGGCTTGCGTCTTGGCTCACCTGTAGTAACACAAGGCCATGCATTTGGTGCAGGTAAATGGTTTACCAACTTCATGCTTGCTGCACAAAAACAGCAATTGAAAATTGATTTTATCTGTGTGCACTGGTACGACTGGGGAAATCAAACCAACAATGCTGCCACCGATTCACTTACTGCAGAACAGGTTTTCAGCAGGTTTGTAAAATACATGCAGAATGTGCGGACTGCTTATCCCAATCATCCCATATGGTTAACAGAATATAATGCCAACATCAACCGCAAATCTGATGTGGTGCACCGTTACTTTATGAAACTTTCTACCGAGTGGATGAACAATACTTCTTATGTTGAGCGCTATGCATACTTTTTCCCAAACACAGTACCTGCAGCAAATCCCGATAACAGTCTAACTGCTGCAGGTCAGTACTGGAAAGATTTACCTTCAACAAGATCGTTTGCAGCCAACATCATACAGGATGCTGAATTAATTAATTAAAAGTAAAACAGCATTTAACTCTGAATAAAGCAGTTCTTCATTTGGTAATGTAATGAGTGATGGTGCTTACCTGACAGAGATCATTTTTCTCCCTATCTGTCATCATACAGTTTTTGGCATAATGTATGACCTTTGTAAAGTAAATACATGCATTATGAAAAAGATACTACTGGCGTTTGACGGAAGTCACTTTTCATCCGGTGCATTTGAATTTGCCCGGCAGTTACATGAACTGGAACCTGTTTTGGTAACAGGTGCATTTTTACCACAGGCACAAACAACCAATGCCTGGAGTTATGCCGATGGAATGACGGCACCCATGTTTATTCCCTTAGTGGATAGTGTGGATGATGAACGACTGAAAGCTTCGGTTGAAAAATTTGAAACCCTTTGCCAAAAAAATGGCATGGAGTACAGAGTACATGAAGACAGGTATGATTTTGCTTTACCTGAATTAAGAGAAGAAACCCGGTTTGCTGATTTACTCATCATTGGCAGCGAAGTATTTTATCAGCAAATGGGCAATACCATCAATGAATATTTACAGGATGTATTGCATACAGCTGAGTGCCCTGTGATTGTTGTTCCTGAAAAATTTGATTTCCCCAGTTCGGTTATACTCAGTTACGATGGCAGCAGTTCATCAGTGTACGCCATCAAACAGTTTTCTTATGTATTGCCTGCATTGAGTGAAAAACCGGCTATACTGGTGTATGCAGAAGATGGAGGCGATAACGAAGTGCCAAAGCAATCGAATATTGAAGAACTGGCTGCAAGACATTTCAAAGATCTCACACTCATGAAACTCGATATGCCTCCTGAGAAATATTTCAGCACCTGGATGGAAAACAGAAAAGGAGCTTTACTTGTATCCGGCGCATTCGGACGTTCAGGTTTTTCTCAACTGTTCAAAAAAAGTTTTATAGCCGATATTATTGCCAACAAGCATTTACCGGTTTTTATAGCACATAAGTAGTTTTTTTGGTTGTTATTGTTTCTAAGGCTGGATGTTTATCCGGCCTTACTTTGTTATGATCATGATCATACAATCAGGCATTCGTTATCATATACAGCCCCAACAGGACAATATATTTTTACACTGTTACTGCAACAAATGAACCGGTTGCTTTTCTTAAACTCTTAAACTATATAAAATGAAACAGAACATGGGAAATACAGACCGCATTATACGGTTGATAATTGCAGGTACACTTGCGCTGCTGTGGTTTCAGCAAATTATTACCGGCACATGGGGATATGTAGCACTGGCAGTTGCCGGAATATTTTTACTTACAAGCTTTGTAAGTTTTTGCCCCATCTATTCATTGTTCGGCATTTCAACCTGTAAAGTAAAGAAGGCACATAAGCATTCATAAATTAAAGAAAGCTGCTGTTTATATTACGGTGTAAATGCTATTCGGTTTATATTCACGCCTTAAATCAGTGAATGGATTCCATTACGCATATTGCCATTGGCACATGTATTGGTGAAGCTTTTTTTGAAAAAGGTTTTGGTAAAAAAGCCATGATCTGGGGTGCATTGGCACAGAGCATTCCGGATATTGATTTTATTGCATCGTTCTGGATGGACACGGCCGAAGACCTGCTGGCACACCGGGGGTTTACGCATTCTATTCTCTTTGCGCTGCTTATTGTTCCGGTGTTTGCATTAACAGCAGAAAAAATTCACCGGCCACATAATATTTCATTCAAAAGATGGATATTATTTTTTGCTGCAGAAGTGTTTCTGCATTTATTTCTTGATGGGTTTAATAATTATGGTATTGGCTGGCTGGTTCCATTCAGCAATCAGCGCTTCTCGTTTAATATGCTGTACGTTGCTGATCTGTTTTTTTCCATCTGGCCCGCCATTGCTCTGTTGCTGTTAATTGTATTGCATCGTTTTCACAGATGGCGTTCAGTTATATGGAAAACTGGCCTGTTACTGCCTGCACTTTATCTGCTCTATTGCAGCTACAATAAATATCAGATAGATAAAGAAGTAAACAAACAGTTTGCAAAACAACAAATTCCACATGAACGTTATTTTACAACACCTGCTCCGCTAAACAACTGGTTATGGTATGTGGTGGCAGGTAACGACAGTGGTTACTACGTTGGTTTCCGTTCGGTATTTGACAAAACAGAAATGATGAAGTTTACTTTCTTTCCCCGTAACGATTCGTTGCTGAAACCGGTAGAAGATCATGAAGATGTGCAACTCCTTCGTCGTTTTTCACAGGAATTTTATACGGTAGAAAAACGAAATGATACACTGTTGATGAATGATCTGCGTTTTGGCCAAAGGTTCGGATGGCAAAATCCGCAGGGAGGATTTGTATTTTACTATTACTTGCAGCATCCGGAAGAAAATGATTTGATTGTACAACGGGGCCGTTTCAGTGGCTGGAATAAAAACGAACTGCTTAACTATATGAAACGTATTGGCGGACTTTAACCTCTTTGCCGCATATAGAACGTAAATAAAAACAGAACAAAGCGAATCAGTTCGTAACAGATACGTTGCCAGATACGTTTCAGAAATGTATTGTGTTGCTCAAACCATTTTTCAGTTACCAGTATGCAATCGTTTTGCATGATGTAGTTTAACTGCTGTTCAACAGTTTTTGCAAAGGGCCGGTTATGTACATCCAGATTCAACTCAATACTTGCATAGGCACTTAAATTATTAATGTTATAAGAACCGGCTGTTACAAAGCGGCTGTCGCATGTGCTCAGCTTGCCATGCAATACATTGGGTTGATATTCGTAAATAGCCATCTTATTTTTCAGCATCCACCTGTAGAGATAACGCTCTGCATGTTTTACCAATGCAACATCACTGGTACCTGCAGTAATAACATTCAGTTGCACTCCCCGTTTTGATGCCAATGCCATATTGCGTCTGAACGAACGGCCGGGTAAAAAATAACTCGACATGATTGTGATGTGAGACTCCGCTTTTCTGAACATCTCCAGATAACTCCGGCTGATTTGATTTTTACCTCTCACCCAATCGTTATACCTCACACGAACCAGGCATTCTTCTTCTTTATAATGAACAGTTGATTCCTCTTTAAGCAGTTGATCTTTCTTTTTGCCCCACCCTGCTTTATTCCATGTATCAACACAAAGATGATATAACTCTGCACTTACTTCGCCCTTGCAATACAGTGCCCAATCGAGCCATGCAGGTTGCCCGGGCAAATCATTGTAACGGTTTGAAATATTTACACCACCTGTTAAACTGTTTAACCCATCTGTTACAATAATTTTTTGATGCAGTCTGCGACCAATATAAAAATGCCGGCTTTTAAATACCGGCTCAAACCAACGGAACTGAACAGTGCTTTCTTTTAACGCTGCAATAAATGCAGCAGATAATTGTTGCGATGCGTATCCATCAACCAACAGATAAACCTGTACACCACGTTTTGCAGCTTTCATTAATGCTTCTGCAACAGCTATACCTGTTTCATCTGCTTCAAAAATGTAGGTTTGTAAGTGAATACTGCGTGTAGCTTCATCAATCATCCGATGGAGGGTGGTAAAATAATCCTGTCCGCCCCTTATCAGTTGTACATGATTGTACAAACTGTAAGCCGATGAGACAGGAAAAAGTTTACCCGATGACATGCACAGCAAGTTACTCCTTATCTTTTTTGGAACCGTCCGGTTTTTTTAATGATGCGGATCCGGTACACAACGGGCTTTATATTTTCAATAGTCTCCATTTCAGTCACAGAGTCATGTTCATGCAAATGAACTTTAGAAGTGCTTGCAAGCGAATAATGTTTGTAAAAAAATCGTTCATGTGCTTCCTCTGCATCTTCGCCATGCAGTTCTTCAAACCTTCCTCTTACAACAACACTTTGCCAATGAATCATATCAGTTATCATATCTACTTCAAAAGAAACTTTTGGATTTTTACGCAACAGTTTCAACTTTATCCCGTCAGACGTTTGTCCATAAATATACTCACCATCAAAAAAATAAGTAACAGGTACAATATAAGGCTGCGTGCCATTGGTACAGGCTATACGCCCAATTCCCTGACTTGAAAGCAGGTTGTTCATCTCCTGTTCGTTGAGTGTTCCATGCATAACCGGTAGTTGTGTAATGAAGAATAGCAGCTAAGCTATTTCAGTTTTTGAACAGAAGAAATGATCAGCATCAACTGTTGTATTGATGGTTCTCATAGCAATTACCCGATTTATGAAGTATGTTATAGAATGTATCATCTAAATACAGCTGTTCTTTTGATTTTTCGGGTTGACAACTGTCACAGATATCAATGAGTACTGTCATTGTGCAGAAGAAAAGATGAGCATAGTTTAGGGAGGTCAATTATTATTCACCTTAAAAACATGCACATGAATACCATTGGAAAAATTGCTATTGCTGCAACAGCTGGGTTGGCGGTTGGAAGCGTACTGGGTATTTTGTTTGCACCTGATAAAGGTACAGCTACCAGAAAAAAAATAGCAGATAGCAGCAACCGCTTAACAGATGTTGTAAAAGACAAACTGAGCAGCCTGCGGGTAAATATCAAAAACAAAGCAGAGGAGCTGAAGAAAATGGAAGGCGAACTTTCATAAATCATGATTGCCCTTTTTTCAAAAGCAGTTACCATTCAAAAACAACACAATGAAAGAAACATTTGCCAAAGCAGAAGAACTGGCGGAGCATTTGAAAGAGTACATCAACAACCGGATGGATGAAGTAAAGCTGAACACAGCAGAAAAAACATCCGGTCTGGCAGCTGCAGTGATTGCAGGAGCTGTTGTATTTTTCTTTTTCATGAGCTTTATTTTCTTTGCCAGTATTGCTTTGGCATTTGTTTTTACAAAAATCACCGGTGAGTTGTACTGGGGCTTTTTAATTACCGGAGGCATTTATCTCATCATGGCATTACTGATCTGGATCTTTCGGGTTCAACTACTTCAACTGCCGTTGATGAATGCGTTACTGAACCAATTTTATACGGAGGATGAAGAGGATGAATAAAATTCGATCTATACAATTTCTCAAAGCCGAAAAAAAACGGCTGCATCAACGCAGGAAAGAACTGGAAAAAGCCATCCGTTACGATTGGCGTGATGTAAAAGACAGCCTGCGTCCTGCTACACTTACAGAAGAAGCGTTAAAGCAGTTCCTGCACACAGAAAAAAATGAAGAAAAACATTCGCTAGCAGATATACTGGCTGCTATTACTGCTGTTTTTACTAAAAATGCGATTGAAACCGCAGCAGAAAAAATAAACAGATGGATGCAGGAGAAAAAAGGATAGCACTTTTTAATGATTACTCTCATACTCATTATTGACGCCCGTTCTTGTAATCAGCGTATCAAAAAAATAACTTTAAACTGTTAACATTATTTATTGATTGATAAACAAAAGGAGGATGTATGTCTACAAGAGCTATTGCTAAAACAGGCATGTTACCTGCTGTACTGGATGATTTTTTTAAGCCATGGAACGAGTGGTTTGATCATGGCAGTTCATTCTTTGGCCGTGTAATGACTGTGCCGGCTGTAAATATCATTGAAACTAAAAACGAGTACAATGTATCGCTGGCCATACCCGGCATGAAGAAAGAAGATTTTAATATTGATGTGGAAGGCAGCATGCTCACCATCAGCAGCGAACAGGAAGAGAGCAAAGAAGAAAATGAAAAAATGTATACCAGGAAAGAATTCAACTATTCTTCTTTCAGCCGCAGCTTTACACTTCCTGAAGAAGTAAACAAAGAAAACATTGAAGCGAAGTACGAAGAAGGCGTTTTAAAACTCATGCTTCCTAAAAAAGAGGAAACAAAGCTGGCAGCGGGCAAACACATCGCTGTTAAATAGTCCTGCCAATGGCGGGATGGAAACCCGGCCCTGCCGCAAACGATTTGTGGCGGGGCTTTTTTATGAGATTGATCAGAGAAAGCAATGATCTGCATCAAGATCTGAACAACTGCTGCAGTTTATTTTGCGGGCTATGAAAGTAACTGCCCAACCTGTTGCTCAATGCTATCATTGCGGAGAAGATTGTACTGCAGATCAGATTACATACAACAATCAATCGTTTTGCTGCCAGGGTTGCAAAACCGTGTATCAAATCCTCAGCAAGAGTGATCTGTGCCAATATTATCAACTGAATAATAATCCGGGATCAGCACAACGGATAACTGTTCGCAAAGACAAATTTTCATTTTTAACCGATGAAAAAATACAGCAGCAACTCATTTCTTTTAAAGATGATGAGCAAACTCATGTTACGTTTTACCTTCCGCAAATACACTGCAGCTCCTGTTTATGGCTGCTGGAGCACTTACATAAACTGAATGCAGATATTATTTCATCAAGAGTAGACTTTGGCAAAAAAGAAATTGATCTGGTATTTAATCACCAAAATACATCGTTACGCTCCGTTGCCGAACTGCTTACCAGCATTGGCTATGAACCATACATCAGCTTACAAAATTTACAAAAAGCCAAACCGGTTATTGAACGCAGTTTAATTTATCAGTTAGGTATTGCAGGGTTTTGCTTTGCGAATATTATGCTCATGAGCTTTCCGGAATATCTGGGGCTTGATGATGCTGAAAAAAATCTGCAGCAATTATTCCGTTATGCAAACATGGCATTGGCATTACCTGTATTGCTGTACTGTTCGTTACCATTTTATACCAGTGCATGGGGCAGTCTTACACACAGGTATTTAAATATTGATGCCCCCATTGCTTTAGCCATTCTTATGACCTTTGGCCGCAGTGCTTATGAAGTACTGAGTAATACCGGCAGTGGTTATTTTGATTCCATGAGTGGCATTGTTTTCTTTATGCTGGCAGGACGTGCATTGCAGGAAAAAACATACCGTCAATTATCGTTTGAAAGAGATTATGCAGCCTACTTTCCCATTGCTGTTACCGTCTTAAAAAATAATCAGACAATAGAAACTGCCCTGCCCGATCTCAAAGCAGGAGACACCATCATCATTCATCATGGAGAATTAATTCCTGCAGACGGATTGCTTACACGGGGCGAAGCGATGATTGATTACAGTTTTGTTACAGGCGAATCGTTACCTGTTGTAAAAGAGATGGGCGAATTATTATATGCCGGTGGCAAACAAACCGGTGGTGTTTTAGAACTGCTGGTAATGAAAGAAGTGGCGCAGAGTTATTTAACCAAACTCTGGAACAATACAGATAAACAAACAACACAATCTTATTCATTCATCAACGCAATCAGCCGTTATTTTACCTGGATTGTTTTTGGCATTGCGGCTGTTGCTGCATTGTACTGGAGTTTTTACGACAGCAGTAAGGCATGGAATGTAGTAACCACTATTCTTATTGTGGCCTGCCCATGTGCATTACTGCTTTCTAATACATTTACCAACGGCCATGTGCTGCGCATCTTCAGCCGCAACAAATTGTATTTACGCAATGCACAGGTTATAGAAGAACTGGCAACTGCAAACCATCTGGTGTTTGATAAAACCGGTACACTTACTTCATCGGAAAAACAGGATATCGCATTTACAGGTAAATATTTAACGGATGAAGAAATTACCTGTATTGCAGCACTGGCTGCACAAAGCAATCATCCGCTGAGTAAAGAGCTGGTTAAATGGTTGAACAGAAAAGAATATTTCTCTGTTTCAAACTTTAACGAACTCCCCGGCAAAGGCATACGGGGTATCATTGATCAGCACATCATTGCCATCGGCTCTGATGAATTTGTTACAGGCGAAAAAATAAATACGCATACCGGCAGTGTATTGTACATTTCAATTGATGGAGATACCAAAGGATATTTCAGCATCCGCAATCATTACCGGCCTGCACTTCTTGCACAAATTAAACGGTTACAAAAACAATATAACATTTCGGTACTCTCCGGCGATAATGAATATGAACGCAAAACACTGCAGCTTGCTATTGGCAAAAAAGCAGGACTGTTCTTCGGGCAACAGCCGCATGACAAACTCAACTATATTCAACTACAGCAAAAAAAAGGCGATCGTGTTGTTATGATTGGTGATGGCTTGAATGATGCCGGTGCATTAAAACAAAGTAACGCTGGCATTGCCATTACTGCAGGCACCAATAATTTTACCCCTGCAAGTGATGCTATACTTGAAGCAGATCAGTTACAAAACCTGCCTGCTTTTTTAAAGCTGGCAAAAGCCAATAAAAAAATTATTCTGGCCAGTTTTATTTTTTCTATCCTTTATAATATCATCGGATTAACCTTTGCGGTACAAGGGGTACTCTCGCCCTTAATTGCCGCTATCCTGATGCCTGCCAGCTCCATTTCAATTATCCTGTTTACCTATGCCGCAACCGTGTTATATGCCCGATTGATCAGGCTGAAATGATAAAAACCTGAGCAAGGTCATCAGCATTTGATCAGAATCAAGCATTTGTCTGATTTGCGTCAGCCTTCAACTTTTTGGTCAATAATAGTTTTACAGCATCAAAATCAACGCACATGTCTGTTATTTTTTTACTGCTGATTGTGAGCATTACAGTAGCCGCCTTATTTCTGGCAGCATTTATATGGAATGTAAAAAACGGACAGTACGATGATGAAGCTGCTGCTCCCCTGCGCATGTTATTTGATGATACAGCACCTGCAGAAAAACAAACAAAAGACATTAACAACAACCCTCCATCAAAATCATTATAACCAAACTGAAATTATGCAACTGGAAAAGTTCTATTACGACAACAAGATTGTAAAATACTTTGCCAACGCCACAGCGCTTTGGGGAGTAGTAGGTATGACCGTTGGATTATGGGTAGCCATTCAATTTTATTATCCTGCAGCATCACTCGATTACGCAGGTACAACATTCGGACGCCTTCGCCCCATCCATACCAATGCCATCATTTTTGCATTTGTAGGTAACTGTATGTTCACCGGTATTTATTATTCGTTGCAACGTTTATGTAAAGCAAGAATGTTCAGCGACCGGCTCAGCTGGATTCATTTCTGGGGCTGGCAGTTTATTATTGTTGCCGCAGCCATCACTTTATTTTTCGGTTTTACCACCGGTAAAGAATATGCAGAGTTGGAGTGGCCCATTGATATACTCATTACACTGGTATGGGTGGTTTTCGGCATCAACATGTT
>JALHRP010000070.1:4055-18043 GCA_022841365.1 Chitinophagaceae bacterium | reverse complement strand
CAGCGATAACGGCAACGAAAATCCAACAAAAAATCACAAATTAATCTGGGGCTTTATCATGACGGCAACAGCTATTGGGCTTACCATGCTGGGTACAAGCGATATTCTAAATGCAGTGAGTAATTTATTAATCATTATGGCATTACCATTCAGCCTGTTTTATTTGTACCAGATTGGCTATTTCATTATTATGTTATTTAAGGATAAATGAATCAACAATTTTTAAAGGATGTTATTAAAGGATTATCTAAAGCGCCGCAAAAAACACTGTCGTCAAAATATTTTTATGATGCAGCAGGTGATGCACTTTTTGTAAAAATAATGGCTATGCCAGAGTATTATCTCACCAATGCCGAAATGGATATTTTTAAAAATAAAACGGATGAGCTAATTGCTGCATTGGCCTTAAACAAAGGTCTGCATTATGAATTTATAGAGTTTGGTCCAGGCGATGGTACAAAAACTATTCATTTACTAAGTGCATTAACTGAGCAAGGATATAAGTTTGAATATATACCCGTTGATATTTCTGAAAATGCTTTGAAAGGCCTGGAAAAAATGCTAGATAGCAAATTGCCTGCTTTAAAAATAAGTGCAAAGCAGGGCGATTATTTTGTCACCTTAGAACAATTGCGGCATAACACAAGGCACAAAGTGGTAATGGTATTAGGTTCTAATATCGGGAACTTATCAGATGATAAGGCGGCAACATTTATTTACCAGTTAGGTGCCAATTTAATCAAAGGCGATAAAATTGTTTTGGGAGTAGATTTAATAAAAGCAAAAGAAATTGTTTTGCCTGCCTACAGCGATGCACAGGGCATTACGGCTGCCTTCAATTTAAATTTACTGGACAGAATAAACAAAGAATTAGGTGGCAATTTTGATATAAATCAGTTTGAACATTTTGCTGATTATAAAGAGGATGAGGGCATTGCGAAAAGCTTCTTACGAAGTAAAGTAAAACTTGAAATCAACGTTGCGAATCACCCATTCAATTTCGAAAAAGGTGAAACAATACAAACCGAAATTTCCAGAAAGTATAATGATCAGATTATTAAAAATATTTTAAGTGAAACAGATATCACCTGTGAGTATAAGATAATGGACAGTAAAGGATTATTTGCAGATTATATTCTAATGAAACATTGACGTACTATTCAACATTGCTAAAAATTCAAAAATGCTGCAGCGACTTTTAAATAAATTTATCCAAACCAGAAGATATTCAGAAGAACTCACCAGGCCACTTTTGATTGAAGATTATTCTGTGCAGCCAAGTGAATTTGCTTCACCGCCCAAATGGCATTTAGCTCATGTTACCTGGTTTTGGGAAGAATTTATTTTAACAAAGTATGCCAAAGACTATAAGGTTTATGATGAAGACTTTTCTTTTCTGTTTAATAGTTATTATAACAATGCAGGCAAAAGAGTGTTACGCCCCGTAAGAGGATTAATGACAAGGCCTTCAGTACAAGAAATTTACCATTACAGGAACTATGTAACCGATGCGATGGTTCATTTTTTAACAACAAATCCGAATGAAGAAGTTTTAAACCTGATCAAAGTAGGTATCAATCACGAAGAGCAGCATCAGGAGTTATTTGTTTATGATATAAAATACATTCTAGGAAACCAGCCAACATTTCCAACATATGGCGGCAATTTGTTTATTCCAAAAACAGAACCGGTGTCCAATGAGTTTATCACAATAGATGCTGGCGTTTACGAAATTGGCCATAGTGGTACTGAATTTTGTTTTGACAATGAATTGGACCGGCATAAAGTATATATTGCCGATTTTGAAATTGCCACCAACTTAATTACCAATGCAGCATTTATAGAATTTATGAATGCCGGGGGCTATACTAATTTTAATTACTGGCACGATGAAGGTTGGCAATGGATAAATAATAATAAAGTAAATGCGCCTTTGTATTGGTACCAGATAGAAGGTGAATGGTATACTTATACTTTAGACGGTTTGCAAAAAATAAATTTGCAAGAGCCGGTCATTCATGTAAGTTATTTTGAAGCGTGGGCTTATGCCGAATGGAGAAAAATGAGGTTGCCCACCGAAGCCGAGTGGGAAGTTGCCGCTGATAAATTTACCTGGGGCCAGTTATGGGAATGGACAAATTCAGCATACCTCGCCTATCCGGGGTTCAGCAAAGCACCAGGGGCTTTAGGTGAATACAATGGAAAATTTATGATAAACACCATGGTACTTCGTGGTGGCTCGGTAGCTACACCCGATGGACATAGCCGAAAAACCTATCGTAATTTCTTTCATTCAAATATGCGTTGGCAATACTGTGGAATAAGATTGGTAAAATAAATATTTCAAAACTGTATGAAACAAATTAATTTAAAAATAGTGAACAGGGCTGGCGAAAACCTGGCTGCTCACCTGGTAACTCCTGCTAATGAGCAAATAAATAATATAGCCATATTTGCGCATTGCTTTACCTGTTCGTCGAGTTTGCAAGTCGTAAAGAACATTTCAAACGAACTTACCGAAAAAGGTATCAGTGTACTCAATTTTGATTTTACAGGATTGGGGCATAGTGAAGGCGATTTCTCTGAAACCAATTTCTCCAACAATATTTCGGACCTGGAGGATATCAATAGTTTTCTAACCGAAAATTATATTGCGCCTGCTATACTCATTGGCCATTCGCTAGGTGGGGCTGCGGCTATTATCGCTGCTTCAAAATTAGCAAATATTAAAGCTGTTGTTTCTATTGCTGCGCCGTCGTATGTAAAACATATCACCCGGCATTTTCAAAACCTTGATGGTATAATTAATAAACAAGGGTACGCCCTTTTAAATATTGGCGGACGACCCTTTACCATCCGGAAACAATTCCTGGACGATTTGGAAAATTATAATTTAGAAGTAGTAGTAAAAGAATTGCGCAAGCCCATACTAATAATGCACTCGCCGCAGGATACTATTGTAGAAATTGACAATGCCGGAAGGCTTTACAACAATGCTTTCCATCCCAAGAGTTTTATCAGTCTTGATGGTGCAGACCATTTAGTGAGCAATAAAATAGATGCTGCTTATATTGCCGGTGTTATTGCCAGCTGGGTAGACCGATATGTACCCATCGCCGAAAATGGAACAAACGAAACAATGATGCTCAAAAATGTAGAAGGTGAGCAAGTATTAGTCTATCACGAAACATCGGCGCCTTATACCAATCATATTTATACCAAAACACAACATATCCTGGGCGATGAGCCCATCGATTTTGGGGGCAATGATTCAGGCTTATCACCTTATGAATTGCTCATTGCCGCTATAGGCTCTTGTACCACGCTTACCGTAAAGCTTTATGCAAAGCGCAAGGAATGGGATTTGAAAGAAGTGTATGTGTATCTGAGTTATGCCAAAAAACATGCTGAAGAAATAGAAAACCGTGAACCAGAAGCAATGGGCAAACTCGATTTTATCCGTAAAAAATTAAAGTTTGTTGGAAATTTATCCGAAGAACAGATTATTAAATTGAAAGAAATAGCTTCTAAATGTCCTGTACATAAAACAATAGCAGGTAAAGTGTATTTTGAAACCGAGTTAGTTAGTTAGCTGTACTGGATTATTTAAAAAACGTTATGAATACAATAGAAATCAAAGCAACTGATGGGCTTAGCATTACTGCCAATCTGTATGAAAGCGAACATATTGAATCCGCTGTTTTTATCCTTTGTCACCAGGCCGGGTTTAGCCGTGGCGAATACCTTGAAACGGCTGACTATTTCTTTAAGCAAGGCTTTACCTGCATAGCAGTCGACCAGCGCAGCGGTGGCGAAGTAAATGGCATAGTGAATGAAACGCATAAAGCGGCGGTGGCTGCCGGTAAACCCACCAACTATATCGATGCAGCTCAGGATATTGAGGCAGTCATTATGTATGCCACTAAAGAATATCCCGGAGCAAAGAAAGTGCTTTTGGGAAGTTCTTACTCCGCTTCATTGGCACTCATCATGGGTGTAAAATATGCCGATGTATTAACCGCCGTAATTTCCTTTTCACCAAGCGAATATTTTGAATTAGCAAATAAATCTATCGCTGCCTGGGCAAAAGATTTACAATTGCCTGTGTTTATTAGTTCCGCCAAAGCTGAGGTGGATGGTTGGGCAGCTATTTTTGAAGCAATTCCGTCGGTTAATAAAATTGGTTTTAAACCAACAGGCACCGGCATACACGGCAGTCGAAATTTGTGGTTGAGTACACAAAATCATCAGGAATATAGATCAGCTTTAGAAAAATTTATTAATGGCTTAGAGCTTACAGATATATTGCATAAATAAAAAAACATCATTACTTTGATAACAAAAATAGGATTTGGTGGTAGTTGTCATTGGTGTACAGAAGCCATTTTTGCCTCGCTAAATGGGGTAGAAAAAGTAGATCATGGATGGATAAGTTCTACCGGCGAAAACGATAGTTTTTCGGAAGCGGTTATTGTTCATTTTGATGCTACGATTATTCCCTTAAAGACATTAATTGAAATTCATTTACATACTCATAGTTGTACTGCGGCGCATAGTATGCGTAAAAAATACAGAAGTGCCGTGTATTATTTTACAAGCCTGCAAGGCATTGAAGTGAAAGTGACCGAGAGCATTGAACAATTACAGGCTGATTTTAAGCATAAGATAATAACAGAAGTATTGCCTTTTGTTAATTTTAAATTGAATCAAGCGTCCTTTTTAGATTACTACTATTCCAATCCCGAAAAACCATTTTGTGAAAATGTCATTAACCAAAAACTTAGAATACTCCTGTCAAAATTTCCAAAGCAAGCCAATCAAACCAAACTGTGTCATTTAAAGGAAGGCGGCATTAAAAATTTAAAATGGAAATCAAATGTACTTTAATGCAAAAAATAATGAAAGAATTTTTATAGGCACCATCACACCGGAGATGGCATATATGTTTAAGGAAGATTTAAAAACCAATCTTTCTATTATCTGGAATACCGGTAAAAAAGCCAGTTTCAGCATTGATAAGCAAGAGATAATTGTCGAAAAGAATTGCGTTATATTTCTTACAGAATTTCACAAAATTAAAGAAAGCAAATTTGACAAACTCAATATCATTCAATTTAACAGAGACTTTCATTGTGTAGAAAACCACGATCAGGATATTGGTTGTAAGGGGTTGCTTTTCTTTGGCGCAGCCAGTATTCCAAAAATAAGTATTAAACAAAACGAAATTGCCAAGTACTTAACGATATGGGATATGTTTATGATGGAACTGGAAGAAAAAGACGATTATACATTGGAAATGCTCCGCAGTTTGCTCAACAGGGTTTTAATACTATTTGTAAGAAATTATCATAGCGAGCACTTTGATAAGAAAACAAATGATGAAGACATCACGTTAATCAGGGAATACAATTTTTTAGTCGAAAAAAACTATAAACAACTTACCCAGGTAAGCGACTATGCAGGCCTATTGTACAAGTCCCCCAAAACATTATCCAATACCTTTTCAAAACTTATTGATAAAACACCTTTACAAATTATAAATGAGCGACGTTTGCTGGAAGCCAAGCGGCAGTTGTTATATACCGACGAACCCATTAACCTCATAGCTGACGATTTATCGTTTGCTGATGTGCAGGCATTCAGCCGTTTTTTTAAAAAATACACCCATAAAACGCCGTCTGCATTCAGAAAGAATTAGTTTTTAAAAGTTCTTCTTTGTTCCACCCGAAGCAATGCATTGGTACTTTCAAATGGTATTACCTCTCGTTTGCAACATGGGTAGCGGTTTCGCAATAAAGCCCGGGAATAATTGACAACTATTAGTGCCGTTTAGCCAACCGAATTGGAACCATCGCAGCGTATTTTTGTGCTCTAATTAAAAGAAAGGGAAATAAGGAATGTTAAGCTGGAATGATGTATTAAATTTTGGTTCAAAAGGGAACCCATTACCCGACAAAAGGGTAGAAAAGACAAATGAAGAGTGGGAAAAAATATTGACCAAAGACCAATACTATATAACAAGAAAACACGGAACTGAGGCAAGATTTTCCGGAGCCTTGTGCGAAAGCCATGAACCGGGTAAGTACAAATGTGTTAGTTGCAACACACTGTTGTTTGATAGCGGTGAAAAATTTAACTCAGGTACCGGCTGGCCAAGTTTTACACAACCTGCAAAAGTTAATGCCATCAAATATCTTACCGATAGATCCTGGGGAATGGTACGGGTAGAAGTGCAATGCAATACCTGCGATGCACATTTAGGGCATGTTTTTCCTGATGGGCCAGCGCCAAGCGGACTGCGGTATTGTATCAATTCGTTATCATTAGTAAAAGAAGATTAATTCAAAGAAAAATAAAAAATGAATATTAAACATGCATATTTAGCAGGCGGTTGTTTCTGGGGAATGGAAGATTTGTTCAGAAAAAGGTCCGGCGTATTAAATACTGAAGTGGGTTACCAGGGTGGCGAAAACGAAAATCCCACTTATCGAAACCACCCTGGCCACGCCGAAGGAATAGAAATTAGTTACGATTCTGACGTCACATCGTTTAGAGAATTGTTAGATTATTTCTATCGCATTCATAATCCTACAACCATTGACAGGCAAGGAAACGATAGAGGCTCCAGTTATCGCTCTGCTATCTTTTATCAGAATGAAGAAGAAAAAGCAATTGCCCAGGAAGTGATTGATATTGTAAACAAATCAAGAAAATGGGAAGGCGAAGTGGTTACAACTTTAGAGCCTTTTGCACCATTTTGGAAAGCGGAGCCTGAGCATCAAGATTATTTAGTTAGAAAGCCAAATGGTTATACTTGTCATTTTGAAAGGTTTAAAGAAAGCTTTTTATAGGTCGTAAAAGATTGATAATAGTTTTTTTGATAAGCCTTATGCTGCATTGCAAGTTTATATTGTGAGTAGCTAAGGCTTTTATCTTTTACAGCTATCAGGGAAGTATCTACAAATAGTAGTGTGCTTTGGACTACCATGCTACCTGACAACTGATGTAGCTTTGTATAACAAAAAAATAAAAAAGGAGCATACAATGAATACACAATTAGCAACATTTGGTGGCGGTTGTTTTTGGGGAGTAGAAGAAAACTTACAACGCATTCTGGGAGTTATCGATGCCATATCTGGTTATGCTGGCGGCACTACGCCCAATCCCACTTACAAAACGGTTTGTGCAGGACAGAGTGCCCACGCAGAAGTGGTACAAGTAGAATTTAACGCTGATAAGATAAGCTATGAGGAGCTTTTGCGGAAGTTTATGAAAATGTACGATTACTCCCGTAGAAATTACAATAACCTAGGTACGAAATCGCAGTATCGTACAATTGTTTTGTATCATAATGCCGGGCAAAAGGCAATAGCTGAAAAAGTATTTACCGAAATAGCCCAAACAAATAACAGAGAAGTATTAACTGAATTAAGTGCTCTAGAAGCATTTACCCAAGCCGAAGATTACCACCAGGATTACAACGGCTATGGAAGAGTGCAAGCATAATTGTAAAGGAACTATTTACAAATACAATTCACGACAGAAATTAAAAGGATGCAGATGGAAATGAAACAACGCCCATAAATTTAAAAGGAGCTGCAAATGGAAACCACTACGAATCCAAAAAGCCAGCACATAGAATTAGGAAAAGTAAAATGGTTAAGAGATTACAATAAGGCACTAACCGAAAGTAAACTTCAAAATAAACCAGTACTGCTTTTCTTTCAGGAAATTCCGGGATGTTCTACATGTGTTAATTTTGGAAGGGACGTTCTAAGCCATCCCCTGATGGTTGAATTTATAGAAAATGAATTCATTCCCCTGGCCATTTTTAATAATAAACCGGGAAAGGACAATGATATCCTTACCTTATATAATGAGCCTTCCTGGAACAATCCAGTAGCTCACTTTATAGACGACAAAGGAAAGGATATTATCCCTAAACTAGCCAATAATTACCAGCCATTAAGTATGTACAACAAAATGATAGAAGTACTTAAGAAAACAGGAAACCCCATACCCGGCTATGCAATTCTTCTAGGTGAAGACTTAAAAATGGAATATGGTAATTTAAAGTCTACTATTTACGAAACCCCCTGTTTCTGGTCTGGCGAAACCTCTATGGCCTTACACCCAGCTGTTAAATACACCGAAGCAGGCTGGATTGATAACTCGGAAGTGGTAAAAGTTTTTTTCGACGAATCTAAAGTTTCCTTGGAGGAACTGAACAGCTATGCAACCAATGAAGGTTTCTTTGTTATTGACGATCATCGGGGATATAAGACAGATGAAAGGCCACAATACTATTTGTCAAAATCATCATTTGGATATTTGCTATTGAGCAAAGCACAGCGTTCGCAAATCAACGTCGCTCTTCCGTACAAGAGAAAGCCTGAGCATTACTTAAGTCCGAAACAAACAGCAATGTATCAAGATGTTTTAAAAGGAATTCATAACAATAGCAAAAGCTGTAATTACAAAGAAGATATAGTAAAATCCTGGAATTGGAATTTATAAACTACTTACATTCAATTATAAATGATGGGCAAGATTAATAAAGAAATTTGGTTAGCATCAGGATTACGAACTCCTTTTGTAAAAGAAAATAAACAGTTAAAAGATGTTTCAGCTGTAGATTTGTCTGTCGCAGTTGTAAACAAGATGGCGCAAAAAGATCAAGTAAGACCAAATTACCTTGCCTGGGGAACCGTTGTTCCAAATCTTACATACAGTAATATCGCAAGAGACATTGTTTTAGAATCTGATTTAGCTGACGAAACCATAGCTTACAGCACTACCATGGCTTGTAGTAGCAGCATATTATCAACCATTCAACTAGCATCGATGTTAACGGATGACGAGACTGCTATTTCTGGCGGAGTAGAGAGTTTTTCCAACGTACAACTTGGACTTTCAAATGAAACTTCAAAATGGATTAAAAAGCTTCCTAAACTAAATGGAGTAGTTGACAAAATCAAATGGGCAGGAAAGATTTTCAAATTCAAGCTCTACATTCCGCCTGGTGTTAACAGGGTTACAGGTAAAAGCATGGGGCAGCACGCCGAAATCACTGCACAACGTCTCAGCATTTCCCGTAAAGCACAGGATGAGTTAGCGCTGATCAGTCACCAAAATTATTTCAAAGCCAAAAATGAAGGATTTTATGATGATTTAATTTTTCCCGCATTTAACGTAGCGGAAGATCTAATCCCCAGAAAGGATACTTCATTGGAGAAACTCTCTACACTTAAGCCTGTCTTCGACCGGGAACCTGGCAAAGGCTCAATAACCGCAGGTAATTCAAGTTTGTTTACTGATGGTGCTGCAGGAGTTTGGGTAGCAGGAAAAAATAGAATAAATGAATTTAATACCCCTTACAAAGCAAAATTAACTGACTGGGAAATGGCGGCAGTGAATATAGAAGAAGAGGGCATTCTGATGTCGCCTACATTTGCCATTACAAGATTATTAGAGAGAAACAATCTTACTTATAACGACATAGATATCTGGGAAATTCACGAAGCTTTTGCGGCCCAGGTACTTTCTACTATAAGTAATCTTGAAAGCCCTACACACTTGAAAAAAATGGGAATAAAATCGAATTTGGGGAAATTTCCAATGGAGAAGCTTAATTTAAAAGGTAGCAGCATATCAATAGGTCATCCATTTGGTGCTACTGGTGCCAGAATAATCAGCCAGACATTAAAACAATTACATTTTGCCGGAGATAATAAAAAAGCACTCATCAGTGTCTGCGCAGATGGCGGTTTAGGAGCTATAATGTTAATTGGAACATGATACAGGTAATTTTCTATTCTTAAACAGGCATCATATAGATGAAGCATTCCATTTTTTTGAATCATAACTATGACCTATAAAGACCACAAGCTGAAAATTTACAATTCCCTTTCCAACGAAAAGGAAATCTTCATCCCCCTACACGAGGGATATGTAGGCATGTATGTCTGTGGCCCAACAGTGTACAGCAAAGTACACCTGGGAAATGTCAGGACTTTCATGTCTTTTGACATGATCTACCGTTACCTTCTCCATCTGGGCTATAAGGTGCGTTACGTAAGAAATATTACTGATGTAGGGCATTTAGTTGACGATTTGGATGAGGGCGAAGATAAGATAGCCAAGAGGGCTCGTTTGGAGCAGCTTGAGCCGATGGAGATTGTTCATCGTTACACTGTCGATTTCCACGATATTCTCAAACAATTTAATTTGTTGCCTCCGAGTATCGAACCAACTGCGACCGGGCATATCATTGAGCAGATAAATATCATCCAGAAGATTATTGAAAATGGCTACGCTTATGAATCAAATGGTTCAGTATATTTTGACGTAGCGAAGTACAATCAGGATTATGAATATGGCGTGCTCAGTCACCGTCAACTTGAAGATATGGTCGGCAATTCACGCAAACTCGATGGACAGTCTGACAAACGCAATGAGCAGGATTTCGCTATGTGGAAACGTGCCGATCCTGAACATTTAATGCGTTGGCCATCACCCTGGAGTGATGGTTTTCCGGGCTGGCATACAGAGTGCACCACGATGAGCACTAAATATCTTGGCGAAAAATTCGACATACATGGTGGAGGAATGGACCTGAAGTTCCCCCATCATGAGTGTGAGATCGCCCAGGGTAAAGCTTCCACGGGCCATACACCGGTCAACTACTGGCTACACGCCAACCTGCTAACCCTGAACGGGAAAAAAATGGCGAAATCCAGCGGGAATAACATTTTGCCGGGTGAAATACTATGTGGCGAAAGTCCATTGCTCAGCAAAGCATATTCTGCGTCGGTTACACGGTTCTTAATGATGCAGACGCATTACCGCGGCATTATGGACTTTTCAGACGAAGCAATTCTTGCAGCTGAGAAAGGCCATAATCGCCTTATGAAGTCACTTGAAACCCTGCAAAAGTTAGAGGCCGGCAAAATATCCACACTTGATATACCCGCATGGAGAGATAATTGCTATGGGGCGATGAACGATGATTTTAATACGCCAATCCTAATCTCGCACATTTTCGAAGCTGTGAATTTCATCAATTTACTAAGGGATAAATCGGCTTCGTTGATTGCAACTGATTTAGATCTTTTCAGGAGCCTACTTTCAGAATTTGTCTACGATGTCCTAGGGTTAGTTATAGAATCTGAAGTTCATGATGGACATATCGAAAAACTCGACGGAACAATTAACCTGCTGATAGAAATGCGCAACGCTGCGAGAGCAAGCCGAAACTATTTCGTATCAGATCAGATACGTGACGGGTTGGCAAGGCTGGGCATCCAGTTAAATGACGTAAAAGAAGGGACAACATTCAACTATTGACAGCGTAATAATGACCCCGATGCAGATGTTATCAGTAACAGATAGCGAATTTAGAGAACGATATGGTTCGATCATCGAGCCTGTTTTTCTTTATTTTATCGTAAATTCCGAATAGTTTAAAATAATATGAAAATAGTTGTAAGGTGCTGAAGGGGAAACCGACTAAACCCTAAAAAGTTTTGGGAAAAGATAAAAGCGGGTATCTGGAAATAAAGGAATGATTTATTCCCGTACCTGTTGGCAGCATCTTACATATGGTAATTATATTTTTGACTTAAAAAAAATACAATAGGAAAAATTATGACAGGTAAGACCGAAGCAACAGAATTAAAACCTGCAGGACCGAACTTTTGGGTCAATAATTACGGGGATTATCTTTATAGCTATGCTGGTACACGTATGGATGATAATGAACTTGCGGAGATTTGGTGCAAGAAACTTTCCTGGCTGCATTGAAAGGTTGGGAAAAGTTCGACAGACGTAGTTCTGAAAAAACCTGGCTTACTGCCATTTTAAAAAATAAGATATTCGATGCTTACCGCAAAAAGTCAAATAATTTACAAAAACAGACGATATCAATTAATGGTTCTGATACCGACGAATTTTTTGAAGAAAGTGGGCATTGGAAAGAGGGACGTTATCCAGAATCTTTTGGCATAGAAGGTGTGGCCTTGGAAAATAAAGAATTGGATGGCATATTAAAATCTTGCATGAAAAAACTTCCCCCTTTATGGAAATCAGTATTCACGCTGAAACATATCGATGATGAATCAAGTGAAAATATTTGTGTCCAATTGGAACTAACCTCTTCAAACTTTTGGGTTATCAGTCATCGTGCAAAAGTCAGCTTGAGAGACTGTCTTCAGAAGAACTGGATTTAGAGAAATAATAAAAAATGGTTATGGAAAATTTAAGTGATCAAGAAAAAGCTGATATGCTTGACAATTGCAGAAAAGCTACTTTGTTGATTGAAAAGCAACATACCGAAGGTATCACCCCAATAGAGAAGTCAGAGCTGGAATATCACCTTGATATATGTGAAATGTGCAACACCTTCATGGATCAAAGTGCAGTAATCAATCAGATGGTCAAAAAGCTATCGCATCCCGGGAAAAATGAATCGAAATTAGCGGAAGAATTTAAGGAACAACTTCAAAAACAAATTGATGCAAAGCTGAATCAATCTTCCAACGAATGAATATTAAACTCCAATCAGCCATACATGCCTGTTGTTTATTGCCTGTAACCGGCCGTATAATCTTTGCACCATGTCAGTAGCAGAGAATTTACAAAAAAGCGCCATCAATAGTTTAACAGCATTATTCGGGCAGGCTTTTACCGAGAAAGATTTCCAGATTAACCAAACCAAGCCGGAGTTTGAAGGAGATTACACCATTGTATTATTCTCATTAGTAAAGTCGCTGAAATTATCCCCGGATGCCATAGGCACTCAGCTGGGCGATCACCTAATTGCCAATAACCCTGCTTTATTTACAAGATATAATATCATAAAAGGATTTTTAAACCTTAGCATTGCGAATGCATACTGGATGGAAATACTGGGTAAAAACTATAATGATACCAGTTTTGGCCAGCATGCAGTAAACGGTAAAAAAGTAATGGTGGAATATTCTTCTCCTAATACCAACAAACCTTTACACCTTGGCCATTTGCGTAATAATTTTTTAGGCTGGAGCGTTGCCGAAATTTTTAAAGCCAGTGGTTACGAAGTAATAAAAAGCTGTATTGTAAACAATCGTGGTATACATATCTGCAAGAGTATGATAGCCTGGCAATTGTTTGCCAATGGTGCTACGCCGCAAAGCACCAATACCAAGGGCGATCATTTTGTGGGCGATTATTATGTAAAGTTTAATAACGAGTATAAAAAACAAGTTGAGGAATTAATTGCTGCCGGCAGATCAAAAGATGAAGCAGAAAAAGAAGCCCCAATAATGAAAGCCACCCAGCAAATGCTGTTAGATTGGGAAGCCGGCAAACCAGAAGTAATGGAACTTTGGGCAACAATGAACAGCTGGGTATATGCAGGTTTTGATACTACTTATAAAAACATCGGCAGCGACTTTGATATTACTTATTACGAAAGCAATACTTACTTGCTGGGTAAAAAAATTATAGCAGAAGGCTTACAAAAAAATATTTTTAATAAAGAAGATGACAACAGTGTTTGGATAGACTTAACTGCAGATGGACTGGATAAAAAAATTGTACAGCGTAGCGATGGTACTTCGGTTTATATAACACAGGATATCGGGCTGGCGCAGCAGAAATACGAAGAGTATAATATCGACCGCAGCATTTATGTAATTGGCGACGAACAGAATTACCACATGAAAGTGTTGAAGTTGATTGCCGAAAAATTAGAATTACCTCATGCCGAAAACATTTATCATTTAAGTTATGGCCTGGTAGAATTGCCTACTGGTAAAATGAAAAGCCGTGAAGGCACTGTAGTAGATGCCGACGATATAGTTGCTGAAATGGAAAAAGTAGCGCAGGAAAAAACAGAAGAACTGGGTAAGGTAAAAGATTTTACTACAGAAGAACTAACAACATTGTACCACACTATTGGTTTAGGGGCTTTAAAGTTTTTCTTATTAAGAATTGATCCAAAAAAGAAA
>JALHRP010000070.1:0-4045 GCA_022841365.1 Chitinophagaceae bacterium | reverse complement strand
AAGTGTAATTTCTATGCTTCAAATGGATCTAAGATAGATTATGCAAAAAATGCTTACGGGGATTACACCATAAATCCTTGTAAAGAATCAGATTCATTTAAAAATTCTTTAAATTCAGTGACACTATTCTTATCTTTATAGGCTTTAAAGTTTTTCTTATTAAGAATTGATCCAAAAAAGAAAATGATCTTTAACCCGGATGAAAGCATCGACTTTCATGGTTTTACAGGGCCCTTCATTCAATTTAATCATGCCAGGATAAAATCTATTTTAAAGAAGTCGCTGGTCAGTGGTGAGTTGTCAATAGGTAACAGCTTTCTTCCATTAGAAAAAGAATTGATCGTATCATTGGAACAGTATCCAACCATTGTTAAACAAGCCTGCTATGAAATGAACCCCTCTGCCATTGCCATTTATGTGTATAGCATTGCTAAAACATTCAGTTCATTTTATACAGAGCATTCTATTGCCAATGCAGAAACAGCAGATAAGAAGCAACTGCGTTTACAACTGGCCAGCATGACGGCCAATGTAATAAAAAGTGGTATGCATTTATTAGGCATTAGTGTGCCTGAAAGAATGTGACACAAGGGTTTTATAAAGTTGCGTTTGAACATCATTCACAAAATGCCACCGTCAGTTTATAGCGAGAAAGATGTCCATAAAAAAATAGCTGAATTGAGATTTTCTTTTCATATTTAATGTCTTAAATCAAAGGAATGGATTGGAATAGCGACATAATAAAAAACCTTAAATGGCAAGGCACAATAAGCAACCAGGAAAGTAAGCAAAAGGTAGCTGAACAGATCGCTTCCAAGGTCGTAAATGGGGACGTGATTGGTGTTGGTTCCGGTTCGACATCTTACCTTGCAGTATTGGCTATTGCACAAAGAATAAAAAGCGAAAAGTTACATATTAAAGCTATACCTTCTTCTGTTGAAATTGCCCTGACATGCAGTAAAATGGACATACCTATTACAAATTTGTACGAGAATCGGCCTGATTGGTATTTTGATGGTGCTGATGAGGTTGATCCTAACAAGCACTTAATTAAGGGACGTGGTGGGGCAATGTTTAAAGAAAAACTGATAATGAGCGCAAGCGAGATTTATGTCTATACAACTTATTCTAAAAAGCACAGCGATGATTTGGATATGGAAATGGTGTCGACTGGGTATTTGGATCATATTAGCAAAAAATTAAAATTTGTTGGGGATTTGAGTGCGGAACAAATTGAAAGATTAAAAGAGATAGCAGGGAAATGCCCAGTTCATAGAACATTAAAGGCAGAGATTATAATAGAGACATCAGTTATTAATTAAATATAAAAGGAATTAATATGTTACAATGGGAAGATTTACTAGCGTTCTCCAATAAAGATAATCCAGCCTCAGACAGAAGAGTTGAGAAAACAGATGAGGATGGAGAAAACAATTGACCGAAGAAGAATATGGAGGCGTCAATCCTATTCCCCGTCATCCATAAAATGACTTTTTAGTTCTTGTATCCTATCAAATATTATGGGAGGGAAATAGCCGTGATTTTCGTGGCAAACAGGGCATTCCGGTAGTTTTAAATTACTATTTTCATCCAAATCGGTGGTTGGGAAAATGCTAAACAATAATTCGTGTTTTAAGATGGTGTTATAAAACAGTTTGTCCTTCTGCGAAATAGTAGAATGTTTTATTTTATCAAAAATCAAACCCGCACTTTTTAATATGCTTAGTACTTCTCTTACACCGTCATATTCAAGCACATTAGCATCATTGTGAATGTCCACATTCATCTTTTCAATATCAGCAATAAAGCTCTTAATTGCTCTGCGACCATACAACAGTTGCTTTTGATTAGCCTTAGTATTGTCAATAAAATCATAACTAAACTCTTTAATATTATTTTCAAAAAAAAGATACAGTTCGTGAAGCTGCTCTAATTCACGCAAGGCCACTCTCTCATCATTATCTTTTTCAATTTGAAGTTGAATAATAGTATTAGCATCCAATTGAGCTTTTAAAGCCAAAAACAAAAGTATAGAGCCAACTAATTGGGATATGGGTGAAGTAATTCCTCCAATGGTATCTCCAATGGCGCCTGAATCTTTTAAAAAATCCAGATTTAGAAAGGGAACTATGAACGGAACTGCAAAAGTGAGAATTGAACCTATTAGTAATGTTCTAAAAGCCGTTTTATTAACTGTTCTTTTTTTGTTCATAGTTATTTTATTGTCGTGAGAAAATACTTCGCCCCACTCATCACAAAGTTTTCATTTTACGCATTTTTAAGCTGTTAAATGCAGGATTAATTAAGCCTGCAATTTTGCTTAAACATAGCAGAATATACAGCTTAAATTACTACATTACAAAAGGTAAATAATTCCATTCATCTTTCGAAATACGAACAGCTAAAGTAATTGATTACTTTAAGAGCAGTAAGTATAATTTAAAAGTAAAAATGAATAAACTCGGATTAGGCGGCAGTTGTCATTGGTGTACTGAAGCCATATTTAGTTCCCTCAAAGGAATTGAAAAAGTTGAGCAAGGTTGGATTGCTTCAAATGGAGTGTTTAATATATTGTCTGAAGCTATTATAGTAACTTATGATGAACAACAAATCAACTTAAAAAGCCTCATCGAAATACATTTGCATACGCATCAATCAACAAAAATACACAGTATGAGAGGAAAATACAGGTCGGCAGTGTACACGTTTTCTATTGAAGATTATCAAAATGCCACATTAATTTTTAGTGAACTTCAGTCAGAATTTGAAGAAAAAATTATTACACAAGTATTGCCTTTTGAAACCTTCAAATTAAACATTGAAGACCAATTGAATTATTATTTCAAAAATCCTGAAAAACCTTTTTGTGAAACTTATATTAACCCTAAGCTAAAATACATTTTACAAAAATTCACTAAACAAGTAGATACAGAGAAACTAAAACATCTTCAATAGAAATAAAGCAAAACAATAATGAAAGAGCTTTTAATTCAAATTAAAAAATGTACAGTTTGTGAAAAATACCTGGAATTGGGCGCTAATCCAATCGTTGCTGCAAGTTCTAAAAGCAAACTTATTATTATTGGACAAGCGCCGGGACGAATAGTACATAATTCGGGTATTCCCTGGAACGACAAAAGTGGAGACAATCTTCGAAACTGGTTAGGCATAGACAAAGCTACATTTTATAATACCGACCTCATTGCCTTAATGCCAATGGGGTTTTGTTATCCCGGTACAGGAAAATCGGGTGACTTACCTCCCCGACCTGAATGTGCTCCGTTGTGGCACAACAAGCTGTTCGCAATGATGACAAACGCAGAACTCATTTTACTTATTGGCCAATATGCTCAAAATTATTATTTGGGAAACAAAGCAAAAAGTACTTTGACAGAAACAGTTCATCATTTCAACACTTATCTACCAAAGTACTTTCCATTGCCACATCCTTCACCCAGAAACAATATTTGGCAAGCAAAAAACGAATGGTTTAGGAAAGATGTATTACCCAAACTAAAAAATAAAATTCAGAAGATTATTCGTTGACGACATAGAAAACTACCGCTAATCGAGTAAGCAAGGGAGATTTCACCCCCTGCTCCTCACAGAACCGTACGTGAGCCTCTCGATTCATACGGCTCTTCAAAATGATGTTTTCAATTAGTAAACGGGGCACAGCCGACGGATTTCTATCAGCTTTTGTACTTAACTTCAACTTTTAATCATTCATCAACTGGGTACCGAGCCGACGAATAAATCCGCCGCCACATTGCAAATACCCGGCCGTTAGCGGTAATACAATCAACGACAATCATCAATTGACTATGATAAATTTTATAAAACCACATAATCCTGACTGGAAGACAGAATTTGAAAAATTAAAGCACATTCTTTACTCAGAATTGAAAGATTTTGAAGTTGACATTGAACATGTAGGAAGAAAATCCAGCTAAAATAAAACCCGGCCATATTGAATCAAGAAAGAATTACTATGATTGGCTTGCGGAGAATATAAAGATTGATGGTATTGTTAGATCGGAAGAGC
>JALHRP010000069.1 GCA_022841365.1 Chitinophagaceae bacterium | reverse complement strand
TCGTCAAAAAGTTGCAAAGAACAGCGATAAGTCCAATTTGATAAAGTCGTTTCATATTCTGTTGTGTCGTTTTAGGGTTGCCGATAACACTAAATTATGCGCCACTCTTCATAAAACCAAATTTCCCAAACGTTTGATTTTCAACAGCAGCCATGTCGCCTTTTTAAATTGTTGTAAAACAAAAGGCGACATGTCGCTTTTAGAATAAAAACGATTGGTATCAGAAATCCTGTTCATTACGCAACGTACCCTTCACAATAAAATACTGTGCGGAGGCATAGGTAATCATCACACATAAACTTAACAGTACATGTTTCACTGCAAAAAGATTTACAGCTAGAACAGAATCGGAGATAACAAACAGGAATGCACCGGTAAAAAAACATGTGGCTGCAGCATCAGATGTTTTACGCCGTACATGTAAACTCATCAGCAACATGCTGCCAATAGTAATTCCATAAACTGTTACCGGAATTTTTAATGCATCAAGGAAAGGGTAGAGGAAGTAAAGAAAGAGTACAATATAAATGAGCACAGGCAAACCAATCAACGGTTGAAACTGAAACAATCCTTTTTTACCGGGATGTATGCTCAGGAAATAAAGAATATAAAACACATGTGCCAGTAAAAAACTGATCAACCCCGGAATAAACAGATTGTTCATTTGCAGAAAAAGATCGCCAGCCCATGAAAGAAATAATGCAGCAAGAATAAACCAAAACATCCGGCCTTTCTTATTTACCGTTGCAACATAAAATGCAGCAGCAAGTAAAGGCATCAGCAGCGGTTTGGTAAACCATCGTAATGTGGGGTAATTGAAATAAATAAACAGGAAATCACAAACGGCAATACATCCATACAACAGAAACAGCAAATGTATCCGTTGTTTCATTTTCAGTTACCGGCTTTTACAAATCTGGATTTCCACTCATAATACCGGGAAAGAGAATCCATTACATAGGTGGTATCCTTCAACGGTTTGTTCACCTTCAGTAAAATGGCATAATGAAAACTGTCTTTCATTTGCAGCTCCACACGATGCCCACGCCCCAGTAAAGTGGCAATTCGTTTATCAGCACTCAGCTTATTGTTGAATTCGCCAACCTGTAACACAAACGAAGTATCTGCAGGAGCAGTTACCGGAGTTGCATTCGTTAAACTGTCTGTTGGTTTGCTTGCTGTTGTATCTGCAGGAGTAATAACTACAGGATCGGATGCTGCTTCCGTTTCACTCAATTCTTCTGCTGCTTCTTTTTTAGGAATGGCTAAATAAACGGCCCATCCAATTATTGCAACTGCCAGTATTGCACCAACAACCACAATCAGTTTTTTTGAACTCTTTTTAGGACTGCTGGAAAAATCAATTTCAACTAAAGGCTGATCAATGGTTTTATCTTTTGCCAGATCCGATAAAGGCGTATTTATTTTTTCCAGCGCTTCAGATCCCTGTTCAAAAATAAAATCACCTGCCGTTGTTTTTGATAGAGAACCAATTCCTTTAAGCGGAAATGGTTTGCCAATGTTGAGCAGTTGTACACCATTGCTGAGATACGATTCAAGATCGCTCATGGCAAGCGGTTTCATTTTGCCGGTATGCTCAACAAGGTAATGCAGAAATTCATCGGTTACCGTTGCAGATCGGTTTTGGATAAACCGTATGGTATGTGCGGGCCAGCCCTCGTCCTTCTGATCGTAAATATTTACGGCAGGGTCTAATTCAAATACACCGAGGCCGGGTAAGGTGAGTGATTTTTGCTGGTATAAGTATTGTGATAAGAGGTCTTGAATTTTCACGGATATTTTTTTTCAAACATACTGAAAAACATGCTGCTTTCATAACAATGCTATGGTTAACTGTTGCGGTATGAGTACTTTTGCAAAAAAAAGAATGCTTTCAGCTGAAGAAAAGGAATTTGTAAACTGGTGGGCAGCCAATCGGTTAAAAGAAAGGCGATGGGTGCAGCAGCTGGCCATTGGGTTACCTTTGGGGCTGGCCTTTGGATTTCCTATTTTACTGAGTGTAATGTTCAGGGGCTGGTACCAGCGAATGCCTTATGTATCGGGCACACAGTTAACAGTGATCTTAATTGCTGTATTACTCATTGTGGTATTTTACGCTGTTTTTCGCATGAAGTTTAAATGGGAGGCTAATGAACAGCGCTACAATGAGCTTAAAAAAAGAACAGAGCAGCAGGCAGCGGCCGGGCAAGAGCAGCCATCCTGATGAATTCATTGTCTTATAAAAAATGTTTACATGAAGTATCTCGTAATTGGAAGTTTTTTACTGATGTCAATCCTGGGTTGTAAAAAAGGGGAGTGTAATTTGCAGGCCTATACAACAGTAGCTCCGCAAAATGAGCAGCAGGAAATTGTTACCTATCTCAACTCAAAAGGAATTACCGGTGCAACAAAACACCCTAACGGATTCTATTATATTATTTCAAATGCAGGCGATGCAAATAAGCCTGTGCCTTGCAGTATTATCAGTTTTCAATACAAAGGCCGGTTAAAAAACGATTCAACATTTGATGAAACGCCACCCGGTGCCAATATTACAGAACGTCTGGGTGTACTGAACGGCGGTATACAGTTAGGGCTTTCGCTGGTTGGTAAAGGCGGACAGATTCAGTTATTTGTACCACCCACACTTGGTTTTGGAAGTGTAGATGTGCCAAACCCCATCAACCCCGTTATACCCGCCAACTCCATGCTTATTTATGAAGTATCACTTATAAGCGTGAATTAAATCATTCAGATCTGCAGCAATCAAATATATTTGCTGCCCTGATTTTAAAAATTCGGTTTCACAGAAAAAAAACAACACATGAAGTATATACTGCTCATTTTCACTTTTGCATTAATGATAACGGCATGTAAAAAGAAAAAAGAACCTTGCACTGCTACTGCAGGCACAACAGTAGCTCCTGCCAGTGAAGAAGACAGCGTTAAAGCTTATCTCACAGCTAACGGTATTACTAATGCGGTAGAATTAGGGAATAGTGGGTTGTACTATGTTATTGACGCAGCAGGCAGCAGTGAGAGGGCAGAATTATGTGCCGCAGTTATTGTAAAGTATGTTGGAAAGTTAAAAGATGGAAAAGTGTTTGATCAAACAACCGGGACATCAACAGCTACATTTGGTTTAAGTGATTTTTTAATTGAGGGATGGAAAAGGACAATGACATTAATTGGAGAAGGAGGTAAAATTCGATTATTTATTCCTCCGGCACTTGGATATGGTGCAAACCCATTAATCGATCCGAGAACAGGAGTTACTGTTATTCCTGCAAATTCAATACTGATTTTTGATGTTGATATGGTAGCGATTACTAATTATTGAAAATGAATTGAAATTTTCCCCTGCATGTCAGGGGATTTTTTTTGCACGTACTTTTGTAAAAATTCATCCGCTTGTCGTACGAACCGATTTCCGTTTTTGATATGTTTAAAATAGGAGTGGGGCCTTCCAGCAGTCATACGCTGGGTCCATGGCGTGCCGCTCAACGCTTTGTGCAATCCATTCAAGAGCTGAATTTGTTTAATGCAGTGGTGAGTGTACGTGTATTGTTGTACGGCTCATTGGCTAAAACAGGAAAGGGACATGGAACTGATATTGCTGTGCAGTTAGGATTGAGTGGTGATGATCCTGTTACGTTTGATGTACATGCAATTGATGCAAAGATCAATGACATTGCTGCCATGAAAGAAATCGTACTTGGAGGGAAACATGAAATTGCATTCGACCCAAGAGAAGATATTGAATTTTTGATGACGGAGAGCTTGCCTTTTCACCCCAATGCCGTTACATTTCTTGCTGCTTTTTCTAATGACCAATCCATTGCCGAAACCTATTATTCCATTGGTGGTGGTTTTGTTGTAAAAGAACATGAAACAACTACCGGTAAGCAACAGGTGCAATTGCCTTTCCCTGTTGAAACAGCAGGTGATCTGTTGCACTGGTGTATGAAAACAGGCATGAGCATCAGTGAAGTGGTGATGGAGAATGAACATGCATGGCGCAGCGAAGCAGAAACAAAAGCAGGTGTCATCAATATCTGGCGGGTGATGCATGAGTGTATGTACAAAGGCTGTAATACCGAAGCCGGTTATTTGCCCGGAGGATTAAATGTAAAACGCCGTGCTGCTGCACTCAACAAAAAATTATTGAAAGGGAAAACAGTGCATGATCTGGCTTCATGGATTACTGCTATCCGTTCGGGCGGTAATGATTTTACTTATATACTGGATTGGGTGAGTTGTTTTGCACTGGCAGTCAATGAAGAAAATGCATCGTTTGGCCGTGTAGTAACAGCACCAACCAATGGAGCTGCCGGTGTTATTCCTGCAGTGCTCATGTATTATGTTTGTTTTTGCAATGCTGCTGACAGTCATCCGGATGATGAAAAGATCATCCGCTTTTTATTAACAGCTTCTGAAGTAGGAAGTATTTTCAAAAAAGGTTCTACCATTTCTGCAGCCATGGGCGGATGCCAGGCCGAGATTGGTGTATCAAGTGCCATGGCTGCTGCAGCGTTAACTGAATGTATGGGAGGTACACAACGCCAGGTGCTGATGGCTGCTGAAATAGCCATGGAACATCATCTTGGGTTAACATGTGATCCCATTGCAGGCCTGGTGCAGGTGCCTTGTATTGAACGCAATACCATGGGCGCTATCAAAGCCATCACCGCATCACAACTTGCATTACAAAGCTCACCCGATTATGCAAAAGTTTCGTTAGATGGGGTAGTAAAAACCATGTGGGATACGGCAAAGGATATGAACAACAAGTATAAAGAAACGGCAGAGGGTGGATTGGCGATTCATATTCCCATTTCATTAAGTGAGTGTTAATGACCGTTAGTTGTTAAAAAAATTAAAATCACTCTTTATTTTCAAACTATCTGGCAGAAATGCTGTTTCTTGCGTGGCGTAAAGCAGGTAATGGTGCCTGATTTGCCGGATAACTTTCTTTTACATAACGTTTTAACATGACAAATGCTCAGGCAGAGAAGGACTTAAAACGTCCTTTACAGCGGTTAGTGCAGGTATTAAACCTTGAACGCAAGGAAATCGGTTCCATTTATTTTTATGCCATTTTTGCCGGGCTGTTACAGTTAGCCGTTCCTCTCGGAATACAGGCCATCATCAATTTTGTACTGGCCGGCAGTATTTCCACTTCTATTGTAGTGTTGATTCTTCTTGTTGTGATCAGTGTTTTTTTTACCGGTTTGCTGCAGATAAACCAGATGAAGTCTATTGAAAAAATTCAGCAACGTTTGTTTGCCCGTTATTCATTTGAGTTTGCATGGCGTATACCACGTCTCGATCTTAAAAAAATTGATTCGTATTACATGCCTGAGTTTGTGAACCGTTTTTTTGATACGGTGAACCTGGAAAAAAGTTTAAGCCGTTTGTTGCTCGATATTCCGGCGGCGCTTATACAGGTTGTATTTGGTTTGATCCTTCTCTCGTTGTATGCCAACGTCTTTATCATTTTCAGTTTACTGGTTATCCTGTTGCTTTTTGCAATCATCCGTATTACGTATGCAAGAGGGTTGGTTACAAGTCTGGAAGAAAGTGAAAACAAATATGCAGTGGCAGGATGGTTGCAGGAAATTGCACGTGTGCTCAAATCATTTCAGTTTTCAAGAGGGTCCACCTTGCCCATGGATAAAACAGATCAGCTGGTTACACAATACCTGCATGCACGTACAAGCCATTTCAGGATATTGGTGATGCAGTACTGGACATTGATTGGTTTTAAAATTCTCATTACGGCGGGGATGTTAATTGTGGGTGCGTTTCTGCTGGTTCGGAACGAAATAAATGTGGGCCAATTTGCAGCAGCAGAAATTGTGATACTTCTTGTACTGGCATCGGTAGAAAAACTCATCCGGAGTCTGGATAAAATGTATGATATCCTCACCAGTGTAGAAAAGCTGGGTAAGGTGATTGATAAACCGCTTGAAGCAGAAGGAACATTAAGTCCGGATGAAGAACAACAGGGGCTTGCAGTTACTGTTAAAGATCTCAGCTTTGGTTATACTGATCATACAAAAGTGTTACAGCAGGTTTCATTTTCAATCAAAGCCGGAGAGAAAGCCTGCATCATCGGCAGTGATGGCTCAGGTAAGTCAACCCTGTTGAAATTATTAACAGGAGCGTATACCGATTTCAACGGAAATATCAGCATCAATCATATACCAATTGGTAATTACAATCCTGCCTTGTTACGTGCTGAAACAGGTATTCTCTTTCATCAGCAGGATATTTTTCAGGGAACACTGTATGAAAATATTACACTGGGCGATACCTCGGTTACTGCAACACATATCAGTGCACTGGCAGGTCATCTTGGTATCCAGGATTTTATTTCATCGCTTAAAAACGGATTGGATACACAGGTAGATGCAGCAGGTAAGCGCTTGTCCAGTGCCGTTATACGCAAGGTGCTGTTACTCCGTGCACTGCTGTCTCAACCAAAATTGTTATTGCTCGAAGAGCCCTGGCTTGGTTTTGATGCAGAAGGCAAACAGAAAGTGGAGAATTATCTGCTGCATCATACACCCGGCACAACTGTACTTGTCATTACAAATGATGAAGCGTTTGCAAAAAAATGTACACATGTCATTACACTTGAAGGCGGTGTAACGGTTCCGCAAACAAACAAATAAATCTGTACTGTAAATTTTTTTATATGGCATTTCAGTTACTTACACCGGATATACAAACAAAAGCAGGAAAAACCCTGCACTCATTTGATCATATTTACCGGCAGCACAAAGTGAGTAATATCCGGAAGTATTTTTTTATCATCACCGGTTTATTATTACTCATTCTTTTTTTACCATGGACGCAGAACATACGCAGTGCAGGTACTGTTACCACCTTGCGTCAGGAACAGCGGCCTCAACAGGTGAATTCAATCATCGGCGGACGGATTGTGAAATGGTGGGTAAAGGAAGGTGATGCAGTAAAAAAAGGAGATACGCTGGTACAACTGGCAGAGATCAAAGATGAATATTTAGATCCCAACCTGTTGCAACGTACCGAGCAGCAACTGAGTGCCGAGCAAATGACTATCATGTATTACGAAGGTAAAGTGATGAGTACCGAACAGCAGATCAGTGCACTGGAAAATGAACGTTCTTTTAAACTGAAAGCCATTGATAATAAACTGATACAGGCTGTAAGAAAAGTACAGAGCGACAGTATAAAAGTTCGTGCAGCAATGAATGAAATGGATGTTGCAGACAGACAGTTAGAAGGTGCAGTAAAAATGTATGAACAGGGTGTTATTCCGTTAACAGAATTTGAACGTCGTAAAGTAATGCATCAAAACACCAATGCAAAACTGATTGGTGCACAAAACGATTATAATAACAGCAGACAGGATGTACTCATTATTCAGTTAGAACGGAATGGTGCTGTGCAGGAATATGCAGAAAAAATTGCCAAAGCATCGGGTGATCGTTTTCAATCGCAGTCGCAAATTTCAGCAGGTCAGGGCAAGGTTGCCAAACTTCAAAACCAATACGATAACTACCGCATCCGTAACGGACAGTATTTTGTTCTTGCGCCGCAGGATGGGCAGGTGATTAAAGCACGCAAATCAGGTATCAATGAAATGCTGAAAGAAGGTGATATGCTGGTAGAAGTTGTTCCTCAAAACGGACAACCTGCAGTAGAAGTGTGGGTTCGGCCCATGGATCTGCAGTTACTTTCAATTGGTCAAAAAGTGCGGTTTATGTTTGATGGGTTTCCTGCCATTGTATTCAGCGGATGGCCCAAAGCTTCTTACGGAACATTTGGTGGTGTAATAGTTGCTATTGAATCGAACCTGAGCAATAACGGATTGTTCCGTGTATTGATTGCAGAAGATAAAAACGACCGGCCATGGCCAGCAGGTATGAAACAGGGAACAGGCGCAGTAAGTTTTGCTTTACTGAAAGATGTTTCTGTGTGGTATGAACTGTGGCGGCAGATCAATGGTTTCCCGCCGGATTACTATAGACCGAAAGCAACCGACGGTAAAGACATGCAGGAAAAAAAATAATACAGAAAAACAGCCGATAAAAAATGTTGAAGCAATTGTTGTGTACAGGGGTGCTCTTCTTTTTAACCTGCAACTTACGGGCACAGGATTCTGTTCGTGTATTAACAGAAGAAAAATTTCTGGAACTGGTGAAACAATATCACCCCGTTGCAAAGCAGGCAGGGCTGTTGGTTGATGCTGCAAAAGCAAGACTCTTATCCATTCGTGGAAGCTTTGATCCGGTTGTTTTTTTAGAAAACAATCAAAAAACCTTTGATGGTAAAAGCTATTACAATTACAGCAATGCAGAGCTTGCAGTACCTACCTGGTTCGGCGTTGAATTATATGGTGGTCTTGAAAATAATTTCGGCGATTTTATAAATCCGGAGCTAACACAGAGCCGCAGCAGTTATGCCGGCATCAGTGTACCTCTCTTAAAAGATTTGATTTTAGATAAACGACGTGCAGCTCTGCAACAGGGAAAACTGTTTACACAACAATCTCTGTTTGAACGCAGCGCTGTTATGAATGATTTGTTGTTTGATGCATACAAAGCATATTGGGACTGGGCAAAAGATTATCAGGTTGTGCGTGTGCTGGATACAACCATTGCATTAAATGAATTAAGATACCGGTTGGTACAAATCTCTTTTCAACAGGGCGACCGAGCAGCAGTAGATACAACAGAAGCACTGGCACAGTTACAGAATTTTCAGCAACAGCGTGAAGAAGCCTGGCTTAAATTCAGGAAATCATCATTAGAGCTGTCTACGTTTTTGTGGCTGGAGAATAATAAACCGGTGTATTTAAGTGAAGCGGTTATTCCTGATACGTTATGGATGAATCAGTCGTTTGCCAATTTTAAAACAGAACAACTCAGCAACTGGATTACACAAACAATTTCAAACCATCCCAAGCTGAAACAATTTGATTTTAAATTACAGTCGCTTGAAGTGGAGAGGAGATTGAAATTTCAAAACCTTTTACCGCAGCTGGATGTAAAGTATAATTTTTTGCAGAAAGGCTATAACATTGCCAACTCATTAAACACTAATTTTTTTCAGAACAACTACAGGTTTGGAGTTAGTGCTGTTATTCCCATTCCCAACCGTAGTGGTATTGGCGATTACCGTTCTGCACGCATAAAAATAAAATCAACCGAACTCGACCGGAGTTTTACAGAGCTGAATCTGGAAAATAAAGTTCGGTATCATTATAACGAGGTAGTCAACCTGCAAAAGCAGGTTACCATTTATGAAAATGCGTATCGCAATTATCAACGGCTGTTTACGGCAGAGCAGTTGAAGTTTTCTTTGGGCGAAACAACCTTGTTTCTGTTGAACTCACGTGAAACAAAAGTGCTGGAAGCACAACAGAAATTGCTGGAGCTGAAAACAAAATTCAATCAGGCATTTGCAGCATTAAACTGGGCAACCGGTTTGTTACGATAATTTCTTTGCTGTTTCAAGTCGTTCTGCAACATTGTCCCAATTGATAATGTTAAACAATGCATCTACAAAATCGGCCCGTTTATTTTTATACTTGAGATAATAGGCATGTTCCCAAACATCAATCACCAGTAAGGGTACTACTCCCCATTGTGTAAGCTTTTCATGATTCTCACATTGAAGGATGGTTAATTTCCGTGAATAGGGTTGATAACCTAAAATGCCCCATCCTGCACCATCTACATTTTTTGCAGTGTGTGAAATAAAAGTTTTAAGCCGTTCGTATGAACCAAAATCTTTTTCAATATCCTTTAATAACTGACCTGTTGGGTTTGTTTTTTTGTTGTTGAGATTTGTCCAGAAAATACTGTGCAGCACATGACTTGAAAAGTGAAATGAAAGTTTTTTTGTCCAGTAGTCAACCGATTCATAATTCTTTGAATCCATTGCTTTGCGAATCATTTCCATATCTGTATTTGCTGCCTTTACAGCACCTCCATGATGAAATGTATAATGCAGATGCGTTGTTTCTTCATCCATATATGGCTCCAGATAGTTGTTGCTGTAGGGAAGTGGCTGCAGAATAAACTGTCCATTAGCATCTGTTAGTTTGTCTATTCCGTTACTCTCCAGATTTTGTGCAAAAACACTTGTGGCAGGCAGAATACTTGCACCTGCAAGGATACTGCTGTTTTGTAAAAACGATTTTCTGTCCATAATCAATTGGTTTAATAATCGAATAGAAACTGTTTAATACTCCGTTTTTTTTGAAATTGATATGCTCCCTCTTTAATCAATTTCAGATAACTAAATTAAGAAAGCTCAGCCATATTCATTTCTCAATGAAAGACTGTAAAACAACAAAGGGCACAACATACCATGTTGTGCCCTTTGATTATGTGCTAATTGACTTAGTTTTTTTCTTTTGGATTTTTATCCGGTGCTTTTTGTGAACGCTGCATAGAATTGCCGCCAGTACTGGTACCTCTTGCAGGGCCTTGTGCCTGTTTGAACAGTGTAAACTTAGATGGCATTTCTTTCACCGGCCATAAGTTATTGCTCTCATCAATATCAGCTGTTTCACGCATTGGATCTATGCGGATAGCAGCTACTTCTTTATCTTTTACAAAAACCTTGGCCACTGTTTTTTCATTGAGTTTCCAGATGCTTACAGGTATACGCTCCACTTCTTTTGTACCGTCTTTAAATGTCCACTCAATAATAATCGGCATCAGCATACCGCCTTTATTTGTAAAGCTCAATTCATAAAAATTCTTACTCACCCATTTGCTTTTATTCTCTGTATCTACAGGAATACGGGCTTCACGTTGCTGCTGAGCATACTTACCGTCTGCTCCCGGATTTACATAATAAAAATCACGGAGGCTGGTATCTGCATCTGTTGCGTAGGTAATGCTTTTATCGTTTTTATTTCTGATTTTATGTACTGCTTCAAAATCTTTTTGTTGTAATGCAGCAGCATTGGCAGCATCGTTCATCTTAAACCATTTCACGGTATCTAATGAAATATCTACAGGGTCTGTTCCGTAATACCATCCTCTCCAGTACCAATCCAGATCTACTGCACTGGCATCTTCCATTGTGCGGAACAGATCAGCAGGTGTAGGATGTTTAAAGGCCCAGCGGCGTGCATATTCACGGAACGAAAAATCAAACAGCTCTCGACCCATAATCGTTTCACGTAAAATATTTAAACCGGTGGCTGCTTTTGCATAAGCATTGGCGCCTACCTGTGCTACGTTATCGCCCATGGTCATAATAGGTTCCAGTTGTTCCTTGGGCAACTTCATATAATCAGTGATCAGGTGTGCAGGACCACGACGGGAAGGATAATTATTATCAAACTCACCTTCTGTTAAAAATTGTGTGAAGGTGTTGAGTCCTTCATCCATCCACCAGTACTGACGTTCATCACTGTTTACAATCATCGGGAAAAAGTTGTGACCCACTTCATGAATCACCACACCAATCATTCCATATTTTATTGCTTCGCTGTAGGTGCCGTCTTTTTCTGTACGCCCGAAGTTGAAAGCAATCATGGGATATTCCATACCCTGTGATGCTTCAACAGACAATGCTACAGGATAAGGATAAGGAATGGTATGTTTTGAATATACTTTCAATGTATGAGCTGTAACTTTTGTAGAGTACTTACGCCACAAACCATAGGCTTCTTTGGGATAGTAACTCATGCTCATGATCTTCTTGCCTTCAACATAAGTTGGCATGGCATCCCATACAAATTTGCGGCTGGCGCCCCATGCAAAGTCTCTTACATTTTCTGCAGAGTAGATCCATGTTTTTTTATCGGTTGATTTATCTTTTTCATTGGCAGTGGCTTCTGCAAGCGTTACCACTTCAACCACATCTTTTGCATTCTGTGCTTCTGTCCAGCGTTGAAATTGTGCAGGCGTTAAAAGTTGTTTGTAGTTCTGGCATTCACCTGTTGCAGCAATCACGAAATCACCTGGCACTGTCATCTTCACTTTATAGTTGCCAAAGGTTAATGCAAACTCTGCACCACCGCTGAACTGTGTGTTCTGCCATCCCTGAAAATCGCTGTACACCGCAAGGCGGGGATAAAACTGGCTCATGGTAAATACTGAGTTGCCATCTTCAGGAAAAAATTCATAACCGCCACGGCTGCCCCACACACCACGATCGGGAATTTTATAATTCCAGTCGAGTTTAAACACAAATTTTTGCCCGGGCTTTAAACCAACGGGCAAATCAACACGCATCATGGTTTGGTTCATGGTATATTTTAATGCAGTCCCTGCAGCATCGGTGATCTTTGTAATCTTAACACCCAATCCCTGTTCCTGTGCAGTGCGCCATGGTTCCAGGCGACTCAACTCTGTGTTGGTCATTACCGGTTCCATTTTATTACGACCGTTCCGTAAGTTATCGCTGCCGGCGTCGTGAATGTTCCCATCTACCTGCAACCACAAATAAGTGAGCACATCAGGTGAGTTGTTGAAATAGGTAATAGTTTCGGTGCCGGTTAAACGAAGATTGGCTTCGTCCAGTTCTACACTGATATCATAATCGGCACGTTGCTGCCAGTACTTGGGGCCGGGGGCACCACTGGCAGTACGGTATTCATTAGGACTTTGTAACAGATAGCCTAATTGCTCAAAGCGGTTACCGTGATTACTGCCGGGATTGCTGAGCGGTGGTTGTGCAACAGCTGCAGCCGTAATCAATAAACAAACAAGTAAAAAACGAATATGCATAGTTCAAAATTTTTAAAATGGATGACGTTGTACTGCCATGATCAATGATAAACCAAAAACAGAGCCACTTAAAAATACAGTCCACTCCCTGCGTTGAATATTCAGCATCTGCACAAAAATGAATGTGAGCAATAATATTGCCAATACAATCAGGATTTGTCCCAATTCCAGACCAAGATTAAAAGCCAGCAGTTCGGTAATAATATTTTCTGTTTTACCCAACATGCTTTTGAGATAATTACTAAAGCCCAGCCCGTGTATCAACCCAAAGATCAATGCAAAACCATAACGCAGTTTTGTATGTTGCGGATTGCTGTGTTTGCGGAAAATATTTTGCAACGCAGTGATCAAGATCGTAACAGGTATCAAAAATTCAACCCAAACACCCGGAATAAGTATTTTATTGAACACACTCAATGCCAGTGTAATGCTATGACCAATTGTAAAAGCGGTGATAAGAATCAACACCTGTTTCCATTCTTTAAGCAGATAGGGGAGACAAAGTGCCATTACAAAAAGAATATGATCGTATCCCTTCCAGTCGCTGATATGATAAATTCCCTCCCTTAAATAAAACCAAAAATCGCCCATATTTGTGATAACTGTAATTGAAGCATGGAAAATAACCCAGAAGTTTGTAACCTTGAAATTTAATACTACGATGGCAGGAAAATTGTATAAACGGCTCGTTAAAGGCAAGCCGGCAGCAGATAGTTCTGCTTCAGCAGAGGTGAGTGGTCAGTGGTCTGTCTTCCATCGTCTGTTTATACTATTGACTGGCGGCTTATGTCTTATGGCTTTCTCCATTCACCCTTACTACATGAGTGTAACGGAAGCTGAGTATAAAGCAGCAGAAAAAGAAATCCAGATTTCCAGTAAAATTTTTATTGATGATCTGGAGTATGCATTAGAGCAGGAGTACAAAACCAAGGTGGAGATATTAAAAGCAACCGATCAAAAGCGGAACGAACAGTTACTCACCAGCTTTTTTCAACGGCATTTAAAATTTACAGTTGATGGAAAACCAATGAAAGTTGAGTTGATTGGTTTTGAACGTGAAGGAGAAGCTATCTGGACTTACCTGATAATCAAAAACGTCAGCAAACTGAAATCGGTTACCGTTTTTTCTGATCTGTTGTATGCTTACAGAGAAGATCAGATCAACATCATTCATTTCAAACATAAAAACCAACGGAAAAGCCATCGTTTAACATTGCCTGATAAACAGGTTACGTTTACCTGGTAACAGTTTAAAATGCGTTGAGGTATATTTTTGCTGCAGTAAACATGAGCAGAAAAAGACAGCCCCATAATGCAATATAATAGAATGTTGATTTTTTTTGAAACCGTGCATACACCTTATAATCTACTCCTTTTGGTATCAGTTTGCGTTGTAACAATGGCTTTAGTGTAACTAATATCTGCACAAGACTTTTTGCAATGGTTCCACTCTTCTTTAAATTGTTTTTGTACTTGATGTTATCATAACCGGCCATGAGTAAACCCCGCATGAAATACAGCAGCAGTGTTGCAGCGAGTGATGCATAAAAAAGGCTTTGTATCATAGCATTAAAATTGGATGGCTTTAAATGTGAATTTTCCTGAGCTGTTGAATTCAATAGCGGGTGCAGGTGTTTTTATAAATTGCAATGAATACAACGGTGCATTTGCATTACGTGGCATTGCAATGCGAAACCAGTCTGCATCGGCTGCAAGATAAAACTGCCGGTTGCGTTTGAATGCCGGAATTTCTGTTCCATTAATTGAAGCCGGATTTTTATTTGCACCAATCATACCATCGGCTCCGTAACCAAGAGCAACATTTGCCCATACAGGAAATTTGCTTTCTGTTGCAAGAAAGGAACGGATATTGAGAGATAACCAATAGGTTTGTCCGTTATAGTCTTTCATGATTCTGGATGCCCATTTTTTACCTAACAGGTTAGGGTTGTATTTTGCATACGGTGAAAAGCTGGCAGAGAATTTTAAACCAATCCGTTGCTGGCCCCATGCTTTTTGTTGGAGTGCAAACAATCCGGTGCCCGAAAGATTGGCCAGCATATCTCCGCCCGAAAATCCCCATCCTTTTGAAAATCCATCCAGCACTTCAACAATACTTAAAAAAGCAAGAGAGGTAATGGCGCCGCCAAGAATTGCCTGGTTTGGTTTTACCCCGCTCCATCGTAAAATATCATGTTGAATAGTAGAAATATTGTAGGCGGTCACTGCATGCCCCACTTTATCAACCTGAAACCATTCTCTGTTATCGTTAATGAAATGAAATTTGCTTTTTGGAAATTTTTTGTACCACAAATAATACAGTCCAACAGAAGTAAGCACAAAGATGGCCGATTCTGTCCACACCACTTTCTTTAAACGGTCGGGTCTGTATGCATCGGATGGTGGTAAAAACGATTGCTGTGCAATAGCCTGTTGTAAGACGATTGAAAAAATCAGTAACAGTAAAAAAAACTTTTTGATCATGTGTTGAATCGCCGTAGGCTTCTGCAAAATACGGAAGCTATTTAGAATATACATCGTTTCACAATTTAGAAGTGAAACAAACGCCGGGCTTACTGAACAGCATTTTATTCGTATCAAAAAAAATTAACCGCCTGTTAATGCTTCGTTGTATGCCGTAGAATCATAAATTTGATTATATAAAACCTTCTGTATGCAAGCAACGATTCAGGCCAATGTAGAAAAATGGCTCAACGGAAATTTCGAGCAATCGGTAAAAGACGAGATCAGCAATTTACAACAGCATCATCCGGATGAACTGGCCGATTCTTTTTACCGCAATCTTGAATTTGGTACCGGCGGCTTGCGTGGTATAATGGGTATTGGTACCAACCGGATGAACAAGTATACGGTTGGTATGGCTACACAGGGTTATGCAAATTATCTCAATCAAAGTTTCGGACAAGGCCATGTGAAATGTGTGGTGGGGCACGACAGCCGCAACAACAGCCGGTTGTTTGCAGAAATTGTTGCCAATGTGATGGCAGCAAATGGTATTAAAGTGTATTTGTTTGAAGAGTTACGCCCAACACCTGAGCTGAGCTTTGCTATCCGTCATCTGGGTTGCCAGGGCGGAGTGGTTTGTACAGCATCACATAATCCAAAAGAATACAACGGATATAAAGCATACTGGAACGATGGCGGACAATTGGTTCCTCCGCATGATAAAAATGTAATTACAGAAGTAGATAAAATTACCGGAGTTGATGATGTTAAGTGGAGTGGGGGTGAGCAAAACATTACACTCATTGGTAAAGACATTGATAACGCTTACATGGATATGATTCAGAGCCTGAGTGTGTATCCTGAAGTATGTAAAGCACAGCATGATTTGAAGATTGTCTACACGTCTATTCATGGCACCGGTATTACGCTGGTACCGCAAGTTTTGCAGCGATTTGGTTTTACCAATGTAACAGTGGTTGATGAACAGAAAGAACCGAATGGAAATTTTCCAACAGTGGTTTATCCCAACCCGGAAGAAGCAGAAGCAATGAGTATTGGTTTAAACAAAGCCAAAGCATTGGATGCAGATATTTTGTTAGGTACAGATCCCGACAGCGACCGTGTGGGTATTGCAGTAAAAGATCTGAACGGTAACTGGGTGTTGATGAATGGAAACCAGACAGCGGTACTTGCTTTCAACTATATGATTGAAGCACGAAAAGCAAAAGGAATCAATCAGCCAAATGATATGGTGGTGAAAACAATTGTAACAACAGAAATGATTGATGCTATTGCAAAAGCAAGCGGCATTAACTGTTACAATGTGCTCACCGGTTTTAAATGGATTGCTGAACTGATTAAAGAAAAAGAAAACACAGAAAACTATATTATTGGTGGAGAAGAAAGTTACGGACTGATGATTGGCAGTCAGATTCGTGATAAAGATGCCATCAGTGCAGTAGCGTTGTTATGCGAAATGGCTGCGTATGAAAAGAACAAAGGAAGGAGTCTGTATCAGAAAATGATTGATCTGTATGTGCAGTATGGTTTTTATAAAGAGCACCTCATCTCTATCACAAAAAAAGGAATGAACGGTCAGGCCGAAATTGCAGAGATGATGCAGGGCTACCGCAACAATACACCGGGAAGCATCAATGGTTCTCCTGTGGTGCAGTTGCTCGATTATCAATTGCAAAAAGGAAAGAATATGCAAACAGGTGAGGAGTGGGCCATTCAGTTACCAAAATCAAATGTGCTGCAGTTTATTCTTGCAGATGGGAGTAAAATTTCTGCAAGGCCCAGTGGCACAGAGCCAAAGATTAAGTTTTATTTCAGTGTAAATACTTCATTAGCGAATGCTGAAAGCTTTGATGCCGTGCATGAGCAGCTGAATGAACGGATCAAAGGGATTATTATGGATATGGGGTTGAAGTAAAGTGAAAAGTTGAAAAATAGAGAATCGAAAGTAAAGCTGCATCATTTCGATGCAGCTTTTAATTTTATATCACCGTTAAAGTTGCAACCATATTCTTTAATTCTATCACACGGTCATCTTCTTCCAGTTCCTTGGGATATTCAACATATGCAAAATAGGCTTTCCCGTTTTTCAGAATAATTTTCATGAGTACCCGTTTATAATTTTGCACATTCACACCATTAAAGAAAGCAGTTTGTGTGGGTTTATCGTACGTAATCTCCGGCTTTACAGAAGGATCATTTTTTGCAAGCTCAGCAAAGATCATATAAAAGGCACCTGCCAGCGATTCAATGGTTTCAGCATCTGTATTGTTCCCGATAGATACTTTAAAAATAATTCCATCGCCTGCATCAATCCGGTTCACCGGGTTTTCTACAAAGTCCTGTGCACCTGCATTTTCACGGTTGTAGTTGATGGCCCACTTTTCAGGATGCGTTACAGAAAACAAATAGCCGAGTTCGTCATTGATGTAATTTTTTCCTGAAAATGAACCGGGTTTTATTTGTTGTTTATTTTGTTCAATAAATTTTCTGGCGTCATCATTTAATTCACCTGTTGTAAAATCACCATTGTTGCTGTTTGTTTTGGGTTGTCCGGTTGTTTGAAGAATATCTTTTGAAATTTCAATTCCGTCTTTACTGAATTTTAATCGGCCGCCTAAAAAAATAATCAACACACCAATAATAAGAATTACACTGTAAGTAATTGCTTTGCGGATGGTTTTTTGTTTCTCCCGGAATAACTCCAGCTGGTATTGATTGTTTTGTGTGTTTGTGTTATCTGGCATAGGCGAAATTTCAGAAAAAGTAGAAAGAATCCGGTATAAATGCAAGTACTATCTTTTGTGTTTTATTCATGTGAATGATAAAAAGACTGAATCCTTATCTTGCACCCGCTTATGAGACGATTTGAAGACAGTTACCGCCACAAAGGATTACGTAAGAAACTGGTAGATCTGTTACGCAGCAAAGGAATAACAGATGAACGTGTACTGGAGGCCATCAACCAGTTGCCACGGCACTATTTTTTAGATACCGCTTTTGATGAAATAGCGTATGAAGACCGTGCTTTTCCTATTGATGAAGGGCAAACCATTTCTCAACCTTATACCGTAGCTTATCAAACACAGTTGCTCGATATTAAACCCTTTGATAAAGTGCTCGAAATAGGAACGGGCAGCGCTTACCAGGCCTGTGTGCTGGCAGAAATGAATGCGCAGGTGTATACCATTGAACGGCAAAAAAAATTATTCGACTTTAATAAAACTGCATTTCCTTTTTTAAA
>JALHRP010000068.1 GCA_022841365.1 Chitinophagaceae bacterium | reverse complement strand
AACACATCTTTATAACCGTCTTTTTCCTGTACACCCAGATCGGCCAGTGCCTCTTCTTTTATAACAACAGCGCTACCCAATGAAAGTTTGGTTGAAAATGCTCCGGCAATTCCTGCCATAATAATCACATCTGGTTTTTTTACCTGCAGATGTTTCATCAATGCATAGCTGCAGTTGAGCGATCCCACGCCGGTAATCAGAAAATCAAGTTGCAGATCAATATAATCCAGCTTGTTGCTGATGCGGCAGTGCTCAATAAACGGTTTTATTTCAAGAATGGTGGCAGATACAATGAGGCAGTTCATTCCTTTTTTTTGCAAGATTAGAACAAAATCCACAATCCCTTACAAATGGTGAAAATAGCTGTTTTTTCAGCACAGGCAAAGCTGTTCCCTGTTGTTTAGGCTGCAGGATAAATCACCCGATGTTCTGTTTTATACCCACAATTCAGTTAACTTTGCGCCTCATTAATTCCTCCGCCCAACTGCTGTGAGGGATTTTAATAAGTGAAGCATGGTTTACTTAACAAGACTCGAACATTTTAATGCGGCCCATAAACTGTACAATCCCAACTGGAGTGCAGAACAAAATGAAGCCATGTTTGGCAAATGCGCCAACGAAAACTGGCACGGCCATAATTACGAATTATTTGTAACCATTAAAGGAGAGGTGAACAAAGACACCGGTTTTTTATTTGATGTAAAAAAACTGAGTGAGCTGATTAAAGTACATGTGCTGGAAAAGCTTGATCACAAGAACCTGAACATGGATGTAGATTTTATGAAAGGGCAAATGTGCTCTACCGAAAATCTGGCCAAAGCCATCTGGCAACAGTTAACCCCACATCTGCCAAAGGAAGTACAGTTACACTGTATTAAGCTGTATGAAACCCAGCGTATTTATGTAGAATATTTTGGTGGCTAAACCTTTTACTGCGTACCTTGTTATAGTCTGTGTCAAGCCCGAAACGTGATGTCAATCAACGAAGAAAGGCAACTTATTTCAACGTTTTATGATGCAAAAAAAAGTATCCGTTTTCAGGCAGGAACATTTTAACGCAGCTCACCGACTGTATAATCCTTCATGGAGCTTTGAGAAGAACGATGCAGTTTTTGGAAAATGCAATAATCCATCTTATCACGGTCATAATTATGAATTGCTTGTAAAGATTACCGGTGTGCCCGATCCGGAAACAGGATATGTGATGGATTTAAAAGTGTTGAGTGATCTTATTAAAGCAGAAGTAATTGAACGGTTTGATCATAAAAACCTGAACCTTGATACAGCAGAATTTAAAGATCTGAATCCTACGGCAGAGCATATTGCCATTGTGATTTATGATTTACTGAGACCGCATATAGATGCAGATAAAGATCTGCACATACGGTTATATGAAACGCCTAGAAATTTTGTAGAGTATCCGGGTTAATTGAGTTGGCAAAGGTTCAAGGATGAGTAATGTTTTGTAGAGTGAGCAAGCTGTAACAGCATAAACGTTATATGCAAGTCCTTTTCAACGACATAATGTAGTACAGATAATATCAAAAAATTTATACAATCAGATATGGCTTATAAAAAAACAGAGCAGTACGATGAGCAGGTAACAAAAGGGCTGGTAGACAACTACAGGAACGCATTAACACTTTTGGGTGAAGATGCAGAGAGAGAAGGTCTCATCAAAACACCGGAGCGTATGGCCAAAGCCATGCAATATCTTACACATGGTTATGAGCTGGATGCAAAAGCAATTCTCGACAGTGCACGATTTCATGAAGATGTAAGTGAAATGATTATTGTAAAAGACATTGAACTGTACAGCATGTGTGAGCATCATATGTTGCCTTTTTTTGGTAAGGCACACATTGCTTACATTCCCAATGGCGTGATCACCGGTCTCAGCAAAATGGCAAGGGTTGTAGATGTTTACTCCAGAAGATTGCAGGTGCAGGAACGTTTAACTACACAAATTTTAGAGGCCATTAAAGAATCGCTCAATCCATTAGGTGTAGCAGTGGTGATAGAAGCACAGCATTTATGTATGATGATGCGTGGTGTACAAAAACAAAATTCTGTAACAACTACATCCTCTTTCTCGGGTGAATTTCAGAAAGAAGCAACAAGAAGTGAATTTTTGAAACTGATTTCCGGGAAGTTTAATTAACCGATTCTGTAAATTGAATCTGGAAGTCTGTTGCTGATATTGCAACAGACTTCTTTATTTTTGGCAGATAAATAGACCAACATGAAACATGCATTTGTATTTCCAGGCCAAGGTTCACAGTTCAGCGGAATGGGAAAAAAATTATACGATGCCGGTGTATCGGCACAGCGGTTATTTGAACTGGCCAATGAAATTCTCGGCTTCCGGATTTCGGATATCATGTTTACAGGAACCGATGAAGATTTGCGGCAGACAAGTGTTACGCAGCCGGCTGTTTTTCTGCATTCGGTTATTGCATACAAAACCATTGAATCTGCTAAGCCGGATATGGTGGCAGGTCATTCACTTGGTGAATTCAGTGCATTAGTGGCCAATGGCGTGTTGAGTTTTGAAGATGCCTTGCAGTTAGTAAGTGTACGTGCAAAAGCGATGCAAAAAGCCTGCGAACAGAATCCTTCAACCATGGCTGCAGTATTGGCATTGGCCGATGAGAAAGTAGAAGAAGTGTGCAGACAGGTTCAGGAAGAAACAGGCGAAATTGTAGTGCCTGCCAATTACAACTGTCCGGGTCAGTTAGTCATCAGCGGTTCTTTAAAAGGAATTGATATTGCCTGCGAAAAAATGAAATCAGCAGGAGCAAAGCGTGCTTTGGTATTGCCTGTTGGAGGCGCCTTTCACAGTCCCTTGATGGAGCCTGCACGTGAAGAGCTGAAGGCAAAAATTGAAAGCACCGGTTTTTACAACGCCACCTGTGCTATTTATCAAAACGTAGTTGCTAAAGCGGTGCTGGATAAAGATGAGATCAAACAAAATTTAATTGATCAGCTTACAGGTGCTGTGCGTTGGACACAAAGTGTGCAATCCATGATTGCAGATGGTGCCAGCAAATTTACCGAGGTTGGTCCGGGTAAAGTATTACAGGGACTGGTGCAAAAGATCAATAAAGAAATGAGTGTGGAGGGAGTAAGTTAAGAAAGCCACAAGCCGTTAGCCCTTAGCTGCAAGCCTGCAAAGACTCGCAGCTAAGGGCTAAAAGCTAACAGCTATATATTTATGCTGCAGTTAATCCAACCCGCATCAAAGTTTGCATTGTATTTTTTATAGAAGTTAATAGCAGGTTCATTCCAATCCAACACCTGCCAGACAATACCACTCAGTTTTTTTTCTTTTGCTTCTTCAATTAACTCATCAAACAATAATTTGCCAATTCCTTTTCCTCTTGCATGTTCGGTAACCAGAATATCTTCCAGATACATGCGCTGACCTTTCCATGTGGAGTAACGGATATAATACAAAGCAAAACCAAGTATCACACCATCTTCTTCTGCAACAAAACTCCACCAGACGGGATTACTGCCAAAACCGCTGTCAATAAAATGATCTAAAGTAACGGTTACTTCCTGCGGAGCTTTTTCATAGAGCGCCAACTCTTTCACAAGATCCAGTAATCTGGAACAATCTTCTTTTACTGCACGACGTATAGAAATGGGCATAGTATTTTTAATTTTTGAAAACAAATGTAAGAATTGAACAGGTTGAAAACCGCATTAATGCTTCAAGGGTCTTTTTTTAATCATTCCTCCTTTGGTATCACGCACACTGCTCATAACAATAAAAGCAAACGGATCAATTTTTTCTATTTCTGTGTTGAGCTTGTTGAGTTCAAGTCTTGTTAATACGGTATAAAGGATGTCAATGTCTTTTGTTTCGCCCTTTTTACCAAACCCTCTTTTGCCATTATACACTGTAACGCCACGCCCCAGCTTGTTAATGATCATTTCTCTGATTTCATCGTTGTGCGATGAGATGATGCTTACGCCGGTGTACTCTTCAATTCCTTCTACAATAAAATCAAGTGTTTTAGATGCAGCGAGATAGGTAATGAGTGAGTACATCGCAATATCAATCGAAAGAAAATAAGCTGCTGCAGAAAAGATAAGCACATTAATGAGTACAATAATATCGCCAATGGTTGTGCCCAGTTTACGGCTCAGGAAAATAGCCAGTACTTCAGTACCATCAATCACGGCCCCACCTCTTACAGACAATCCAATACCTGCACCCAGAAAAAAACCGCCAAAAAGCGCTACCAGCAAATCGTCGTTTGTTACGTTTGGAAACTGTACTGTTGCCACCACCAGTGCAAGACCTGAAATTGCAATGGCTGTTTTAATGGCGAAATTCCTGTTCACTACAATGTAAGCGAGAAGTATAAACGGAATGTTCACAATAATGAGCAGAATGTAAAGAGGAATATGTGTTAATGCAGAAATGAGTAATGAAATACCGGTAGCTCCGCCATCAATAAACTGATTGGTTAATAAAAATCCTTTGAACCCGAAAGCAGCAGAAAAAATACCGGCAGTAATCAGAATGGCATCTTTAATTTGTCTGAAGGTGTTGATCTTTAATTCCCGAAAACCTGAAGCCAGTTGAAACCTGCTGAAATTCTGCCCGGCTTCTTTTTGTTTATTCCGGAGCGTAGTGCTGATGATGATTCGTTTGAGCAGTTTGTTCATGTGCCTGTATTAAATTCTCTGTGCTGTACTAAAATAAACCAGATGCAGGAGCTATCCAAAACAATAAAACCCCGCCAAAAGCCGACACAAAAAAACGGGTGCAATGAATGCACCCGTTTGCTTGAACCGGTATAAAAAGTTATTTTTTTCTCGTTGCTTTGAAAGTACCGTTTGGCTGAATGAAATACACGGCAGTGATTTCATTTTTTTCATTCTTTTCAAATCGTACACTGAACCCGCTCAGTATTTTTAAATTGAACACATCTTTTTTTACAGGTAACAGTTCATACTCCGGCTGACCTGGAACAAACAGCATCAATGTTTTTTCGCCCTTTAAAAATACCTTTACTACAGTCGGTCCGGGCAATTCATATTCACCGGCATATTTTTCCAGATCGGCCTTGCTTACTTCAATGGTTTCCACTTTCTTTTTAAACTCAATCTCTTTTACACCGGCCTGCAGAGGAAGAGAGAGCGATTCAATTTCTCCTTTTACATTGATGTTGAACAATCCTTTCATTGCATCTTCTTCATCTGCCACTGCACCATCTGCAACAGGAATAAAGTTAAAGTAGTTGAAGTGGTAATGTTTTATTTTAAAATTCAGTGCATTGAATTTTCCCGAAATTGAATCTTTCTGTACTTCAATGGTAACTGTTCCGTACGCTTCATTACTGTACGTGCCAACATAATCTGTAAGGGCATGTGTGGGTCTTGTACCTTTCTTCTGTTGTGAGCTGTCTGCTTTTAATCGTTCTTTGGCGGCAGCAGCAGCTTTATCAGCAGCATCTTTTTGTATACGGTGCCAGTCTTTAAATTTCAACCCCAGCATACGATCCATAATGGTATTACGAATGATGCCGGGTAAAGGCGATCCGTTTTGATTAACAGAAACAAACACACCAATACTATCTGTAGGAAAAAAAGAAGTACTGCTGCTGAAGCCGTCAATATTGCCACCATGCTCTACACGGTAATGCCCACGGTAACTGGCAAGGAACCAGGCCAAGCCGTAGTTGCTGAAGAATACATCGGGTTGTTCTTTGGTTGGCAATAGTGCGGTATTAACCATTTGCGAACTGATTGCCTGATTGTAATAAGCTGCCGGTAAAATTTCTTTTCCGTTGAATTTGCCGCCGTTGATCCACATCATTACCCAGTTAGCCATATCCTTTGCATTGGAGTTAATGGAACCGGCAGGTCCGATACCATCAATGTTCATAAACGGCATCTTTTTTATTTTTCCATCGCTCTCGGTATATCCAAAAGAATAATCACCTGCTTTTATATGATCGTTCATTGAAGTGTTAGAGGATGTCATATTTAACGGTGTAAACAGTTGTTCTTTGATCAAGGTTTCCCAGCTTTTGCCGCTTAATTTTTCTGCCAGCACGCCTTGTGTTAAAAACATAAAGTTGTTGTATTGAAATACTCTGCGGAGCGGCGCCGTTTTTTCAAAATAACGAATGATATAAATTAAACTGTCTCTCTTTGCTGCAGATCCATACCATGCAAGATCATGTCGGGGCAAACCTGTACGATGACTCATCATATCTCTGGTAGTTACATTGTTCGTGAGTTCATCTGAAATAAAACGCAACTCTGGCAGATAATGATTTACCGGCTCATCAAAATCCAGCTTGCCTTCTTTCATAGGGAAGCTGAGCAGTGAAGAAGTAAATGCTTTTGTACAACTGCCAATGGCAAACAAGGTGTTTTCTGTTACAGGAACTTTGTTCTCATAATCTTTATAACCAAAACCTCTGGCCATGATTACTTTGTTTTTTTCTACTACTGCTACTGTAACACCTGCAGCTTTCCATTCACTGAGGATGCGGTTGATGAACGTGTCAATTCCAGCTAAACGTTTGTCGGTTGTTTGTGCGTTGAGCGATTGAATTAAAAAAAAGGAAAAAAGGAGGAAGAGTAAATTTCTCATGTTTGTTTAATTATGCATTGATGAAAGGTTTCTAAAATTATCAGATACTGTTTAATGCCTGTTCAAAATCTTCTATCAGATCTTTGATGTCTTCAATCCCAACAGATATCCGCAGCAGGTTATCCGGTGTGGCCGATGCAGGACCTTCAATTGATTTACGATGTTCAATTAAACTTTCAACACCACCTAAACTGGTGGCATGTGTAAATAAACGTAAATCTGTTGCAAGCTTTAACGCTGCAGCTCGATCACCTTTTACAAGAATAGATAACATACCGCCAAAGCCTCCTTTCATTTGTTGCTTTGCAATTTCATGTTGCGGATGCGATGGCAGACCGGGATACAATACACGTTCAATTTTTGGATGTGTTTCAAGATACTGTGCCAGTTGCATGGCATTGTTTGTATGAATGGGCATGCGTGCAGTAAACGTGGTTAAACTTCTGCACAGCAACCAGCAATCGTATGGCGATGGAACAGCACCACCTAATTTCTGACAGGCCCTGATGAATTCATAACGGGTATTATCAGCCGCAAAAATCAAAGCGCCTCCAAGAATGTCACTATGTCCGCCAAAATATTTTGTAGTTGAATGCAGCACAATATCAACACCCAGTTCCAGTGGTTTTGTATAAAAAGGTGTTGCCCATGTATTATCAGCAACAGTAAAACAATTATGTGCTTTTGCAATGGCAGTAACCGCAGCAATATCTGTTACTTTTATTAAAGGATTGGATGGAGTTTCCATCCAGATCAATTTTGTGTTGGGTTGAAAAGCAGCTTTCAGATTGTTGAGATCGCTCATATCAACCAATGTATAAGTTAATCCAAAACCCGAAAACATGGTATCAAGAATGGAACGGATAGAGAAATACGTGTCATCTGGCAAAATAATATGATCGCCTGTTTTTAAACTTTGAAACACCACCGTTGCTGCTGCCAGACCCGATGCAAAACTTACACAAGAACTGCCGCCTTCCATTTTTGCCAGTTTACTTTCAAGCGAATGACGGTTGGGGTTGTCATATCTTGAATAGAAAAAACCACTGGGAAAATTAATGCCGTCTTCGCCCCGCTCAAAAGTGGTGGAAAGAATAATGGGCGACATCACTGCACCGCTGCTGTCTTTTATATTGTCTTCATGAATAATTCTTGTAGAGAACTCCATAACTGTTGCCGGTTTTGATTGATGGGATAAATGTAAGGATTCCTGCGGTGGATGTTTTCTTTGTACAGAAATGTTTTCTGTGTAATTTTCAACAGTCGTGTTCCTGTGATCTTTGTGTATCCTTTGTGTTCTTAGTGCTGTAGTTTTTTTTTGCCACAAAGTACACGGAGATTTGCACCAAGTGCACGAAGTAAACCGGACTTGAGTTTGTAACAACCTTTTTTCCTGACAAAAGAAATAATTAATGAAACAGCTTTTAAAAAACTATGCCGTTTACAACCGTTGGGCCAATGAACAACTTTGTGCAGCCATACTTCAAATGGATGAGCATCTGCATCAGCAAATAGTGAACAGCAGTTTCCCTAATTTGTACGCCACCGTCCTGCATATCTGGGATGCAGAAAGCATCTGGCTGCAACGGATGAAGAAACATGAACAGATGCTTATACCCAGCAAACAGTTTAACCCAACCATGAAGGAAGCGGTGAACGGCTGGCTGGAGCAATCTGCACAACTCATCCTGTATGTTGATTCATTAACCGAAAGAGATCTGCAACAGGAGTTTGATTACAAGAATATCAAAGGGCAGGCATTCCGTTCACCGTATTGGCAAACGATTCATCATGTGTTTAATCACAGCACTTATCATCGTGGACAGTTAGTGACGATGATGAGAGAGTTGGGAGAAACAGTAGTACCCGCAACAGATTTTATTTTTTGGTGCAGAACAGTGGGAGAGTAAAAAGATTGTTTATGCAACCCGTAAAATCTTTTCCATTTTACGTCCTTTGGCCAGTTCATCAACCAGCTTGTCTAAATACCGTACCTGTTGTGTGATGGGGTTTGTGATTTCTTCTACACGATAGCCACAGATCACACCGGTAATGAGTTGGGCATTCGGATTGAGTTTCGCCTGCTGAAAAAATTGCTCAAAGCTTACTTTTTCGTCTATGAGTTTGTTGAGTTTTTTTTCATTGAAGCCGGTAAGCCATTCAATCACCTCGTGTAATTCTTCTTTTGTACGGCCTTTCTTTTCCACTTTTGTTACATAATGCGGATAAACTGAAGCGAAGGTCATTTTTGCAATCTTTTCATCATGATGGGCTGTGCTGTTCATGCCTGATGGTTTGAAGTGAAGTTTAAAATTATTTTAAAGCCCCGGTTCGTGTCTTCAAGTACCGGAATCAAGTGATATAAAAATGGTACCAAAAATCAGGAGTTACTGCATTTGTATAAATTTATTTCAATCTGATTAATTTCCCTTTCCGCTTCACGATATTTTTATAATCCCATTGGATGTCTTTTGATTTTTTCAACCAGCGGTTCAGGTCTTTTATGTTCACTTCAGCAAGATGGTTGTAAAAAACAGATGCATCTTTAAATTTTTTACCCCGGACATCCAGCAAGTCTTCTTCAAAATCGGCACCGCTCCAGAACATGAGCCGTATCCCAGCTTTTTGTTTACTGTAGCCAACAATGGGATTCCCTTCTAAAAACCAAACAGGGTGGGCATGCCATATTTTACTTTCCGCTTCGGGTAATTTGCTGTCAATAGCAGATGCAAGCAAGTGGCAGATTTCCTGATCGTTTTGGATCTGTTTTTCGTTGTATTGCTGAATTTCTTTTTGCATGCTTTTATGAAGGTAAATGATGTTTCCTTTAATCAATCTAAGCCGGAGACCCCATGTCCTCACTGTCCATCAGCAGATGATAATGGCTTGTTTCGTAAATCTACGATACCGGGCAATCGTTTTTTACTTTTATACGTTGAAAGAAAGGGTTTTTTATAATAAAAAGCAACCATTTTCGTTTACAGGCTGTCTTAACATAAATTAAAAATCTGTAACAATGAAAATGAAATCTTTTATCCTGCTGGCTTTAACAGCCATGTTGTTTACCCTCTCTTGCAAAAAACAAAGCACTAAACTTCAATTGACGTTTACCGGTAATGTGGCAGAAGGCACAGCAAATGCCAATGGGGAATACAGCATTACTGGTCATATCAGTTCTGCAGTACGGTTAGATAAAGTAACACTCACCAAGGAAGGGCAAAGCACTCCTTTTCTGGTTGACGAATCAACTGCAAAAAATAAAACCGAATACGATTATTCTTATCCGGTTACAGGTATTACTGCCAACACATACATCATCATTGATGTGTACGATCAACTCGGCGGAAAAATAACGCAACGCTTTCTCATCAGAAAATAAAGTAAAGAAGCCGGGAAAATTTTCCGGCTTTTTTTATTTCCAACGCCCCGGTTCGTGTCTTCACGGACCGGAATTGGTTGATATGGAAATGGTTCGTGAGGGCACGAACCACGGCATTAGTTATTATATCAGGATGTAATAATGTTGGTGATGATAGGGTAATTGAGTCCAATTGATTGTATAGTCGTAATTAACAATAAAGCCAGGTCGTCCATTTGCAACTGCTAAGGCTCCGTTCCAATTTAATTGTGTGCCTGCTTGAACGTGTCGTCCTTGATGAATTGAAAAAGGAGCATAACCTACATTAGGATTCAATGGAGCATTTTGATAGCTTAAATCATTACTTGCAAACAAAACTATTCCTCTTTGAGCAAGAGGAAATGTCGCTTCAAAGAACTCAATTCTTTTTATGTCTTTCCAGAAGTCATAACAGCCAATGTTTTGTGCGCCATGTTGCCCCAACAATACATTTACGATTTGTCCAAATACAAGATGTGGCAGTGGTTGAGATACTGTTTTGTACTTAATTTCTATTGGATAAAACTGATTTTCCTTTTCAAGGACAATGTCTATGTAGATGTTGTTGGCGTCTGTCCAAAGATAGGGAGGCATCAAAACACCAGGTACATGATATTCAATAAATACATTGTCATACAAGCCTGTCTGTAAAAAATAGTTTGCCAGATAAAGTTGAATATCTAGCTCTCTTATATAATAAGAGTGTCTGATAGCAAGTGCATTAGTTATTTGAGTTAAGATTGTCTGTCGCATTTGAAGAATATTTGTTTAGTATGAACGTCAATATTCAAAGCCCCAGTTTCTGCACACGAATCGGAATTGGATGATCTGCAAACGGTTCGTGAAGACACGAACCAAGGCATTGGTTTATATATAATATATATTACTAAAATCCGGTTTGTGTCTTCAAGAACCGGAATTGGGGATCTGAAAGTGTTTTTTTAGTTTTTAAAAATCATAGATTTTTGAACTGACTTTTATCCAACGTTTAGTTTGATTGTTAAATTTATATATAGTTTTATATCCTCGACAACATCCTATTGCTCCTACAAGTTTCATTGTTTTTGCAGAATAGTTAATTGAAGGAAAGTTCACTATTTCCTCAGAGAAAAAAAGATCTTCCTTAAATAAACCCGTTGCACTCGCTATAAAAAACTTATATCTTGGGCCACCATTATTTCCTTGTAATACTTTTACAGCAAAATCTTCTTTCCCATCAAAATTAAAATCAGTAACAATAAAATCTCCATAATCCTTATCAGATGAATCTTCGTTTTTATTAGTGCCAGTTATATAGGAACGAACGAATGAATGTATCATACATTGAAAAGAATCTCTAAATACTCTGTCTTCTATAGTTACGGTAATCGATTGTAAAATTTTATTATCTAACTTTCCTATAATATTGATTTTGATTTTTGAAATATCATATAAATCTGATATCCCCACGTTCTTATTTATCGTATACGTTAATTCATAGTTATATTTTTTTGATAAATCTGTATGTAGGCATACTTGTGAAAAACTATCGTTTGAATAGAACGAAGCAATGAAACTCAGTAATATTAAATATTTAGTATTCATATTAATTTCGTTTAGTGTTTAGTTGATAATGCATCTACATTTATTAATTGTAGGAATATTCAACTGTAGGTTTAAAGAGGACTCCGCCATGCTTATATTTTTAAAAGGACCTATCCAAACTCCATTTTCACCTTTTGATGCGTTTGCTCTTTTGCCTGCTCCAAAAGAACAATGACCACAATTATGCATGTGTAGTTTATTTTCTTGATCAGATTGCCAATTGTAGTAATAATAATAACCTTCTAGTTTGACAAATAATTCTAGCGATAGTGGAGTTTGTTCAAGCTGCTTTAGCATTTCTTTCAAATCATTTTGCTTCATTTGAATGAAATTTTTATTTATCCTTTATTGATTGAATATTTCCTAAGTAAAATATATAAATATACCAAAATATCGGGATTTAAACGGTAGTGTCATGCCTGCGAGTCACTGTATTTGAGATTCACTTATAAGCAAAAAAAAGCAGCTGCTCTCACAACCGCTTTCAATATTTATGATTCACGATTTAATTACTGTCGTAGGCCCACTTAATCCAGGTAGCACCCCATGTAAATCCACCACCAAAAGCAGCGAGTACAATATTGTCACCTTTTTTGAAAGCCCCGGTTCGTGTCTCACGGACCGGAATAATGAGATAAGAAAATGGTTCGTGAGACACGAACCATGGCGTTATAATCTATTAATATCTACCCGGTCTAACAACAATCTTTTTTAATTCAACCTCGCCATTTACAATCGGTTGAATTGCGATGAAAGCTGCTTCAACTACTTCGGTCATAAATGAATAGCTCAGTGTATGTGCTTCGTCCGATTCTTTGTGATAATGTTTATTCTCATCATCAGTAACATAGATTGTGTGTGCAGGTATTCCCTTTAAAGCAAACGGGTAATTATCACTTCGTGTAAAAAGCATTCTTATATCTTCAGGAGCTCTTCTAAAAAAATATTTGCCATATTTCTGCAGATCTTTTTTTGCCAGTTCTTTATTCAGTACACTGAAGAAATTGCCATAGTTAGCGCCTGTAATAAATGCCCGTTTTCCTGAAGGAATACCAAGCATTTCAAAGTTGATTACCGCTTTTATTTTAACAGGATCAACTATTGATGCAACATATTTCGAACCGAGCAATCCCATTTCTTCTCCGCTGAATGCAATAAAAAGGAGGGTCCTTTTTGGTTGTAGTTTTTTTAATTGTGCTGCAAGAAAAAGCAGGGCGGCAGTTCCGCTGGCATTATCATTAGCCCCATTAAAAATCGAATCTTTTTTATTTTCAGACAGACCGATATGGTCATAATGTGCACAGATAATGACTACTTCATCTTTTAATTCCTGTCCCTCCAAAACACCCATAACATTTACAGCAGATAACCCATCTGCTGTAAATAACTGAGCATAGCCGTCATTGCCGGCCGCAGTTTTTAAACCCGCAGCTCTCATTTCATTAGCAATAAATGCAGCGGCTTTATACATGCCCGAAGAGCCGGTCTTTCTGCCCTGCATAGAATCATGTGCAAGTGCGGTTACATAATGCCGTAATAAATTTTGAATTGATGTGTCTGCCTGATTGTTGGATTGTGCAAAAGCAGATTGCAACAAGAAAAGAAGTAAGAGGGTAGATAGATATTTCATAAGTGTTTTATAATATTTCATAAAAAAAGCAGCTGCTCTCACAACCGCTTTCAATATTTCTTTTTTATTCTTTAATTACTGTCGTACGCCCACTTGATCCATGTAGCACCCCATGTAAATCCACCACCAAAAGCAGCGAGTACAATATTGTCGCCTTTCTTTAATTGTTTTTCCCATTCCCATAAACAAAGTGGAATAGTTGCAGCAGTGGTGTTGCCATATTTCTGGATATTGATCATCACTTTTTCTTTTGCTAATCCCATGCGGTTAGCTGTTGCATCAATAATGCGCAGGTTTGCCTGGTGCGGTACCAGCCATGCAATATCATCACCCGTTAAATTATTTTTTTCCAAGAGTTCTGCACTTACATCGGCCATGCCTTTTACTGCAAACTTAAATACCTGTTGTCCTTCCTGGTAGGCAAAGTGTTCACGGTTGGCAACGGTTTCCATCGAAGCAGGTTTTAAACTGCCACCTGCTTTCATGTGTAAAAAATTTCGACCGGCGCCATCAGTACGCAAAATACTGTCGAGTACACCATTGCCTTCTGTGTTTGGTTCCAGTAAAACAGCAGCAGCACCATCACCAAAAATGACGCAGGTGTTGCGGTCGGTGTAATCAACAATGGAACTCATTTTATCGGCACCAACCACTACTACTTTTTTGTAACGTCCGCTTTCAATATAAGCAGCACCGGTAGTTAATGAAAAAAGGAAGCCGCTGCAGGCAGCACTCATATCATAGCCCCATGCATTAACGGCACCAATTTTATCGCACACAATATTTGCAGTAGCAGGGAACACCATATCAGGAGTTACAGTAGCTACAATTAAACAATCAATTTCAGCGGGATTAATTCCACGTTTTTTACAGAGATCCAAAACGGCCGGTGCAATCATGTCGGATGTTGCCAAGCCTTCACCTTTTAAAATTCTTCTTTCTGTAATGCCTGTTCTTGTGCGGATCCACTCATCGTTGGTATCTACCATTTTTTCCAGATCGAAGTTGGTGAGCTTGTCTTCCGGTACCCAACCGGCTACGGCAGTAATAGCAGCAGTGATTTTCTGATTCATTTGGTCTTGTTTGAGTTCTTAATTCACCCGTTTCATTCAGCGAATGATACTTGCTTTGAGGCCACAAATATAGATGGAAAGGTGGAAATGAGTTGATAGGGGGTAGTTGATAGCCGGTAGTTGATAGCCGATAGTAGTTAGCCATGCATCAACACGCCCACTAACGACTAACTACTAATGGCTACCGGCTAAATCGTTTTGTCAGCTTAATAAAAAGATTATTTTCGTTTCATGTTTGCGTACCTCAAAGGAACCTTTACACTCAAAACTCCAACTGTTGTTCATGTAGATGTGCATGGCGTGGGGTACGAAGTGCAGGTAAGTCTCAACACCTACAGTAAAATTCAGCATTTAAACGAAGGGATTCTTTTTACGCATTTACTGGTGCGTGAAGATGCACATATCCTCTTTGGTTTCTTCGACCGAAGCGAAAAAGACGTTTTTCTGCAGTTATTAAGTGTAAGTGGAGTGGGTGCTTCCACTGCAAGGATGATGCTTTCGTCTCTTCAACCAGATGAAGTGGTGAGGGCCATTCTTTCGGGCAACGAAAGCCTGCTGGAAAGTGTCAAAGGAATAGGAAAAAAAACAGCACAACGGATTGTACTGGAGCTGAGAGACAAAATTTCAAAATCAACTACGAACGATGGGAATATTTCTACACTGACTCACAATAGTTTAGAGCAAGATGCGTTAACTGCTATGACTGCTTTAGGTATTGCAAGAAATGCGGCCGAATCAGCCATCAAAAAAGCCCGCCAGATGAATACGGAGTTTGGCGAGGTACAGGAACTGATAAAAGCTGCATTGAAATGTTTGTAAACCCATAACAAAACCATCGCTTAGAGATTTTGACCCGGATGCAACGCACCATACATGGTATCACGGCCCTGATGACCATATTGCTTACCTGCTCTTCTGTTGTAAGCAATGCTGGCGTTCCTGCATTTAATCCAACAAAACAGGACAGTATTCCAACAAAAGACAGTTTACGGTTTCCGTTAACTGATCGCAGGGGAGATGCATTCAATTACCCCAACCGCAATACATTTGATTTACAACGTCCATCTAATTTTACTGATTCTATTGCTTACGATCCTGCTACCAAACGCTATTATATTTATGAAAAAATAGGCCGGAGCTGGTACCGCAAACCAACATACTTAACCTTTGATGAGATGGTGGCTTACAAAACCCGGCAAGACGAACGGGAGTATTTTCAAAAGCGATTAAACACCACACTCAACCTCAACCGAAAAATACTTGATCCCAAATTACAGGTAAGGCCCAGTTTTTTTAATCGTCTGTTTAGTACAACAGGTATTCCAAAAGTGGAGATCCGTCCGCAAGGCGATGTAACATTAACAGCCGGTTATCTGGGGCAGAATATCAAGAACCCAACACTACCTGAACGTGCAAGGAAAAACGGAGGATTTGATTTTGATATGAATGCCAATTTTGGATTGAATGCCAAGATCGGCGACAAACTGAATTTTCCTGTTACGTACAATACACTCGCCAACTTCCAGTTCGAAAATCAACTCAAGCTCGATTATGTTGGCAATACCGATGCTATTATTAAACGCATTGAAGCGGGTAACATCGCTTTCCCTGCAAAAGGATCGCTGATGCCCGGTGCATCGGCACTGTTTGGTTTAAAAACTGAATTACAGTTTGGTAAACTCTATGTTACCACTGTATTAGCCAATCAAAACTCAAGCAGTCAGCAGGTGCAGTTAACCGGTGGCACGGGCTTACAGCAATTTGTTGTGAAGGCTGATGAGTATGAAGAGAATCGTCACTTTCTTTTAGCACAATACTTCCGCAATAATTATAACAAGAACATGAAGAATATTCCGGCAGTTACTACACCGGTACAAATTCTTCGGATGGAAGTATGGGTTACCAACAGAACAGGATCAACAACAGAAAACAGAAATGTGGTGGCGTTGATGGACCTCGGCGAAAATCAACCCTTCAACTCAAACATCAACTCACTCACCAGCTCAGATTATCCTGCAAACAGTGCGAATGATTTGTATCAGCGGATGATTAACGATCCTGCAACAAGAGATGCAGCTTTGGTAACAAACCGTTTAACATCTTACGGCTTAACGGCTGTGCAGGATTTTGAGCGAACATTTGCAAGAAAATTAAGACCCGAAGAATATTATTTCAATCAGCAAATTGGTTTTATATCGCTCAACACCGTATTGCAGCCCGATGAAGTATTGGGTGTAGCTTTTCAATATGCTGTGAACGGGAAAATTTATACCGTGGGTGAATTTTCTAATGATGTTACACCCGATACATTAAATACCAACAGCGGAACACAGAAAGTGTTGTTCCTTAAAATGCTGAAGGCAACATCGCAACGGCCGGCATTGCCCATATGGGATTTAATGATGAAGAATGTGTACTCCGTGGGTTTTGGTCAACTGGAGCGCAGAGATTTTAAATTGAATATTCTGTATCAGGAACCGGGCGGTGGCGAAAAAAGATATATACCCGAGGGAGAAGAAAAAGGAAAACCCTTGATTGAATTACTGAACCTCGATCGCCTCAATAACCAGAACGATCCGCAACCTGATGGTGTGTTTGATTATGTAGAAGGCTTTACAGTTAACTCACAACTGAGCAGAGTGATCTTTCCATTACTTGAACCATTTGGTAAAGACCTCAATTATATTTTCCGTGGTGCCGATTCAACTTTACTCCGTGAAAAATATTTGTTTTATCCGTTGTACGATTCTATTAAATGGGTGGCACAACAATCGCCGCAATTAAATCGCTATGTATTTAAAGGCGCCAGCAGAAGTGCAGGTGGCAGCGGCGATATTCCGTTAGGTGCGTTTAATGTGCCGCAGGGTTCTGTGTCTGTTACAGCAGGCGGACAAATATTAAGAGAGAATGTTGATTACACTGTTGATTATAATTTAGGTACAGTTAAAATCATTAATCAGGCCATTGTTAACTCAGGAGTTCCGATTAATGTAAAGTTTGAAAACAATGCAACATTTGGTATGCAGAACCGCAACTTCATGGCATTGCGTTTAGACTACCGTGCCATTGAAAAACAAACCAAACAGTTAAGCATTGGTGCAGCGGTTATGCGTTTAGGTGAGCGGCCTTTCTTTACGAAAATGAATTACGGCGATGATCCCATCCGCAACACCATGATTGGTGCCGACATTAATTACCGCAGCGATTTTAAACGGTTAACCAAATGGCTCGATGCCTTACCATTTTATACTACACGCCAGCCATCGTCTGTTAATTTTTATGGCGAAGGCGCACAAATTATTCCCAGCACAGCACGGCAAATAAGACCTGAAAAAGGTGGCGGCGGCTTAATTTATATTGATGATTTTGAAGGAACCCGAAATGGTATTGATCTCCGCTTTCCATTTATTGCATGGACGCTTGCTTCAACTCCTTTTAAATCGCAGGATCGTTTTGGAGTAGAGTTGTTTCCTGAAGCAGGTTTGTCAAATGATTTGCAGTATGGATATAACCGTGCAAAAATGGCCTGGTATAATATTGAGCCGGTATTGCAGCAACGCCGTGACCCCAACAATCCATTGGGAAATAATTTAGCCGAGCTGTCGGATCCACGTGTTCGTTTTATTAACCGGCAGGAAATATTTCCGCAGGTAACACCGGATCTGGGCCAGAATCAGTTAATCACATTTGATCTTTCTTTTTATCCATCAGAAAGAGGTCCTTATAATTTTGATGCAAGAAACGGAAGTATCAATCCTTCAAACGGACGGTTACTGAATCCAAAAAGCAGATGGGGCGGTATTATGCGTGCCATTGATCAGATTGATTTTGAAACAAACAATATTGAGTTTATTGAAACTTGGGTACAGGATCCGTTTATTCTTAACCCCACCAGCACAGGCGGTCAGTTATATTTTAACCTTGGAAATATTTCTGAAGACATTTTAAAAGACGGCCGTCGTTTTTATGAAAACGGATTAAGCACATTACAAACACCGGCAAGAGAAGATACCAGCAACTGGTCAAGAGTGCCACGCAATCCTATTCAGATTGCACAGGCCTTCAGCAATATTGTAGAAGAACGTTCTCAACAGGATGTTGGTTTTGATGGCAGAACAGATACTTCTGAACAGCGGATCTATGCACAGTTTCTTACCGGCATCAGAAATATTATTGGTACGGGTCCTGCTTACCAGGCTTTGCTCGGCGATCCCAGCAGTGATAACTATCAGCATTTCCGTTTGGGTCAATCAGATAATACAGGTATTCTTGACCGTTATAAAAACTTTAATAATCCGCAGGGCAACAGTCCTGTTGCAAATAATAATAAGGAGTACACATCTGCATCAACACTGTATCCCGATAATGAAGATCTCAACCGGG
>JALHRP010000067.1 GCA_022841365.1 Chitinophagaceae bacterium | reverse complement strand
TCAATTGCTGCCAGTTAAATTCAAGTTTTGCCTCTTCTGTATATTCAATCATGTATTTTTCTAACTGCTGTTCTTCTTTCGCTTCTTCTGCTATCAAAACACCATAATAATAAGACAGCAGCTTTGCTCTTCCGGGACGGAATGGCTTGATGGTATTTTCAACTTTCTCAACGGCTACTTTTATAAAGTCGGCCATTGTGGTGAAATTTAATTCTTTGGTATTAACTGCATTTGCAGCATGCCGTAGAACAATGTTATCTAATCCTGTCTGTATTTTTTCTTTGCCAACCAGCTCTGTGATTTTCAGTTCATTCTTTGCAAGGAATCTGAAGTATTCACTTTCGGGTGAATCTGTAAACTGCAGTAAAATATCAATATTGTCTTTAGTAAGCCAGTTATTTTGTGTTTTAAAATAGTCTTTGATCATGAGGGGCCCGTCTTCATCCTCCAGTTCACGTGCCTGTTTCACGAGATTCACAAATTGCTCAGCATTTAATTGCCCCTTTTTATATTTCTCCTTCAATGTATAATACTGTTTCGATGGATCCAGTGCGTTCATTCCTGTTTCAATAAATGGGGTAGCCTCTATATAACCAATTGCTTTGTGAACAATCTTTCCATCTCCATTCACAAAAAGATAGGTTGGGTAAGCGGTTACATTGTATTTCGCTGCAAGTGAAACGCCTTCACCTTTTTCCATATCAATCTTGGCATTGATGAAGTTGCGGTTATAAAAATCCCCTACTGATTTTTGAGGAAAAACTTTTGATGTCATTTGCTTACACGGACCGCACCAGGTTGCATAGGCATCTACAAAAATCAATTTCTTTTCTGCTTTTGCTTTCGCTAATAAGGCTGTCCAGCCGGTATTTTCGAAACGAATACCCTGTGCGGCAACAAGCAATGGGGCCAAAAAAAGAAAGAACAGAAATGTTTTCATGCTGTATTTAATTGTATTTGCGAAATGTTCAAAAATGAAGATAGACGAATATTTTTATTTAAAATACGTTGTATTAACGGTACTTCGTCTAAAACATAAAAATATTTCACAGGAATGGCTTTTCAGCCCCGAAAACCAATTTGATCACTTTAACACGAAGTGATTATTTTTATCAAAATTTCAGCAGTGAAGACCATCTTATCAAACGAACAATTACAATTAACCATACAGCGGCTCAGCCATCAGCTCATTGAAAATCATTATCCATTTACTGATACTGTTTTTGTAGGGCTGCAGCCAAGAGGTATTTTCCTGGCCGACCGAATCGTATCGGCTATTGAAACATTATACCCCGCCAATCAATTAAAATACGGCAAACTCGATATCACATTTTACAGAGATGATGCACACAAACAACTGCATGTGGCAAATCAAACAACTATTCAGTTCAGTATCGAAAATAAATCGGTCATTCTTATTGATGATGTGTTGTATACCGGTCGCACTATCCGTGCAGCAATGGATGCTCTGATAGATTTTGGCCGCCCGGCTAAAGTAGAGCTTTGTGTATTGGTTGATCGCAGATTCAACCGCCAACTCCCCATACAGCCCGACTACACAGGCAAAGCCATTGACTCCATCTTATCTCAAAAAGTAACGGTTGATTGGGAAAAACCGGAAGTGGTTTTGTTATAAGGGAAAAGGGACAAGGCACAAGGGACAAGGCACAAGGGACAAGGCACAAGGCACAAGGGGGGGCTAGAATAGTATAAAAATAGTTACAGAAAAAAATCAACCAATGTCGCAGGAATTAGAAATGCGTTTTTTCAGATTTGCTGAGCGAAGCCGTGATTTTTGCCGATCTGTAAAGTGGGATATTATAAATACAGAATACATCAGGCAATTAATACGATCAAGTGGATCTGTTTCAGCTAACTATATTGAAGCTTCAGATGATCTGGGTAAGGCAGATGAAAAAATGAAGATTAAAATATCCCGACGGGAAGTTAAAGAATCTATTCAATGGCTTAGATTAATGTTAACCTATGAAAATGAACAACTGGAAATAGAACGAAGGTGGCTAGTTTCTGAAGCCGAAGAAATTCGCAAAATCCTTTCTGCCATCATCAATAAACTTGGAGGTTAAAAATTTCTTTCAGACTTACCGCTTAAAGCCTTGTCTCTTGTGCCTAGTACCTTACTTCTAATCATTATTTTCTTAGTTTTTGCATTTTGCCTTCCGAACCTTAGCTTTGCTTTTTAATGCAACTATCCACTCGTCATCTGCTCGGCATTAAAGATCTCACGGCTCAGGATATTCAGTTAATCCTCGATACAGCCACTCAATTCAAAGAAGTTTTACAACGACCGATTAAGAAAGTTCCATCGCTGCGTGATGTAACCATTGTGAATCTTTTTTACGAAAACTCAACCCGTACACGGATTTCGTTTGAACTGGCAGAGAAACGTTTAAGTGCCGATACCATCAATTTTACTGCATCCGGTTCATCAGCAGCAAAAGGAGAAACATTGTTAGATACAGTGAACAATATTCTGAGCATGAAGGTGGATATGGTGGTGATGCGGCATAGTGCAAGCGGTGCTCCCCATTTTCTGGCACAACATATACCGGCAGCTATCATAAATGCAGGCGATGGAATTAATGAACATCCAACACAGGCCCTGCTCGATGCATTTTCTATAAGGGAGAAATTAGGAACCCTGGAAGGAAAAAAGATTGCCATTCTCGGAGACATTATGCACAGCCGTGTTGCACTCAGCAATATTTATTTATTAAAGAAGATGGGAGCCGAAGTAACCGTTGCCGGTCCGCCCACATTGATTCCAAAATATCTGCAACAGGCATTTGATGTAAACGTATCGTACAATATTGAAGAAACATTAAAGTGGTGCGATGTGGCCAATGTACTCCGTATTCAGCTGGAGCGTCAAAATCAACCCTTGTTCTCTTCTCTGCGGGAGTACAATCTTGCATACGGCATCAACCGACGCTTACTGGATTCCATTCAAAAAGAGATCGTCATCATGCATCCCGGGCCCATTAACCGTGGTGTGGAGTTAGACAGTGATGTGGCCGACAGTAAACAATCCATTATTCTGCAACAGGTAGAAAATGGAGTGGCTGTGAGGATGGCCGCCTTATACCTGCTTGCAGGTAAACGTTCAGAAAATTAATTAAGCACTTTTATCAACTTCAGTAGTTAATAAGGCAGAGATAGGTTAACAGACATTTTTTGTTTACCTGTTCATCATCTTATCATTAGGCATTAGATACGACTATTGAATTTTGCTGAACAGCAGATTCCTCCTCCATTTCCTACGTTCCCTCCGGTATAAACACCGTCATTCCCGTTCAAACAGCAAACTTGCCCTTTCAGTTGCTATCGTTTCAGTGTGCATGCATGTGCTGCTACATTTGGTTTGTGAGGCAGCAGATCATTTGTTTCTGCAACTATTTTTTGTTGAATAAAAAATCCGGTTATACAATTTCTGTTTACAATAAAACAACGCACATGAAAACAATTATTAAAGTACTGGCAGCAGTTACTCTGCTCATTATTTTTTTATTGCTCAGTTGCAGTAAAGAAAAATCAGTGAATACAGGCCAGAAAAAAATCAGTGTTTATTTAACCGATAATCCCGTTGATTTTAAAGAAGTGAATATTGACATTCAGCGGATAGAAGTGAAGATTGAAATTGACAGCGCCGGCATTGAGAGAGAGTTTTGGCAGGAGCTGCAGATACGCCCCGGAGTTTATAATATTCTCAATTTCCGCAACGGGGTTGATACATTGATAGCGCAGGGCATTGTTACAAGCGGAGAGATAAAAAAATTACGGGTTACACTCGGCACTAGAAATTCTGTAGTGATTGACACTACTACATATCCTTTGTTATTAAGAAATCCGGTTGTAATTATTGATCTGGACGATGATCTGCAGGAAATCAACCCATCTGAGTTTAAACTGATGTTGGACTTTGATGCCTGTGGTTCTATAATAAGAATTAATAACAATCAGTTTGAATTGCGGCCACGCATTCGTACGTTTTCTGATGATGATGACGGACGTATTGAAGGCACCATCATGCCAAAAGAAGCCAGAGCTATCGTTTCTGTAAAATCGGGCACACAAACCCTGCTTGCAATACCGGATGAAGATGACGGTGAGTTTAAAATTCGTGGAATAAAAACGGGTGTTGTTGATCTCTTTGTAGACGCAACGGCTAATGGTTACAGAGATACAACCATCCGCAATATTATTGTGGGCGACCGGGATGTAAAACTGGGGACAATTTTGTTGAAGAAGTAACAGTGGTGCTCTTCATTCTATGTAAAACCATAACCGGTTTCTCTGCGAAGGGAAGCCGGTTTTTTATTGCCTGCTTTTTGGCTGATCTTTTATTTTGCCGGTCTCAACGATAAAAACGATTGGTTGAACGATGAGCACTATTTAGCTGTAAAAACCCGCCCTACATTTACATTACAGAGAGCAACAGAAAAGAATTCATATCCAATACCTGTAAAAGAACCTATCCAAATCCAAATCCAAAAACCAAGTCCTTATCCAGATCCTTGGAAAACCAAAGAGTTACCGGACCCCTGAAACAACAACATCAGGAAACCCTAAAACCACAATAAGTCCCGCCCAGGCGGGGCTGTTTTTTTTATGGGGAATGAAAGGGTGAAGAAACCATTTGTTTGTGGTTTTTAATCGAAACAGGGGTAACAGAAGTAACAGTCAGTATACTTTGGGAAAGTAAATAAGCTGTTTGAAAAACAGATCTTCTCAACGCCTTCTTTAGTTTATCTTTTATTTTCATGTGTTCGCCGATAAAAAAAGATCATTGATCGAGGAGGGGTTTTCGAATATATAAACCCATAATATATTTACATCAGAATAACAGCAGAAAAGAAATTGAATCCAAACCCTATACAAGTTTTTAATCCGTACCCTTTATCCAATCCAAATCCGGAAAAACCAAAAATCAACGGCGCCTGCAGCAATCGCTTCAGGAAACCTAAAACAACAACAGCCCCGCCAAAAGCGGGGTTATTTTTTTAATACTCATCATGTAAACTAAACTCATAGAATAAAGAAATGCTGAATCAAAATTCTGTGCATTTATTTTTATACTTCTTAAAGAGAGATTGCTCCTGTCTATACTGGAACTTGAAGTTGATTGACCTGCTTCATTTTTTCTGATCTTTTATTTTCAATTATTCACCGACAGTTTTACTTCATTGAACGAGGAGCGCTTTTAGGCAATTAAAACCCGTACTATTTTTACATTACAGAAAACGACAAAAAAGAATTAACATCCAAATCCTGTAAAAGAATCCAATCCGAATCCTAAAAAAGAACCAGATCCAAATCCAATTCCTTGAAAAGCCAACGAGTTTCCGGACCCCTGAAACAACAACATCAGGAAACCCAAAAAACAAAATAAACCCCGCCAAAAGCGGGGTTACTTTTTTATTGCATCTGCAGTTTAGCAATCTTGCCTCTGCTTCCGGCTAAGTAAACCGCTTTTCCTTTTTTTGCTTTTCGAACAACATGAAATCCTGTTGTTGAAATATTTCTCCAGTTTAAACCGCCGTCGTCACTCATATCAACACCTGTAATACCACAGGTAATTAATTTTGATTTAGAAATATATTCAACACAACTTCTGTAACCAAAGGGTGGAGTAGTGGGCGTTATAAAAGTTTTACCTCCATCTTTTGAGAGCACACAATTTTTTTCAGTTGAAGTTGCATTGCTGAAATCGCCGCCAACAATCGCAAATGTTTTTTTATCCCACACAGCAATGGAGTTGGCACCTGTACTTTCTTTTCCCTGCAGAATAGGCAAATCAATTTTCTGATCACGGATAAACAATCTTGAACGTGTGCCACCGGTTATAAAACAAGCTTCATCTTTTGCCAGCTTGCGAACATTGGTACCGCTGCTGGCAAACATTGCTTCGCCTTTTTCGGCTGTTGGATAATATGCTTCCGGTAAACCACGCCAATGTTCGCCGCCATCAAAGGTTCGTGCAATAAAAATTTTACCATCAATGGGATCGCCAATAACAATACCGCTCATTTCATTCCAGAATTCCATCGCATCCAAAAACATTCCCGGCCGTTTATCTTCATATACTTTCTTCCAGGTTTTTCCTGCATCTGTTGTTTTTAAGATTACTGCAGGTGTATCAATACCCATGATGATGGCTGTTGTTGCATCAAAGGCTTCAATATCTCTGAAATCTGTTTTTGCATAACCGGGTACATTCATCCATTTAATTGTTTTCCCTCCATCTGTAGATAATGCAACCGTTCCATTACTGCCACTTGCCCAAACAATATTATCATTCACCACACTTAACCCACGGATTGAAACGGTCTTATTACTGTCGAGTAATTGAATGGATTGAGCTGTTAGATGTAAACTAAAAACAGAAAGTAGTACGAAAGAAGTAATTAAGTATTTCATGTGTGCAAATATAAAGCCCCTATCTCCTTCTCTTTCCCCTGAGGAGAAAGAGCGGTGCAGTTGTGCAGAAATAATCTTTTGTTTTTCCATATTGTCAAAAGTACTGGAATCAGCAAAAATCAAACCGCAACAAAGTTTTACATATTGTATGCCATTAAAAAAGCGAAGAGCTACACAAAGGAAGCTGATGTAACTCCAACTGTAATTCACCACAGTAGCACCAATGCTTAATCAGGGAACATTCCGATTTCGGGCCGTCATTTGAAATCGGGGTCTTTTTTGGTTCTTTTTGGACAAGCAAAAAGAACAGGAAAGAAATTCACGCTCTGCAAAAATTAACAGGTAAACTATTCCATTTAAATCTAAGCGGTGGGGGGAGTCCTGTATCTCGTAGGTCGTACATATTTCCTACTTTCGCTCTGATTGCAAAACATATGACCGAATACAATTATCTCCCCCTCGACGAACAGCAACTCACTTTCGATGAAGTGAAAAATTATCTGCAGTTCAAACAATTTGTATCCATTACGTTTCGTGCACATCACAAAATTGAAACCTGCCGGCAGTACCTCGATCAGAAAGTAGCAGAAAGCGATACGCCCTTCTACGGCATCAACACCGGTTTTGGTTTTTTGCAAAACGTCATCATTGCCGATGATCAGTTAGAACAACTGCAGAACAATTTACTCATGAGCCATGCATGTGGTATGGGCGATGAAGTGCCGGAAGAAATTGTAAAACTCATGCTCGCTTTAAAAATCAAATCGCTCAGCTATGGATACAGTGCCGTGCAGGTTGATACAGTGAAGCGGTTAATGGACATGCACAACAACAATGTACTTCCCGTTATTTATCAGCAGGGATCATTGGGTGCAAGTGGCGATCTGGCTCCGTTAAGTCATTTAAGTTTACCATTAATTGGTATGGGCGAAGTCAATTACCAAGGCACAAGATACAAGGCACAGGAAGTACTCAACAAACTCAACTGGCACCCCATTGCATTAAAAAGCAAAGAAGGCTTGGCGCTCATCAACGGTACACAATTCATGAGTGCGTATGGTATGTATTGTTTGGTGCAAGCCGAACGCTTACTGCAATGGGCCGATCTGATTGCAGCCATTTCATTTGATGCCTTTGATTGTATGGATGAACCGTTGAATGAAAAAATTCATGCTGTTCGCCCGCACAGCGGACAAATACATGCAGCCCAACAACTACGAACCATTTTAAACGGAAGTGAAATTGCTGCGCAGAAAAAACAACAGGTGCAAGACCCATATAGCTTTAGATGTATACCGCAAGTACATGGTGCAACCAAAGATGCCATTGCACATGTAAAAAATATTTTCTTAACAGAGATCAATTCTGTAACTGATAATCCAAATGTATTTCCGGAGGATGATTTAATTGTAAGTGGTGGAAATTTTCACGGTCAGCCGTTGGCGTTAGCATTGGATTATTATGCCATTGCTATGAGCGAACTCGCCAACATCAGCGAACGGAGAACTTATCAACTCATCAGCGGACAACGGAACCTGCCGATGTTTCTTGTAAAAGAAGCGGGACTCAACAGTGGTTTTATGATTCCGCAATACACTGCTGCAGGTATTGTAAGTGAAAACAAACAACTCTGCACACCCGCAAGTGTGGATAGTATTTCCAGCAGCAACAACCAGGAAGATCATGTAAGCATGGGTGCTAATGCAGCAACGAAAGCATATCGTGTAATGAAGAATGTAGAAAAAGTTTTGGCGATTGAATTGTTCAGTGCTGCACAGGCATTGGATTTCCGCCGGCCATTAAAAAGTTCAGCGAAAGTTGAAGCAGTGATGACTGCGTTTCGCAAGCAGGTAAGCTTTGTAGATAAAGATCGGGTATTGCATGAGGATATGATGAAAGCAGTGGAATTCATTAGCGGCCCCCTCTAACTCCCCCAGTCGGGGAGAATTGCTTCGCACAGCCCTTGCTTTTCGGAAAGTAAAATGAAAAGAGAAGCTCTTTATATTCAATCAAACTGTTGCAAAGAAAGTGTACAGTAAAGAACTAATGTAATTCACCACAGTAGTACCAAAGCCACATCAAGGCTTTATCCCGAAATCATGCTGGATATTGATTTCGGGGGTCTTTTTTGTTTCTTTTTGGACAAGCAAAAAGAAAAGAAAGAAATTAAACCGATTGCCATGTCAACAACATCCATTCAACGTTACGATTCCAAAAAATACAAAACCCCCACAGGCAGTGAACTCACCTGCAAAGGCTGGATCCAGGAAGCAGCATTAAGAATGTTATTAAACAATCTCGATCCCGAAGTAGCCGAACGCCCCGACGATCTCATTGTATATGGAGGTCGTGGTAAAGCAGCAAGAAATTTCGAAGCACTCGACAATATTATTGCCGCATTAAAAATTTTAGAGAACGATGAAACACTGTTGATCCAAAGCGGTAAACCTGTCGGCATATTACAAACACACAAAGATGCACCACGTGTACTTATCAGCAACAGTCAGTTAGTGCCCAACTGGGCCAACTGGAAGCACTTTGATGAGTTGGAAAAAAAGGGACTCATGATGTACGGACAAATGACTGCGGGCTCCTGGATCTACATCGGCTCACAAGGCATTGTGCAAGGCACTTACGAAACCTATGCAGCCATTGCTGATAAACATTTCAGCCCCCCTGCCCCCCAAAGGGGGGTTCAAGAAGCACCCCGATTGTCGGGTAGCGGAACATTAAAGGGAACACTCAATGTTACTGCTGGGTTGGGCGGTATGGGTGGTGCACAACCTTTAGCCATTACCATGAACGAAGGTGTGGCACTCATTGCCGAAGTAGAAGAGTGGCGCATTGATAAACGCATCGAAACAAAATATTTGGATGAGAAGTTTACTGATATCGACAAAGCAATTGACAAGGCACAAGCATACAAGGCACAAGGAACAGCCAAAAGCATTGGCGTGTTGTGCAATGCCATTCATTTGTTACAACGTTTAATTGAACGCAACATCATACCCGATACACTTACCGATCAAACAAGTGCACATGATCCATTGATTGGTTATGTGCCGCATACATTAAGCAACGAACAAGCCAATATCCTCCGCCAGCAAAACCCAACGGAGTACCTTGAACGCAGTTACGAAAGCATGTATCTGCACGTACAACTCATGCTGCAACTCATGGACAAAGGCGCTATCACATTTGATTATGGAAATAATATCAGGGCGAGAGCGCTTGAGTTTGAGAACCGTCAAACTGCAGCCGATAGTCAAAAGCCGATAGTAGATAGTAAAGAACCACTATCCACTACTGACTACCGGCTGCCGGCTAACCACTTTCCAATTGGAAGATGCTTCTCCTTTCCAGGATTTGTACCTGCTTATATAAGACCCCTCTTCTGCCTCGGCAAAGGTCCTTTCCGTTGGGCGGCACTCAGTGGCGATGCCAATGATATTGCAGTAACCGACGAACTCATCATGAACATGTTCCCCCACAACAAAGGCATGTTGCGATGGATGAAGATGGCTCAGGAAAAAATTGCTTTCCAGGGATTACCTGCACGTATCTGCTGGCTGGGCCAGGGCGAACGTGAAAAAGCAGGACTCGCCTTTAACGAACTCGTACGCACCGGCAAAGTAAAAGCGCCCATTGTGATTGGTCGTGATCATCTCGATACCGGCTCCGTAGCCAGCCCCAACCGAGAAACCGACACCATGCTCGATGGCAGCGATGCCGTAGCCGATTGGCCAATCCTCAACGCACTCGTAAACACCGCAGGCGGCGCCAGTTGGGTAAGCCTGCATCATGGTGGTGGCGTAGGTATGGGTTACAGCATTCATGCAGGTATGGTCATAGTCGCCGATGGTACAACTGATGCAGAAGAAAGATTGAAACGTGTATTACGTAACGATCCGGGAATGGGAGTGATACGACATTCGGACGCCGGCTATGAACTCGCTAAAGAAACCGAAAAGACAAATAACTTAGACATACTCGATAGAATTAAATAAGCCGGCAAGTCCAATCCCGCCTCAGCGGGAGCGATGCTGGTTACGAACTTGCTAAAGAAACCCTCAAGGCAAACGACCTTGATTTTAAAGAGCGGTTGAAGTAATATTCAACTGCTCAATATTTCTGTATGCCCAACACTGCTGTCATCCCGACGCAGGAGGGATCTGTTGAGAACATGCACTCAGCTCAACAAAGCTGCAACGAAGAAACTCCGTTGTCAAACCCAAATACAACTGATTATGCAGCAGAGGCAATTGCTGCTATTGAGCTGTTGTTGCGTCGCACTCTTGTACGTTCGGTAATTTCATGCAGCACTAATTAAAACAAAAAATACACGTCGGCGTGAACGTAAACCTGCAAATAAAAAATTAAAGATGTTATTGGACGGGATGCTGTAATAATAGGAAAGTGCAATTTAGTTTTAAAACTAAATTATACGATATGCGTAGGTTTATTGATTTCGAAATATGTTAGTGAGAAATCTGATTATCTTTTAATCTGATGCGTTTATATTCTGAAAGTAAAAAGGAAAAATAACTACTTACCGAGAAAATTGTATTTGCAAAAAACATAGATAAAAAATAGAGTACTAAAAATCGATGTAAGCAAATTAGGCACTGCTGAATAAAAAGTAATACATATGACCACCTAAACTCTGTAAATGGGTTTACGAACCTAAAATCCCAGATGTTTATTTGTGTTCTCTTTGATAGCATTACGAGAAAAAGCAGAACAATTACAAACAAGGCAACGATAATTGAGTATGATACTAATGCAGTAAACTGCAGATGATAATTTCTTATTTTAATTATTCTATTTTTATCAATTTGGTCTTTCTTTAAATAATTTTCAATAACTGTATCCTTCTTTTCATACATTGATATGATTATGGTTGTAAACAACCCGATAAAAATTCCCAAGAATGAAATTGTGTATCCAGCAAAATTGTCCGAGAACCCACGCTTCAGGATTAGTACTCCAAGGATAGCAATAATAAAACTGATTTTTTGTATGTCAGTGTATTTGTTGGTTGTAAGAACACGACCTGTAATATCTACCTTCTGAAGCCGATTTGCTTCATTGAAAATATCTAATAGAAATATTTTAAAGTTCTTGAGTTGCATTTATTGGTAGTAATTCTGTTTTGATTTCCTCTAAGATTTTTCTGCAATATTTATTAACATCTGCAAAAGCAGGATTATGCCCACTTTCGATACTTACACCTACATTATTGAGAAGTATAACAGGTCTGATTTCATGATCTTCCATTTGTATAGGGATATTCTTGCCTTCCTTTGTGCGAATTTTAGTTCCTTCGCTTTCAAAATCCCGTAAAGGTTTTTTAACATTATTGATATTAAAAAAACTACCTTTTAAGGCCATCATTATCCTGTCATAATATTTAATAGGCACCTTGGGGTCTTTGTCAGTAATTTCTATTTTTACATTGAAGTCAAATTCTTTCGGCAAATCTTCATCAAATCCTCCACTAACATGCCAACCTGAAGTAAATGTAAAAGTGCTAAGTGTAGCGCCATTTAAATATTTTTCTCTGAATACCTCAGGCAAGTAATACTCAAAGTCACACTTCATTGTAGATGTCTTAAAATAATTCTGCAAATGTTTACGAAAAATATCAGATATCTTAATATCACTGTACCCTTGTATCATTAGAATTCCAATATTATAATCTATGGGTGTATATAGCAAAAAATAAAACTGATCAGTCACAATATGATCAGTAAGGATAGGTGTTCGATCTACTGTACTGGTAACTTTGCTTAAATTTCTTGTTCTTCCATACATGCCACCATCCAATACACCATGAATCACCTCTCCGGCATTTATAGGTGAACTAATTTTTGATAATCTCGCCCCAGTTGAAGTATCATAAGCAACAGTGAACCCTTTTAACTTTTTTTCATTTTTATTGTAAGCTGGTTGGTCAATATTTTTGAAAAAGTCCTGATGAAAGACTCTAAAAATATCCTCATTTTCAATTATCGGCTTCAGTTTTGAATATTCAGGCCTTGTACGAAAGAAATCACGAAAGGTAGGTCGTTTATGAATCTCAGTTTTACCTTTCAAAATTATCTTATAAATTTCAAGCTTCGGTTCTAACATAACTGCAGGGTTTAGCGTGTTAAATTACTAAAAATGTTGTCATTTCGTTTATAGTCTTTTCGGTCGACCTAAATGGCAATATCATTTGGAGCTAGGGATTCAAGTTCGAAGACGGACTACTTCTTCCTACAACCCTTACCAACGGACAAGCGGTGTTCCACTGGCGCAAGTGTTCCATCTCAGAGGCTCTCACTTGATGCCAACTAATTCTGCCACGCCTGCATAGGGGAATTAGTAAACTGAAGCTCCTTTTTTATAGTTAGCTATTTAAACATCATTCTGCAACAGTACTTTGAATGCCGTTACAATCGGGCTAAACTAAAAGGCAGAAGTGATCTTGCAGAATACTTGTGCCAGTTGAGTGCCTGAATAGCATACTGCATAAACCTTGGCCAATGGTGCCGCAAAGAACAAGAAGCTTGGAACAGGCCATTGCCCTATTCGCCATTCAGCGAGTTATCTCCATCTGGTCCAAGTATAGTAAAGCTGGCGCAAGAATGAGGCGCAGGTTTCGTGGATTGGCTTCTTGTGCCTAAATAATATACTGCATAAACTTACTGATCAATGGTGCGGCAAGTCACAAGAAGCTTTGCGCTGGCCATCGCTTCATTTTTGCGCTAGTCAGTGGCATAAGTCACTCATTAGTATCTGTGGTTTGAATTCTTATTTGCTTTTTTCTTTTTTATTGTTAATTTATACTTGAAAAGACTATGCTATGTTTTTTTTAATTATTGGTACTCTCATAGTAATTGTAACTGCATTTGTAACTTATTTTGAGAATAAAAAGGGAAAGGTGAATTCTAATCCCCATAAAGAAAAGCGATTTTCGATAATTTATTTTGTTCTTACAATAGCAGGTTCTTTAACGGTATTGGCTTCTGGAATATTTTCAAAAATTGACGAAAATAATACGAATAGATTATTGCATATAAAACAAATTGAAAACAAAATAGCTCAAGATTCAATTAAACTACTACAAAATGAATTGTTGAATAACATTACAGGTGGAGGAGCTGTTCCAATAGTTTTCGCTTCTCATAGGGGTAATGGGGTCATAAGAATTGATATTGGAAATTATTCTAAATATCCAATTAACGATGTTAGTACAAAATATTTTAACATTAATAGGGCTATTGTTGAAGCTCACGATCAAGTAGCCTACGATAATAATACTGGCGATTTCCGTGATATGCTAATTTGGTCAGATTCAATAAATCAAAAATATTTGACAATCATACCCATTGGTACTTTATATCCTGACGAGGTAAAAGAAATTTATTTGGGATACGTGCCTAATTGGGGCGGATTAATTGATATGCGAGTAGAGGTTAATTTTAATGGGAGGATGTATTTTTATAATTTTTATATAAAAAAGGGAAAATATGGAGATATAAATGTTTTGAATGAAAAGTATTGGGGTGATATCGACGCCTTAAAAATTCCAAAAATCATAAAATCTGGAGATGTTGATTTTGGGAAATTAGAAAAATAATTTATTATAGCTATCCCATCCCAATCTGGTACAAGTATAGTAACGCTGGCGCAAGAATGCGGCGCATCTTTTGTGTGTTGGCTTCTTCCCATAAAGCGGGACAAGTAATGCCTGAAAATCATACTACATACATTCTTCTCTGCCGCTGTTGGTGTTCCCTGCTCAATTTTAATTCTATTGTTGGCCGCCGTTGTGTGTTATCACCAACGGCACATGCATTGCTGCAGAATAGAAATCCCTTGTTGCTGATACATTCGACTACGCTCAGTACTCACAACAAGGGCAGTAGTAATTATTCTTCGCAGTTTTTCAATGTTTCATCACTTATGCAAGTGCTCCTCCATCTGGTCCAAGTATAGTAATGCTGGCGCAAGAATGAGGCGCAGTTTTTGTGTGTTGGCTTCTTGTGTCTGAACATCAGACTGTATTAAATTATTGATCAATTGTCCAGCAAGGCACAAGAAGCTTTGCGGTGGCCATCGCCTCATTCTTGCGCCATTCAAGACGTTGATGAAAATTAAGTACTAAATTTCAGTGCTTTGAATTTTTAATCAAGCTTCATTTTAAAAACACCTTCAGTTACAAGATGTGTATTTGAAGGATTACCAGATAAGGCTATTTTCCCACTAAAATTTCCACTGACTATTTTGTCAGTTACTTCTGAAAAAGTTACAACCGCATCCGTATTTGATAAGCTTGATAAAAATTGTGAAGAATATTGATTTCCATTTTCGTCCCAATATAATAAAGAAACCTGGTATAGAGAAGGAGGATAAGTACTGTTGTATACTTTATTTGTTGTGATCATAAATGGGTCACGTACACCTACTGACATAAGATTTGAATTAGTATTTGTTGTATTAACTAATAATCCTGAAAATGCGCCTAAAAAAATTGTCGTACTTACTGTGCTAATGTCGGATATACTTGCCCTAATGTTTGCTTTAAATTCTTTTTGAATTCCATCAATTTTGAATCTGATAAAATACTCTGAAGTAACTACAGGATCAGATGAAGTACTTTTTTTTGAACAAGAAAGAGGAGTTGAAATAATTATTGATGAAAGAATTAAATAAATGAGAAAATTAAATTGTTTTTTCATGCTTGGTTATTTAAAGTTCAAAATATAATTAGCAATATAATTAAAAAAAAATTTCTCATTGGCGTAGGTCCCAATCTTGTCCAAGTATAGTAAACCTTGCGCAAGAATTAGGTACAGCTTCTTCTCAGGCGAGTCTCCTGAAAGGGACTTGCCTATGTAATCAATCAAATTACATCTCACTGCCCCCTCTCAGGCTCCGGTGTAATATTTTGTTGTTCAATAGAAAACAGCACACTGGTAATTTTCCATTCGTTGTTAATATGCACCATGCCCCAGGTTTCTTTACCCCAGATGCCTTTTTTGCCACCCGCCCAATAACTGAAATCGAATGTTACGGCAGCAACATATCCATCGGTATTGATTTGTACGTTGTAAAATTTTTCTTCTTTTGGCGAGCCTTGTATAATACTTCTGAACCAGCTTTTATAATCCGATAATTTATGATCGGCCATACCGGGATTGGTACTGATTCTTTTTTGTTGTGTGGCAGTTTGGTAAACACCCACCCACGCAACAGGTCCATCGTAGAATAAGTTATAAAACGTTGAACTGTCTTTGGTAGTCATGCAATGCATAAACGTTTGTAACACTTTATTAATAGCTGTTTCATGTACTGTGCTGCTGTTGGTTGTTTGCGCCTGCAGCAACTTGCCTGTAATGAAAAGCAGTGTAATGACGAACATTCTTTTTTTCATGTGTATATACTTATTGTGTGTTGTTTATATTTTAATCGCCACAACAAACTATTCATTTCCGGGTAGTAACAAATGAATATTGCAGGATGGCTCATTGTTTCTTAATTGAAAATAGGGTGCACATTGTATAAGCTATTGTTAAAAGCCTGTAAAACGAATTACTGCAGGATGAGCGGAGCCATGATGAATCTTTTTAGCCTTAACCTTTGAATAATAACAACGAGGCAATGGTAAATTAACTGTGCCATTGAACTACGTCACAAGATGCTGAAATCGTTTGTTGGTTACTGTTTTTAATCTAAGGGTAAAAGTAGTACAGCTGCAATACTATAAATTAACTTAAGTTAATTTCTTGTTTTTTAAGATTAAGAATGTTAGTTGGCGGGGACGCCAACAACAGCGGAAATAAGTAACGGCTATGCATCAGGTCAGAGACCGGCGCAAGAAAAAACAACATAAAGCATCAACAAAAACTCTCTATTCAACTTTCAACCCACATCGTTGTTATAGCAACATGAGCACAACAAATAACACAGGTGTAACCATCAACGATTTATTTTACACGCTGGAAGATTTAGATAAAGATTGCTGGGTGCGGCTGTTAAACGGTTCACTGAAAAGCAAAGACGAATTTCATACAGCTGCTGTGGCAACACTGCATAACGGCAATATCAGTTTAAGAACCATGGTGCTCCGCAAAGTATTAGTACAAGAAAAGCAATTGCATTTTCATACAGATATCCGCAGCAAAAAATGGGAGGAGCTGCAACAATCCAAAAACATCAGTTTGTTGTTTTATAATGCCGCTGCTAAAATGCAGATGCGTATAAACGGACATGCCACATTGCATTACAACAATGCCATTACCGAAACAGCATGGGAAAAAACAGGTGTATCAAGTCGGCGTAGTTATTTAACGATTGTTCCGCCATCTATCCCGTCAGCAGTTCCCACCAGTGGATTAGATGAAGCATTTGCATTTCGCAACCCCACACAAGAAGAAAGCGAAGCAGGTAAACATAATTTTGGCGTTGTAAGTGTACAGGCACTGTCGTTAGATTGGTTATGGCTGCATCATGCAGGCCACCGCCGTGCTTTTTTTGATTATGAAAAGAAGGAGCGTTGCTGGTTGATACCTTGATTTTTTTTGCATACTCCCAACAGATACCTTCCTGCAGCAGCAAAACAAACTCTGCTGAGCTGTAAAGCAAACATCATCCATTATGTCATTATGCTGCACATAGGATGATTGTGCATGCATTACTGCTGTTCACCACAGTAGCAGCAAGGTTTAATCAGGGCTTGTGCAGGAACATGGGCGTAATATGTTCCTGCTTGACTTTTTGTTTCTTTTATGTCAAGACAAAAGAAAGAACAGTTGTGGTAACACAACAAACTCCATTTGCATTATTGAAAAATATATTCCCTTTTTGGTGATACTTTCGGCTACGCTTAGAACGTACAAAAGGTTAGATGTAAGAGACTTTCATCCAGTTGACAAATAACGACAAAGTATAAGTTCAATATGTCAGTGCAAAAAAATAAGATACTTTACCGGCACATGTATACAAATCTTTAATTGTCTTCATGTACAGTTAGTCTGTATTTTTGCAAAAAGCAAAATGTCAAAAACAAAAATTACAGTTAACAGTAACGGGTCATTAAAAGTAGAAGGCCATTTTGAAGTAGTAGATAAAAACGGTCATCATTATAATTTACAAGGGAGAGAAGTTGTTTCGTTTTGCCGTTGCGGTCATTCTAAAAACAAACCGTTCTGCGATGGTTCGCATAAAGGGCATTTTGAACATGATGCCATTGCGTTTGATCTGCCACCTAAGAAAACAGCATAACTGCTGTTCACTTTCAGCAACCGGTTAGTCCATTCATTTGTAATCATAAATCATCAGGAGAAAAAGAAGGCCGGCAAACTGTGCCTTCTTTTTTTATTCAGTTTATACAGCAGGATCAAATTCAACAATCCATTCAATACCGTATTTATCACGGAAGCAACCAAAATAGGTTCCCCACGGACCATCGCCGATTGGGCCTTCTATTTGTCCACCTGCAGAAAGTCCATGAAACAAATGATCTGCTTCTTCTTTACTGGCGGTGTGAATAACAATTTTACTCCTGTTTTCCTGCTCGTTGGTTTTTCCCATTATTTCAGGCACATCATTACCCATCAATAAACTGTTTTTACCAATGGCCAGCGATATGTGCATGATTTTGTTTTCCTCTTTTTCCGAAACGGGAAAGTCTTCACCGGCAAGTTCTTTGAAACGGATCAGTTTTGTAAACTCGCCGCCAAATACCAATTGGTAAAACGTAAACGCTTCTTCTGCATTTCCGTTGAAGTTAATGTGTGGATTGATCTGTGCCATCGTTTGTAAGATTGATTAATTTACCCAAACATAATAATTCAATACAAAACAAGGAAGGGATAAAGGCGACAAAAATGAGGCTGATTGCGTCAGGTGTTTTTTCAATGTTTGATCTGCAATAAGGAATGAAGTATCCTTTTTTCTTTTCATCAACAGGTTTAACTTACAGCATGATTAACTTTCTGTCATTCGTATTCGTATTGCTCTTTGCAGGTTTCTCCTGTTGTACACCAAAACAGGCAGCAGTAAAAGGGCTGCATACAAACCGGGAACTATTCTGGAAAGAATTGCAACAGTTATGCGGCAATGCATACGAAGGAACAGTGGTTGCGGCACCTGCCAACGATACAGCATTTAAAGATAAAAAACTGTACATGCATGTAAGAGGATGTGATAACAACATCATCAAAATTCCTTTTGTGGTGGGTGCTAACCGTTCACGAACATGGGTATTCAGCAAACAGAAACAATCGCTTGAATTAAAACATGATCACCGGCATACAGATGGTACACCCGACAGTACAACCATGTATGGAGGCGCCACAACCAATAGCGGAACAGCAACCATGCAGTTTTTTCCGGCCGATCTTGAAACCACGAATCTGTTGCCAACAGCAGGAGGTAATGTTTGGTGGATAGAATTAATACCAAGAAAATCGTTTACCTACAATCTCCGACGTTTAGGAACAGACAGGTTATTCAGTATTCGTTTTGATCTTACAAGAACAGTGCCTGCACCGGATGCTCCATGGGGATGGAACGATTGATGAAACTGATTGCTCTGGCTTTATTTGTTTGACATCTTATTACTTTCACAACGTGAATAAACTCTTACAAAATCCCGTCTACAATGCTTTACTTACCGGCGATAAGCAGTTGAGCTTTGGCTCAGCAAACGTTAAGTACTTTGATGCTGAAGTATCGCCCTATGCAGGCTTTGCCGAAGAGTATGAACATGGCTTTGAAGAATTGTATGAGCTGTTGCCTGCAGGCCGCAGAATATTATATGCAAAGCAAACTGTTATACAACCTCCGCATGGTTGGCAGTTACAACATGAGATTGAAGGGTTGCAGTTTGTATATGATGGAAGTAAAACAACCGAAGCAGATTTTTCAAACATTGTTCCCTTAACAACCGCACATGTTGAAGCAATGATTGAACTGGTAAAACTTACAAAGCCGGGTCC
>JALHRP010000066.1 GCA_022841365.1 Chitinophagaceae bacterium | reverse complement strand
ACGTTTAGTTCGCCCCTATGTTGGTGCAGGCACAGGTATTTATAGCCTGGTAGGTATTGAAGGAACAACTTCCGACGGAGGTTCGGTAAGCATCCCTGCAGAAACAAAGTTTGGCGGCATGGCAAGGGTTGGTGTAGAGATCTGGCATATCCGTGCAGGTGTTGAATATAATTTTATTGCCAAATCAGGGCAGATCAACAATAACTACCTCGGTTTAAAAATCGGTATTGTACTGGGTGGCGGCAGATATGATAATGATGAGGACTATTAAAAGGTTGGGTTATCCCGTTCAGGCATCAAATATCCCTGTTCAAAATCTTTTCCAGTAAAATAGCAAGGGCATGATGTATTTTTTTAAAAAAACTGCATTATGAAAAAATTGTTAAGCGCAAGTGTAACACTTGTCCTGATTTTGCTATTTACTTCCTGCACCAAACAAAAGGTCTTTAACCGCACGTATTTCCACACTATTTTATCATCGTCTAATGAAGTACCGGCCCGTGTATCGGCAGGCTATGGTGATGCTTCCGGGTTCTTCGACAATGATTCAAAAATTCTTACACTTACCATTAACTATGTTGGTTTACGGGCGCCGTTAACTGCCTGGCATATTCACAAGGCGGCGGCAGGTGTAAACGGCGGAGTGGTTTTTAACTTCGGCACTCCACAACCCAGCGGCTTTATTTATACGTCAGCACCTTTTACTGCAGAACAGGAAGCCGATCTTATGAACGGTGTAAACTATGTAAACCTGCACACCAGCATTTTTCCGGGTGGTGAGTTAAGAGGACAACTGCGGAAATACTAATCCATTCTTCTTTACTTTTTATTGAACAGCTTTCTGCTTTTGCAGGAAGCTGTTTTCCGTTTATACAAGTGGCTGCTCATGGGTGATTGAACATGCAGATAAGAACAAACAACCAATTCGTTTTACACAAAAGTTGATGATCCATTTATTGTTGATGAAGAAAAGCTGATGTGCTTTTGTTACTGCTGCCGGAAGTCCCCTCTGGAGAGGGGATTTAGGGGTGTGTAACTGCAGAAATTTTACACTTACAAAATTTGGGTTTAGTTTTGACAATGCACCCGACAGTAACCATACGCCCCATTCAGGAAAACGACAACACCGATCTTGCCATAATTATACGAAATGCCTTGGCTGAGTTTGGAGCCAATAAGCCCGGCACTGTTTTTTTTGATCCAACTACGGATGAGTTGTATGAACTGTTTCAAACAGCAGGCAGCTTTTATTTTGTTGCAGAAGATGAAGATGGACAGTTGCTCGGCGGCGGCGGCATTTTTCCAACTGAAGGATTACCCGATGGCACCTGTGAATTAGTAAAAATGTATTTAACCAAAAATGCCAGAGGAAAAGGTTTGGGTAAACTCATGATTGAACATTGTCTTGCATGGGCAAAAGAAAATGGTTACACTCAAGTGTATTTAGAAACCATGCCTGAATTAAAACAAGCCCTGAAAGTATATGAGCTGTTTGGTTTTGAATATCTTGATGGTCCTTTAGGAAACAGCGGCCATTTTGGTTGCGATCGTTGGATGTTGAAGAAGATGAACGATGAGTGATGAGTGCAATCCACCCCATTCATCACTCATTACTGATTCTCTCCACTTCATACACCCCGCTAAATAAATAAACCGCTCCGGTTTGTACATCCATCGCTTTATGTCGTTTGCGGAGCTTCTCTGCTTTTTTAAATATCCTTCCGTCTTTGAGTTTAAATAATTGCCCGTTCTGGATTTGTTCTACTAATACAACTCCTTCTTTTCTTGTATCATAATTTTTTAAGACACGCATCAGGTGCTCTTCGCCACAACTGGTTGCAGATGGATTTTGCAGTGATTTAAGCAATGCCTTTTCAATATCAGCGGGAAATAATTTCTTTACCAGAAACTGAGCAAGAATGTTGCTGTATGCATTCTTCCATTCCTTTCCATGCGCTGCAATACGGTTGCCATACTGTTCAAATGCAAGCAGGTGTGCAATTTCGTGCAGAAGTGTAATAAGAAAAGCATATGCATTAAGATTTCCGTTGACACTGATACGATGATTCTTTTGATCAATGGCATGACGGTAGTCGCCTAAGATGCTGTTGCGTTCACGTGTAATGGTGAGATGAATTTTGTATTGATGCAGGTACTCCAGCACAGGATCGAGTGAACCTTTGGGCAGGTATTCATCCAATGCATGTAAGGGAACTTCTTTTTTACTCATGGGTTATTCTTCTGCTGTTTCATTAAGCGGAAGATCATCCGTACTTCAATAAACGAATACACAAAGTACAAAGCCATCGAAACATACAATGCAGGCTTATTGATATTTGGTTTTGCGATCAATGCATAAATAACAACCGAAGCCGCACAAAAAAGCATCTTGATCATGAGTGCGCCATACACACTTCTGAAAAACACCTGAATGTTTTTATGCAGAAACCCTTTTACATGAAAGTAAAGTGAAACAATGGTTACAAGAAACAGGATAAGGTTACCTCCCATCAATACAGGATAACTCAGTCCGTATTGTTTCAACCAGTTTTGAGCCAGCGAATACAAACTGCTCAGCGCAACAAAAAGACCAACAACGGGCCAATACAATTTCTGATGATTCTTCATTTCCTTGCAGATGTGTCTTTATAAATCCGGTAAAACATTGCACCGAGCACAAGCAGCGGTAACAACCATGCAAGTAAAGGAAAATTCAGCTTCAACCATCCATCTGCTTTTAATCCGGCAAAAACAGACAGACCAATTGCCGCCATGAACTGCATACCCATGCCGGCATATTGTGCCAGATAAGCCCGGTTACTTTTTGTTGGTTTGGATGATTTACTGGTCGTTGGCCGCTGCATTTAATGGCTGCTCTTTTTTAATACCCACCACGCTTGCAAGCGGTGCATTGGAAACGGCCGTAGCGCCCATATGACATTCACCGTTGAAAGAAGCAGTTGCATCAACCTGTAGCTGACCGGCATAAATATTTCCGTTTACCTGACAGTTACCTTTGAGATAAAGCAGCTCGGTTACTTTTAAAGTACCGTTGATTTGTCCCAGCAGATCGGCCTGCAAAGCAACCACATCGCCGGTAATTTTGCCCGATGGGCCCAGTAATACTTTTGAAGTTGTGCTGAGGTTGCCGATGAGGGTTCCATCCACACGGATGTCGCCTTTGCTTTCAATATTCCCTCTGATTTCGGTACCGCTGGCAACTATAGTGGCAATACCGGTGGAGCTTTCTTTCTCCATAGAATTGGATTTGCTGTTAAACATATACAGTTGGTTTTTATTGAGTTGATTTTTCTACTTCAGGTATTTTAAGGATCGCTGTATCTACCGTTGACTTTACATCGCCGGACAATACTTTTTTCAGGCTTTCAAGATACTGATCTTTATAAAGCATGGATCTTTCAAGCGAATCAATCTTGGTTTTATAAAACATCAGTTCTTTTCGCTGGCTTTGTGATCCGTACCCCGGTAAATAATACTTGAGGTTGGTAAAAGTGATCAGCGCCACCGTTAGCCCGACTAACAGTACAAAAATGGTGCTAAGAGTGATGTACACACTTAAACGGGATAACTTAAAGGTTACCACCTCCTCGTATGTATCATCATTCATCACTACCAGCCGGTAGCGGTTACGTAAGCGTTTTAACGTACTGTCTGCATCAAATAATCTTGCCATATAGAAATGAGCCTTAAATTTAGTGCTTAATAGGTGCCAAAAAAGAAATTCTTCCTGATTTTACCCTGAATTAAAATATTTTTGACCGTATTGAGTTAATAAAGAAAAACGACCCACAGCCTGCATGCAGCATATTCTTGTACCAAAACATAATCTGATTTTTCTCGTATTGCTGCTGTGCTGTTTTACCGCATCGGCCCAACCCGACTTTACACTGCCGCTCACTAAGCCGGAGAAATACCGTAACAAAACCTTGGGATCTGAAAAAACGGAGGATAAGAAATTTACGCTTCCACGCAGGGTTTACCAGGGTATGGTTACACATTACAACTTTTATTACAACGCTACCACCAAATTAAATGCCATAGTTGAAAAGGCCAAGCTCAGTCACAGGGATGATTACACCAGGCTCCTGCCCTTTTATAATTATACAACGCAGGTAACGGCTGCAGATTCGGCCGAACTGGATTCTGTGATGTATAAAGCAACGGCCGGCATAGTATTACACGATCTGCGCAACAATTATATTGATAACATGTACCTGCTGATCGGGCAGAGTTATTACTACTGGCGCAAGTTCGATTCGGCTTACCGGATCTTTCAATTCATCAATTACAATTTCTTTCCCAAAGCCAAAGATGATTATCTGATTGTTGTAGGCTCGAACGACCGTTCTGCAGAAGGTGAGCTGAACATCGGCACCAAAGAAAAAAAAGGAATTGTACACAAGGCCTTTACCAAACCACCCAGCCGCAATGATGCTTTACTCTGGCTGGCAAAAACATATGCCGAAGACAGTTTGTATGCCGAAGCTTACAGTCTGGCAAACCTCTTACGCAAAGACCCTCTTTTTCCTAAACGGTTACACACCCGTTTGGATGAAGTGCAGGCGTATGTATTTTATCAGCAGCAACAGTGGGACAGCACTGCTTTTTTTCTGCAAAAAGCATTACCCAACGCAGCAGATAAAACCGAACTGGCCCGTTGGGAATATTTACTGGCACAGCTGTATGCAAAAACCAATCAACCTGTACTTGCCTCTTCTTATTTTAATAAAGCCAAAGCACACACCACCGATCCGGTGTTGTACATCCATGCACGAATCTATGAAGCACAGCTCATAAAAAAAGAAGGAGGCAATTCCATTGAAGAAACACTCACAGATTTACTGAAGCTCTCAAAAAAAGAACGCTTCGATGGGTTTGAAGATGTACTGTATTATGCAGCAGCAGGTATGGCACTGCAGCAGGGCGATACCACACAGGCCACAAGGTTGCTGCAAAAAAGTGTAACCTATGTTACAGAAAATGAAGGAACGAAAAACAAAGCATACTTACTCCTTTCTGATATTGCATACGCACAACGGAATTATGTGCTTGCCTCTTCTTCGCTCGACAGTATCAATTACCAGGATCCTGCACTTGCAGAACAAAGTGCACAACTGCAGGTAAAGCAGCAACTGTTGAAAGAACTGGTAAAACAACTGACGATTGTAAAACAGCAGGACAGTTTACAAGCAGTTGCTAAAATGCCTGAAAAAGAAATGGAAGCCTACCTGAAAGCACTGGTTCGTAAATTAAGAAAGCAAAGAGGTTTGAAAGAAGAAGTGAACTACAACCCCGCCATCTTAACATCCAATACCGATCAGAATGCTCCGGTGTTTACAAATGCAGGCAGCGGCAACAGCTGGTATTTTTATAACGCATCGCAAAAATCAAAAGGGTTCAGCGAGTTTAAAGCAAGATGGGGCAACCGGCCCAATATTGATAACTGGCGCAGACAATCGGCGGTTGATCTGGTTGCAGGACAAATCTCCAATAACAATAATGCAGCAGCCCCCGGTGATGCTGGAGACCCCAACAACATTGCAGAAGAAGATTTAACTGTTGATGGTTTAAAAACAAATCTGCCGTTAACAGAAGAGCAACTGATTGCATCCAATAAAAAAATTCTCAACGCTTTGTTTGAGCAGGGACAGATTTATAAAAATCAACTGGAAGATTATAAAGAAGCGGCTCTGGTGTTTGAAGAAATCTGGAAACGTTTCAGCAATTATGAACAGGAAGAACAAACACTGTTTGAATTATACTATTGCTGGCAAAAAGCAGGCAACAGCGAAAAATCGGCTTATTTTCTCAACCAGCTCAACCAAAAATATCCATCAGGTGACCTGGTGAAAAAAATCAACGATGCAAAAAATCCATCCCCTTCAGGTAAAGATGCAAAAACAACGGCGTATGAATCCATCTACAACCTGATGATTGAAGGTAATTTCAATGAAGCGTTGCTGCAGAAAAAAACAGCCGATTCCATTTATGGTACTTCTTACTGGACACCGCAACTGCTGTACATTGAATCGCTCTATCACATCAAACAAAAAGACGACAGCACCGCCATTGTTACACTCAACAATATTGAAACGAAATTTCCCGGCACACCTATGGCAGAAAAAGCAGCCGTAATAAAAGAAGTGCTCGGCCGCAGAAAAGAAATTGAAGACTACCTCACCAATACCAACATCGTACGCCAAACAGAAGACAGTGTGTACATTCCGTTTGATGACGGACCGAAGGTGAACAAGATCAGCCAGCAAACAAAAACAGATTCAACTACAAAGATCGGCATCAGTACACAGCCGCAACAGAATAATGCCAACATCACCCGACCAAAAGCTCCGGTACAAAAAGTAGGAAATGAAAAAGAAGAGCGGAGTAATGCAGGCAATGTTAAATTAGGAAACAAACCGGTTACAGATACAACACGCATTAAACCGATTAGGGAAATTAAAGTTGAAATGGCGTATGTGTACTCCCCTTCTGAACCGTACACAGTGATGATGTATTTTGAAGAGGTGGATCCAATTTATATCACCGAATCAAAAAATGCATTTCAACGCTACAATGCAGGATCACATGGAGGAGAAAACATTCCCATTAAAATTTATGATACAGATAAAGATCTGTTGTACATGGAGCTGGGATCTTTTACAGATGTAACAACGGTGCTCAGTTATATGGAAGAGTTGAAAAAGAATGCCAAACAGATTGTTCCCTGGTTGCCTGCCGCCAAATATAATTTTGTGGTCATATCTGTAAGAAATCTTGAAGTTTTAAAAACAAGAAAGAACATCGAAGAGTACAAATTATTTATTCGTCAGTACATCAAGGATAAATTTTAATTGACCGGTATCAACAGTTTTGTGCAGGATTGTTTCCTCACTCAGCACGCATCTGTTAATTTTAACCTCTCTGAAATATTCTCCTCCCCCAAATTGTTTTAGATTTGTCTGGTATTGAATTTGCTTTAAACTGCATCTTATACATCTCATTTTATGCGTACATCTGTTAAATATCTCTGGCGTGTGTTTTTTATTGGTGCGGGGGCTTTTCTGCTCCTGATTGTATTAGCCAACTTTGGTGTGTTTGGCAAAATGCCTTCGCTTGAAGAGCTGGAAAATCCTTCTGCCTCACTTGCCAGTGAAGTGATTGCATCAGACGGAACGCTGATGGGAAAATTTGCATTGGAAGACCGTACAAATGTGGAGTACAAAGACATTTCAAAAAATATTATTAACGCTCTGATTGCTGCAGAAGATGAGCGCTTTTATGATCATTCGGGTATTGATGGCCGGGCACTGGCAAGAGCCATTTCTAAATTGGGTATGGATGGAGGCGGCAGCACCATTACCCAGCAATTGGCCTTAAATCTGTTTCGGGAACGTGCCAGAAATAAATTCAGAAGAGCCATTCAGAAAATTCAGGAATGGGTGATTGCAGTAAAACTGGAACGCAACTTTACCAAAGAAGAAATCATTGCACTCTATCTCAATACCGTTGAGTACAGCGATAACGTGTTCGGCATCCGCAATGCATCTAAAACTTTTTTCCAGAAAGAACCTTCACTGGTTACAGTTGAAGAAGCGGCCCTGCTAATAGGTATGCTCAATGCACCATACGCTTACAACCCCCGAATCTTTCCTCCACGTGCCATGCAAAAAAGAAATGCGGTAATCAATGATATGGTGCGTAACAATTTTGTTACAGAAGCAGAAGCAGACCGTATTAAAAGCAAACCGATTAAACTCAATTATAAAAAACTGGATGAGAATACCGGTCTGGCGCCATACTTCAGAGATGTACTAAGAGATCAGATGAAAAAGTGGAGTAAAGAACACGAAAAAAACAACGGCGAAAACTATAATATTTACAGAGATGGGTTAAAAATTTATACCACCATCAATCCACGTATGCAGTTGTATGCAGAAGAGGCTGTTGCAAAACACATGAGTGCGCTGCAAAAAAATTACTGGACACTCCCCTGGATAAAAGATAACAGCATCTGGAAAGGGCATGAAAAAATTCTGGAACGTGCCATGAAAGAGAGCGATCGTTGGAAAAAAATGGAAGAAGAAGGTGTGAGTGAAGCCGACATACGCAAAGCATTCAAAACAAAAACAAAAATGAAAGTGTTTGCGTGGAATGCCAAACGGGAAACCGATACAGTGATGACGCCGTTTGATTCCATCCGTTATCATAAAATGATTATTCAAACCGGTTTTATGGTGATGGATCCTTTTACAGGTGAAGTAAAAGCATGGGTTGGCGGCGTAAACTTTAAAAATTTTAAATACGATCACGTTAATATCAATACCAAGAGGCAGGTAGGTTCAACATTTAAACCATTGCTGTATGCCTACGCTGTTGAAAATGGATATACACCTGAAACACCATTGCCCAGCGGCCCGATTAACCTGGGTGGTAAAATGATTTCAGGTAGTGGCGGACCAATGGCTACTTGCCTGGCATTTTCAAAAAATCCCGGAGCGGCTTATTTAATGAATCAGTTTGGTGTAAAGAGCGTCATCAATTTTGCACAAAATGCAGGGATCAAAAGTAAAATGCCTCCCTACCCTTCAATTGCCTTAGGCAGTGCCGATATCAGTGTTATTGAAATGCTGCAGAGTTATACCATGTTCCCTACAAATGGTATGAGCACACAACCTGTTTACATTACAAGAATTGAAGACCGCAATGGAAATATCTTACAGAGTTTTGCTCCTGAACAAAAAGTGGTGATGAGTGAAGCGGCAGCATTTACTATGACGAAAATGATGCAGGGTGTGATAGATTTTGGTACCGGCCGTCGTTTGCGTGGCATGGGGCTTAACGGAGAAATTGCCGGTAAAACCGGTACAACCAACAATAATACCGACACCTGGTTTATAGGTTTTACTCCTCAACTGCTGGCTGGCGGATGGGTTGGTTGCGATGATCCGTTTTTAAAAATGGTGGGCGAAGGTAACCGCACAGCATTGCCCATCTGGGGATACTTTTTTGATCGGGTACTGAACGATAAAACACTTGCCATTGCCAAAGATGTAAAATTTGTACAGCCCGAAAGTATGAAGGTTGAGACTTTCATGGATTATGAAAACTTTGCAGAAAAATACCGCAATGAACCCGATGCTGAAAATCCGGATGCAGGTAACGGTTCATCTGACGAGTATGGTGATCTGGAATTAAAACCAGACCCCACCATGGGTCCCGAATCGCAACTGACCGAAGAACAAAAAGTGTTGCAGGAAGCTAAGAAAGAGGAGAAAAAACCGGAACCTAAAAAAGAAGAAGTAAAACCTGCAGCCATCTTATCAGACAAAGACAAAAAAGCAACCGACGCAAAAAAGAAAGAAGAAAAAAAGAAAACTGAAACCAAACCCGGTGGCTAAACCCGGCTTACATAAAACAAACGGGCTGATCGTTGATCAGCCCGTTTGTTTTTTAAACCTGATGATTGATCTTTACAACTTCCTTTTATTAAAGCACGATTGAATGAAAGAACTTTTACAAAAGATGGGTGTAACAACTGCCATCTTTGATCTGGACGGAACCTTGATTGACAACAACGCCTTTCATCTGCAATCATGGAAACAGTATTTAAAAGAAATCGGCAAACAGATTTCTGAAGAAGAATACAAAAAAAACATCAATGGCAGAACCAACAAAGATGCCATTGAATATATCTATGGCCGAAAAATGAGTGCAGATGAAGCAATGATTTACACGTTAGAGAAAGAAGCGATTTACAGATCCCTTTATCAACCATATATACAACCGGTAGCCGGTTTATTACAGTTGTTACAAACATTGCATCAACTGAATGTGCCTATGGCCATTGCCACATCGGGCATACCGGTGAACATTGAGTTTATGTTTCAGCATATCCCCATCAAACAATACTTTAAAGAGATTGTGCATTCAGCACATATCAAAAAAGGAAAACCAGATCCGGAAATTTATTTAAAGACTGCGGAGCTCTTACAGGTGAAGCCCGATCAGTGTCTGGTGTTTGAAGATGCCGTGGTTGGTGTACAGGCGGCGAAAAAAGCGGGTATGAAAGTGATTGCAGTAACAACCACACATACGGCAGAAGAATTGAAAGAAGCAGACAAAATCATTACTGATTACACCGTTCTGTTATAAAATGCTGTTAAGAAAGCGAAGAACTCCACACCAATTTATACGTTCCGTCTTTTCCTTTAATACAGGTAAATAAAAAACTGGTGATAAACGGCATGTTCAACTCTTCGGCTTTTTCAGCAAACCCAACTGTACCACTCAGATATATGGCAGAAGATGCTGTTTCCAATGCCTCGTGGTTATCGGGAACACGTTGCAATCCAAAGCCCATATCATAACGGCGGTATGCCAGTTTTTCTACCAGATTCTCCAGTAACTCGGGCTTGTCGAGTATGGCTGTAATGTGGATGGACGTTTTCATGATTGTTGTTTTACAGTATATCAATTCCCACTCTTCTTTGTTACCTCTCTGTATTATTGATGCACAAAAGAGCAATATGATTAATAAAGAAATGTGAAAGCCTGCAGCCGCCGATACAGCTGAAAGGGAATAATTTTCTGCACTTCCCTGCAGCCGCTTATTTTTGCATCTTTACAAGCTAAAAGAACTCAACAAATTATGTGTGGAATCGTCGCCTATATCGGAAGCAGAGAAGCCTATCCCGTTATTCTGAAAGGATTAAAACGTCTGGAATACCGTGGTTACGACAGTGCAGGTGTTGCACTGCTCAACAGCGGCATGAAAGTGTACAAAAAGAAAGGCAAGGTAGAGCAGCTTGAAGAAGAGGTGATTGGCAAAGATGTACATGCACATATCGGTATTGGACATACACGTTGGGCAACGCATGGCGAACCGAGTGATCATAACGCACATCCGCATGTATCAAAAAGCGGTAAGCTGGCAATGATCCACAATGGCATCATTGAAAACTACGCTTCCATAAAAAAAGAATTGGTCAACAAAGGATATACATTCCAAAGTGATACCGATACAGAAGTGCTGCTGAATTTTATTGAAGACATCAAAACAAATAATAACTGCTCTTTAGAAGAAGCAGTACGTATTGCATTGAAACGTGTGGTGGGTGCCTACGTAATTATTTTGCTCGATGAAGAAAATCCTGATACACTCATTGCAGCCAGAAAAGGTAGTCCGCTGGTAATTGGTATTGGAAAGAATGAACACTTTCTTGCAAGCGATGCATCGCCCATTATTGAATACACCAAAGAAGTAGTGTATGTAAACGATTATGAATTAGCGATCATTAAAGCAGATGAACTGGTACTGAAAAATCTAGGGAACGAAAAGATTACACCTTTTGTTCAAAAATTAGATATTGAACTGGCTGCTATTGAAAAAGGTGGCTATGATCATTTTATGCTGAAAGAGATCAATGAACAGCCATTTACCATTTATGATTGTTTAAGAGGAAGGTTAGATGTTGCTGCAGGAACCATTACCATGGCCGGTGTGCAGAACAATATTGAACAACTTAAAAATGCAAACCGCATTGTCATCATAGCCTGTGGTACCAGCTGGCATGCAGGATTGGTTGCAGAATATATTATTGAAGAACTTTGCCGCATACCAGTTGAAGTGGAATATGCATCGGAGTTCCGTTACCGTAATCCGGTTGTAAATAAGGGCGATGTGATCATTGCTATTTCGCAAAGTGGTGAAACGGCCGATACTATTGTAGCCATTGATAAAGCTAAAGAGCAAGGTGCATTTATTTTTGGTGTGGTGAATGTGGTGGGCAGTTCTATTGCCCGTCTTTCTCATGCAGGTGCATACACACATGCCGGACCGGAAATTGGTGTTGCCAGTACCAAAGCATTTACAGCACAGCTGGCTGTACTAACCATGATTGCTTTAAAAATTGCACACGAAAAAGGCAGCATCAGTCAGGAACGCTATATGCATTTGCTCAATGAGCTGCACGATGTACCTGAAAAAGTAAAAATCTTATTAGAAGCATCTGAAAATGTAAAAGCCATTGCGTTGAAACATAAAGATGCCCGTGACTTTTTATACCTCGGCCGTGGATACAATTTTCCTGTTGCGTTAGAAGGCGCTTTAAAGCTGAAAGAAATTTCTTATATCCACGCAGAAGGATATCCCGCAGCAGAAATGAAACATGGACCCATTGCGTTGGTAGATGATCAATTGCCCGTTGTATTTGTCGCAACAAAAGATACGTATTACGATAAGATTGTGAGCAATATCCAGGAGATCAAAGCAAGGAAGGGACAGGTAATTGCTGTGATTACAGAGAATGATGAAACCATTCCATCCATGAGTAATGATATTATGTTTGTACCTGAAGCAGATGAAATTGTAGCTCCGATGCTGAGTGTAATACCTATGCAACTCCTCTCCTATTATATTGGTGTAGCCAAAGGACTGGATGTTGATAAACCGAGAAATCTTGCAAAAAGTGTAACGGTAGAATAAAATACGTTTATAGTTTGCAGTTGATAGTTGTAAAAAGCAGCACTGCATCATTTCATCTGTCAATATGTATTCAGGTTAACTGAGCCTGAATAACTACAAACTAAAAAACTACAAACTGAATTATGAATCCCATCATAAAAAAACCGATTTCTGAAATAGGTTACAATTTTATTCCTGCTGCTTATCTGCCAAAAGGAAAAGATGAATATTATCTCCGTAATAAACAAAACCGGAGCGGCATCAAATACCGAAAGCTCACTGCAAATGAAAAAGAAGTCCTGATCAGAAACAGAAACACTGCCGATAACTGGGATCAGTTGCTGGTATCGGATGCTTTTAATCCTGAGCTGGTGCAGAATTGCAAATTCTTTGGTTTGGTGCGTATTGCAAAACTGGAACCCTACACATTGGAGTTTCATGCAGTGAAACTTCCTGTTGGTTTATATAACAGCACCATCATCAGTTGCGATTTTGGTGACAATGTGGTTATTGACAATGTAAACTATCTGTCGCATTACATTATTGGCAATGAAGTAATCATTACCAATGTAAACGAAATGGGTACTACCAACTATGCAAAGTTTGGTAACGGCGTTTTAAAAGAAGGTGAAGAGGAGAAGATCCGCATATGGCTGGAAGTGGGTAATGAGAACGGCGGAAGAAAAATTATTCCCTTCAACGGTATGCTTCCCGGTGATGCATGGCTGTGGAGCCGAAACAGAAGCAATGAAGCATTACAGCAAAAGCTGAAAGAGTTTACTGAAATAAAATTTGACCGGCTGCGTGGTTATTATGGAAAAGTGGGCGACCGTACGGTGATTAAAAGCTGTGCAATTATAAAAGACGTGTGGATTGGTTCTGATGCCTATTTAAAAGGTGCAAATAAACTCAAAAATCTCACCATCAATTCTGCTCCCGGTGCCAGTTCGCAGGTAGGTGAAGGATGTGAATTGGTGAATGGCATCATCAGTGAAGGCTGCCGTGTGTTTTATGGTGTAAAAGCAGTACGTTTTTATATGGCATCCCATTCGCAGTTGAAATATGGTGCCCGTTTGATCAACTCCTACCTTGGTAACAATGCAACCATCTCCTGCTGCGAAGTATTAAACTCACTGATCTTTCCTGCACATGAACAGCACCACAACAATTCGTTCTTATGTGCTGCAACAGTAATGGGTCAAAGCAATATTGCAGCGGGTGCAACATTGGGTAGTAATCATAACAGCCGCAGTGCAGATGGTGAATTGATTGCAGGCCGTGGCTTTTGGCCGGGACTCTGCGTAAGCATTAAACACAATTCAACTTTTGCAACCTATACCTTACTTGCTAAAGGTGATTATCAATACGAGCTCAACATACCCATTCCTTTTTCACTGGTGAGTAATGATGAAGCAAACAATCAACTGCATGTAATGCCCGGCTACTGGATGATGTATAATATGTATGCACTCTCCCGTAACGCATGGAAATATGTTGACCGTGACAGACGCAGAGATAAAACACAGTTGCTGGAATATGATTTTCTAGCCCCGGACAGTGTGAATGAATTATTTGATTCATTGCATCTGATGGAATTGTTTACCGGAAAAGCACTCCTGCAAAAAAAGCAAACAGGAATAACGTTTACTGACGATGCCTGCATAAAAGCCGGCAGAAAAGCACTTACCGATCAGGATAAAGAGTTGAATGATCTTGAAATCACCGCATCAGGTTTTGAAAACAGCAAGCGAAAAGTGGTGTTGCTGAAAGTTCAGCGCAGCTATCAGCTTTTTAAAGAACTGCTGATGTATTATGCAGCAGAGCAACTCTTACATCTGATAAAAACAAATGAACTGAAAAGTTTTGATCAGCTGCTTAAACATCTGCCCAAAAAACAAAAGCGAACGAACTGGATCAATGCAGGCGGACAATTAATTGAAGAAAATGAATTTGAACAGCTCAAACAAAAAATTGTCAGCAATAAAATAAAGAACTGGGACGCCGTGCATGCGTTTTATAAAAAACAGGGTGAGTTGTATACAACAAGAAAGTTAAGTCATGCACTGGCAGGGCTGTTTGAATTAACAGGAAACAAAAGTCTCAGCAAAGAATTATTCCGCATTTCACTGCAGCAATATCTTACAACCAAAACCGAAATGGTAAAAGGAATTGTTGATTCAAGAACAAAAGATTATAGCAATCCGTTTCGTAAGATGACTTATGAAACAGAAGCTGAGATGGAAGCTGTAACAGGCAAACTGAGCGACAATTCATTTATCAGGCAACAGCAGAACGAATTAAAGCAGGCAAAAAACCTGGTACAAAAAATCTTCCGTGATTTTAAATGCTGAGATAAACGTATGAACAGAAATGTTAGTACCTATATTGAAAGTCTGCCCGATGAAAAGAGCAAAATAGCTGCTCAACTGAGGGAACTGATTCTTTCACTGGTGCCCGGTGTGGCAGAAAAGTTCAGCTTCAAGATTCCATTTTATCATTACCATGGTATGTTCTGTTACATCAACGAACTGAAAGAAGGCATGGCTTTATGTTTCTGCAGGGGCAAAGATCTTACAGATGTGTTACCTCATCTGGAAATGAAAAGCAGAGCAATGGTGGCATCAGTAACCATCAACACAAAAAAAGAAATTCAAACCAAAGGCATTGAAGAAATGATACTCACTGCTGCCAACTGGCAGGAAGAAGCAAAAAAAATGAACCGTTCCATGATTACGGTAAAAAAGAAATCATCAAAAAAATAAGCTGCTTCAGTTACTGCTTTACAAACCGCAACGTTTCTGTAACTCCCTTAGTTGTAGTTCCTTTTAACTGGTACTGACCTGCAGGTAAATGAACCAACTGAAGATTCACTGTATTCTCTCCCTGCACAATGGATTGTCTGGAGCTGTACACAACCTGTCCGTTCATATTCATCACCTGTAACTGCAATTGATCTGTGCGGTTGCTCTTGATCCGCAGAACAGCATCGTTATTCACAACAGTTGGTAATAAACGGAACCGTTGAATACCGTTATCAAGATTTGTTACAGCACTTGGATTCAATACAAATCCTGTATTGCCAACTATAAAAGCTCCAAACAAACTGATATTACTCAATGTGACGATTCTTGGACCTGTACCCGTAGGCATTACAGACGGATTAAACAATTCCCACAACAGACTTATCTGATTTAAACGTCCCACTTCCATTGAGGCTGTTGGTATACATCCGGCATTTACATGCGCATCTTCATATTGAAATGTCACGGTAACACCTGTTGGTGCACCGGTTGGCAAAATACCCCATTGACGGTTGATTCCTTTTAATGGATTAGCAGGTTGTGGAATATAAAAAGCGGCTACACCAGACTGATAGTCGAGCCCGCCGCCGTTACTGACGGTGATGGGATTATAACTTGTTGTATTGGGGCCAACAGGAAATACAGCATTGGTTACAGCTTTTAATGTAAATGTTCCCTGACCATTTGTAATAACATAAGAGCTGTTTGAAAACCCTGATGTTGTATTACAGGTTAATCCAAAATTATTTACGGCTATGCGGCCACTAATAAACTGTAAATTATTTACTGTTGTAACAGGAGCAGTTAAACTGATGCCTGCTGCATTATTGATGGCAAGGTTCACAGCGTTTTGCAGAAAGGGAGCAGCAATTGTTTGTACTGCTGTTCCGTTTAATTCCATTGCACTTGCTGTACTCGTTCCGGTTTCTGTAATACTGCCGCCTGTCTGCAATACATTTCCTTTTACACGCAGCACACCAGCATTTGTATTGGGCGACAGATCAAACTTTCCATTGGTTTGAGAAAAATTTCCATTCAGCTCAATCACTGCAGCCGTGCCTGAAGCTGTATTACCCAGATCTGTATCATCATTTACAATCAGATTTTTTTCAATGGTCAGATTTGTTGCGGTACCCATTTGCAAACGTCCGGTTCCGGTATTCACTACATTAAAATCACCTTTTACTGTTATAGCAGAAGAACTAAACAAATTGAGCACAGCCGTTTGGCCCGGACAGTTCCATTCGATATTTCCGTAAGAAAGAGAGGAAGAAAGAACACCGGAAGTGTTAACCGTTTGACCGGTTACTCTAATTGTTGAACTGGTTTCAAACTCTGCATTACTGATTAATCCGCCGTTCCGTTCCCAGATCAACTGAGAGCCATTTGTAAACTTGATGGAATATGCACCGGCATTAAATCCGCCTAACATAGAACCAACAGGTGATGACATACGGAACACTCCATTCACAATTACTTTAGGCGATGCATCACTTGAGCTGAAAGTACAACTGGTTCCTGTACCGGCTATTTCCAATTCGCCGTTGATGAGTCCATCGTTTGCGCCGATCAAAAAATAAAAGAAAAACGAATTACTTCCTGCCACTTTCAATTTTGTTCCTGTTGCAATATCTAAACCGGAGACCCTCACATTGGGACTGGCCGTACTGCCCGTATTAACCGTAGCAACAAAAACGGTATTACTGTTGCCACGTAAAAAAACGGTGCCACTCATCAGCAAGCCATCAAAAAAAACAGTATCAGAAATATTGGTAAAAACCAGCGTATCAAAATTATTAGGCCCCGTTCTTACAGGCGACCAGTTATTGGCATTGCTGAATAATTTATTACCGGAGCCATTCGTCCAGTTGTACTGTAATGCATTTGCCTGCAGGAGCAGAAAAATAAATACACAGAGAACGGTCAGATTTTTTTTCATAACGTTTGAGATGATCTAAATAAAAAAGCCGGAAAGATTCCGGCTTAAAGATATTTTATAAGTTCAGCATTTTCTTACTCCCCCCAAATATTATCTTTCCCCTCTAACCAGAGTTTTACCAGATCTGTAGTTACAGATTTAGGGCGCTCCAGCGGAAAGCCCAATACACGATCCCAGCAAAGACTGGATAAAACACCTAATGCACGGCTTACTGCAAACAGTACAGTATAATATTCATATTCTACCATTCCATAATGTACAAGCAAGGCTCCGCTGTGTGCATCTACGTTTGGCCATGGGTTTTTAATTTTTCCCATGGATTGCAAAATAGGTGGTACGGTTTCATAAATATTCCAAACGGTTTGCACCAACGGATCATCGGGCATATGTTTTTTACCAAATTCCATTTGTGCAGTAAAGCGTGGATCGGTTTTACGCAATACAGCATGTCCGTAACCCGGTACTACTTTTCCTTCACTCAATGTTTTCTTTACATATTCACTGATCTGTTCTTTATCAGGTGTTTCAGTGCCCAGTGTTTCTCTCATTTCAAAAATCCACTTAATCACTTCCTGATTTGCGAGGCCGTGTAATGGTCCTGCCAATCCGTTCATACCCGCTGCATAACTTAAATATGGATCACTTAATGCAGAGCCTACCAGATGTGTGGTGTGTGCCGATACATTGCCTCCTTCATGATCGGCATGAATGGTCATGTACAAACGCATCAGCTCCATAAAACCTTCATCGCTGTAACCAAGCATATGAGCCAGGTTACCTGCCCAATCGAGTAAACCATTGGGTTGAATATGTTCGCTTGATTTATATTTACGGCGATAAACATACGCTGCAATACGTGGCAGCCGTGCAATGAGATCCATGCAATCGTCATATATCGGATCCCAGTAATCTTTTTTATTAATTCCTTTTGCGTATTCTTTTGCAAAATGCCCTTCTGTTTGCAACGCCATTACACCCGTTACAAACATGGTCATGGGATGAGCATATAAAGGCAAAGCATCAATGGCTGCAAATACATGACTTGGTACATGGCTGCGTCGTTGCCAGGTACTGGTAATATGGTTTGCATCTTCATCCGTTGGCAATTCACCAATCAACATTAAATGAAACAAACCTTCGGGTAAAGGCTCGCCTCCTTTTTTAACAGCAGGTAACTTTTGCTGCAGTTCAGGAATTGAGTATCCACGAAAACGGATACCTTCCTGTGAATCGAGGAGGGATGTTTCTGTAACAAGGCCGGTGATGCCACGCATGCCCTGGTAAATTTGTGAAAGGGTTACTTCACCAATCACTTTATTCCCGTGTTCTTTTAATAAATCTTTAATCTCTGTATTGGCTGTATCAGCTTTTGCTTTAAACCTGTCTTTCAGAACTCCCATATGGTAATCGTTTAAGTATATGTGTTGAAGGTTATTATTGAATGTGCCAAAGTTAGCCAAACAACCCTTTCACTAACACTTCAGCTTGCGAAAAGTTGATGAAGGATTCTTTACTTCGGTGCCTTTTTATACAACCACAAGGCTATCAACGAAAAGAGGAACACCGGGATCCATGCAGCAATGATGGGCGGTAAATTTCCCTTGGTTGAAAAGACCATAGAAAATTTATCACAAATAATAAAACTCACTCCTGTAATAAAGGCCAGCGCCAGATGATAGCCGCTGCCACCCCTGATTTTTCGGGAAGCCAGAATAGCCGCAATCATCGTCATTACAACCACCGAAACAGCGCTTGAATCTCTCCGGTAGCGTTCAAACTTAATAGCACTGATTGTTTCAGCTCCCCTGATTTCTTCCTGCTTTATAAAACGGTTTAACGCAGGTGTTTTTAATTTATCCTTTTTAAACTCATCTTCAGATATATCGGTAGGCTTGTAGCCGAGTTTCAGAAAATGGGTCGAAATCATTTTTACCTCTTCTTTCAGTCCGTTGATTTTCCGTTCAATGGCATTTTCAAGCCGCCATTGTTTTTTACTGGTGTCCCAGGCAATGGTTTCTGAACGGATATTATAAACCACCTGATTATCCCTGATCTTTTCTAAAAAAAAGCCATTGCCTGTTTTAGTAGTGGTATCGAAATTACGCATGCCGGCATAAGTAAACGTATCTACTCTGAAATGAAGATTGTTCAGGAATTGCCGCTGCTGTTTGCTGATATTACCCATATCAACATACTTGTTTTCAAAATCGGTCCGTATAATATTGGCAACAGGAATTAAAAAGTGATTGGCTAACCCGAGTGAGATGGCCAGAAAAATACCTCCTACCCAATAAGGACGGAGAAAGCGGTTTAAACTCATTCCAATGCTGAGCATGGCAACCACTTCACTCCTGCCGGCAAGCTTCGATGTAAAAAAAACCACAGCGATCAATACAAAAACAGGAAAAAGCAAACTGATGATGTGAGGTAAAAATCCATAATAATATTTGCTGATCACCTCGCCGAAAGCCAGATTACTCCGCACAAAATCTTCACTCTTTTCACTGGCATCAATGGCCAAAGTAATCATACTGAAAAGCAACAGCAGAAATACAAATGTTTTAAGAAACGATTTTAATATGTACCAGTCGAGGGTCTTCATCTATTA
>JALHRP010000065.1 GCA_022841365.1 Chitinophagaceae bacterium | reverse complement strand
GCTCTTCCGATCTAATAAATTCCTTTTCATCTTCCTCTTTTATTTGAAAAGTTGGTGAAGGAAAAACTACTTTTATCATACTCCAAAGTAAAGGAAAAAGACGATAGACAGCAGACGACAGACAATTACATCTTGTTATTGCACGAACGTTTTTAAAATTGTATTTTGAAAATAAAATGGCATTAAAATTTGAACAGCTCAAAGTATGGCAGCTGGCCATGGATTTAGGTGAAGAAATGGATTCACTTGCCGAACAATTTCATAAAAAGGAAGAGTTTAATTTATAACAGCAGATCAGAAGAGCAGCAGACAGCGTTGCTTTAAATATTTCTGAAGGCTCTACAGGCCTCTCAAATGCAGAACAGAAAAGATTCCTTAGAATTGCAAATCGGTCAGCATTGGAAGTTGTAACTTGCCTGCACAAGGCAAGGAGAAGAAACTATATTGATGAAAAAACTTTTCTTAAACAGTATAACAACTGTGAAATACTTGTAAAGATGCTTCAATCATTCATCTTAAAAATCAGTGATTAACAAACAAGGCAGACTGTTAACATCGTCAATTGTCTGCCGTCAATCGTCAAATAAATGAAAACAAAAGAAGACATTGTAAAAAACTGGCTGCCCCGTTATACCGGTAAACAATTAGATGAATTTGGTGAATATATCCTGCTCACCAACTTCAGCAATTATGTAAACATGTTTGCAGAATGGAACAATGTAGAGGTTGTTGGCAGAGATAAGCCGATGCAATGTGCCACTGCAGAAGGTATTACCATCATCAACTTTGGAATGGGCAGCGCCACTGCAGCAACAGTGATGGATCTGTTATCGGCCATCAACCCAAAAGCGGTTTTGTTCTTAGGAAAGTGCGGCGGTTTAAAATCAAAAAATAAAATCGGAGATCTCATACTGCCTATTGCAGCAATACGTGGCGATGGTACAAGCAATGATTATTTCCCGCCCGAAGTTCCTGCACTGCCATCGTTTGCTTTGCAAAAAGCGGTTTCTACCACCATCCGTGATTATGACAGTGATTACTGGACGGGAACCGTGTACACTACTAACCGCAGGGTTTGGGAACACGATGTGGAATTTAAAATTTATCTGGAAAAAATCCGTGCAATGGCGATTGACATGGAGACTGCCACCATTTTTACTGTTGGTTTTTACAATCATATTCCAACCGGTGCATTGTTGCTGGTGAGCGATAGTCCTATGACTCCCGAAGGTGTAAAAACGGAAGAGAGCGATAAAAAAGTGACTTCGCATTTTGTAGAGAACCACATTAAAATTGGAATTGATTCGTTAAAACAATTAATCAATAACGGCAATACTGTAAAACATCTGAGGTTTCAGGAGTAATGCATGCCTTACTTCATATCAATAATCTGGAGGTTGACTTTAAAACAGATGCAGGATGGATAAAGGCCATTCATGGTATTTCGTTTTCTGTAAACAAAGGTGAAACGGTTGCTGTTGTGGGCGAATCCGGATCGGGAAAATCGGTTACTTCACTTTCGGCTTTACAGTTAATACCACAACCTCCTGCACATTATCCGGCAGGTGAAATCCTTTTTACCAAAAAAAACGGTGAGCAGATTAATTTATTAAAAGCAACTGCTGCACAACTGCAAACTATCCGTGGTAATGAAATAGCGATGATCTTTCAGGAACCCATGTCGTCGTTAAATCCTGTGTTTACCTGTGGTTCACAGGTAACAGAAGCCATTCAGCTCCACCAAAAAGTAAAAAAGGAAGAAGCAAGAAAACGCACACTTCAGTTGTTTGAAAAAGTACAGTTGCCCAACCCAGAAGCAATGCTCAGCCGTTATCCGCACCAACTCAGCGGCGGACAAAAACAACGGGTGATGATTGCAATGGCCATGAGTTGTAATCCATCATTGTTAATTGCTGATGAACCAACCACAGCATTAGATGTAACTGTACAGCAAACCATTCTGCAACTGATAAAAGAATTGCAGCATGAAACCGGTATGGGGGTTTTGTTTATTACACATGATCTGGGTATAGTGCATGATATTGCTGATAAAATTGTTGTGATGTATCAGGGACAAATTGTGGAACAGGGAACTGCACAGCAAATTCTCCAACAACCAACACACCCTTATACAAAAGCATTGCTGGCATGCAGGCCTGCGTTACATCCAAAAGGAAAACGATTACCGGTGGTGAGTGATTTTTTGGAAGTGGAAAGTGGAAAATCTAAAGTGGAAAATGAAAATCCAAACATTAAATTACAAAATCCAAATTCCAATGTCCAAATACCAAATTACCAGCAGACAACTCCCCTTCTTCAAGTTCAGGAACTGAACGTTTGGTTTCCTGAGCAGAAAAAACTGTTTGGTAAACCTACTTTTATAAAAGCGGTGAATAATGTAAGTTTTGATGTGTATGCAGGCGAAACTGTTGGACTGGTTGGTGAAAGCGGTTGCGGTAAAACCACACTGGGCAGGGCTTTGCTCCGTTTGGTTGATGCAACATCGGGAAGCATCCTGCTCCATGGAGAAAATATCCTCAGCAAATCAACAGCAGCATTCAAGCAACAACGAAAAGATTTGCAGATCGTTTTTCAGGATCCCTACTCTTCTTTAAATCCACGTATCAGTATTGGCGATGCTATTGCAGAACCAATGTTGGTGCATCAACTGCAACCCAATCAAAAAAAAGCAAAAGAAAAAACAGTTGAGTTACTGGAGAAAGTAAATCTTACTGCAGATCAGTTCAACCGCTATCCGCATGAGTTTAGTGGCGGACAAAGACAACGCATTGTTATAGCAAGGGCACTTGCGCTGCATCCTTCTTTTATTGTGTGGGATGAATCGGTTTCTGCATTAGATGTTAGCGTGCAGGCGCAGGTATTGAACCTGCTTAACGATTTAAAAAAGGAATTCAACTTTACATCCATTTTTATTTCGCATGATCTGTCGGTGGTGCGTTATATCTGCGACCGGATTATTGTTATGAACAAAGGACGAATAGAAGAAACCGGCACTGCCGATGATATTTACAACCATCCTCAAACAGATTATACCAAACAATTACTCGCTGCCATTCCCGGAAATGCAACAATGGTGAGTTAAGAGTGGATAAGTTTCACCAAAATCCCGCTATTTTCCTTACCTTCGCCCGCATTAAAAAGTAACAGATTCAAACCCGGTGCTGTAAGACGGGGTTTGGAAGGGCTCTCTTGAATTTTACCCCATCGCTGCGTTTGTATCTGTTACATAAATTTTTTACAAGCAGCATGAAATTATCCCAGTTTACATTCGATCTCCCTCTTAACCTCATTGCACAAAATCCTACAAAAAAACGTGAAGACAGCCGTTTGATGGTGGTGCACCGTAAAACCGGACAAATCGAAAACCGCCAGTTCCGTGATATTATGGAGTACTTTGATGACAAAGATGTGTTTGTTGTAAACAACACCAAAGTGTTTCCTGCACGTATGTATGGCCGCAAGGAAAAAACAGGTGCCAAGATTGAAGTGTTTCTTCTCCGTGAATTAAATAAACAAAACCGTTTGTGGGATGTGATTGTTGATCCCGCAAGAAAAATACGTGTAGGTAATAAATTGTATTTCGGCGAAACAGAAGATCTGGTTGCTGAAGTAATTGATAACACCACTTCACGTGGAAGAACCATTCGTTTTCTGTTTGAAGGAACAGATGAAGAGTTTCGTACTGTGTTATACAACATGGGCGAAACACCACTTCCCAAATACATCAAGCGCAAACCGGATGATGAAGATCGTGAACGTTATCAAACCGTATTTGCAAAACATGAAGGTGCTGTTGCTGCTCCAACTGCAGGTATGCACTTTAGCCAGGAACTGATCAAGCGTTTGGAAATTCAGGGTGTGCGTTTTGCAGAAGTAACCTTGCATACAGGTTTGGGAACCTTTCGCCCCATTGAAGTAGAAGATCTCAGCAAACATAAAATGGATGCTGAATATTATAAGATTGATGAGTTTGCATGTAAGATTGTAAATAAAGCAAAAGAAGGCAAGAACCGCATTTGCTCCATTGGTACCACTACCATGCGTGCATTGGAAACATCCTTCACGGCACAAAAATTATTAAAACCAAATGAAGGCTGGACGAATATTTTCATTCATCCTCCTTACAATTTTAATATTGCCGATTCGCTGGTGACCAACTTTCATTTGCCTAAAACAAGTCTGCTGATTATGACCTGTGCATTTGCCGGTTACGATCTTACAATGGAAGCTTATAAAAAAGCAATTAAAGACAAATACCGTTTCTTCAGTTACGGAGATGCGATGTTGGTGATTTAAGGCCCCGGCCCCTAAAGGGCGGAAAACATTTATGTTACCAGCATACAGATTTCTGTTAAGCTGCTGTTGCGTCGCACTCTTATACTGATGATTATTTATTCATCAAAAGACATGTCAGCACAGTAGCAATATTAATAAACTAAAGTTCGACCTCCCGACATCCTGAGCAAAGTCGAAGGGCGGAGAGGGAACGAGGGTGAGGCCATGGTAAAAACAGCAAAAGAATCCTTTATTGTAATGACAGAGCTGGTGCTCCCCAACGACACCAATGTATTTGGAAACTTAATGGGAGGCCGCCTCATGTACTGGATGGACATTGCATCTGCACTGGCTGCAGGCAAGCATTGTAATTCGCCAGTAGTTACAGCCAGCGTTGATAATATTTCATTTGAAAATCCCATTAAGCTGGGTAATGTGGTGCATATTGAAGCCAAAGTAACCAGAGCCTTTAACAGCTCGATGGAAGTACACATGAAAGTGTGGGGCGAAGATACCACTCAGCAGTACCGTTACAAAAGCAATGAAGCCTATTATACATTTGTAGCGCTTGATCCTAACCGTAAGCCAAGACCGGTGCCTCAATTACTTCCTGAAACAGAAGAAGAACAAAAATTATTTGATGGTGCTTTACGTCGCAGACAATTGCGTTTAATTCTTGGTGGCAAAATGAAGCCGAAAGATGCAGCTGAGTTGAAAGCGTTGTTTACAGAAGGTTAATCCGGCTCATAATCTTCGGGCAGCATATTGGACAACCGTTCAAAGGACCACATTCCATCGTAATAAAAATTCATTGCGTTCAATATAACACCCCTGTTATCCATCAGGATTGGTCGTTGGCGTGGATGTATTCCGGAGGAGGTTCCAACATTTGGTTGTCCGGCTAAAAAAATCGTTCGGGATATTTCTATTTTCAGTGCTGAATTTTTTTTATAGACAACCTTTAACCAGTCGGCAATTTTCAACTCATACACTTTGGTTATCGTATCTGCATGCACTTTCAACAAACTGTCTTCTGTTACTGGAACGGCCACATTCCTTTCAGAACGTATGTTCTTTCCGTACATTTTGATTTTTTCACTGTCAACCGGCATTTGTACTATGTACACATTCTGCATCGTAAACCCTTCTGCCTGTAGCTTTCTGTTAACAAGGCTTCTGTAAAAATGCTGTGAGCTTCCAACATATACCATCTCTCTTCTTCGTTTCCATTTTCGATTTGTTGTTTCACCTTCTCCCCAATCTTCAAAACGTGTAAAACCAAAAAACCGGAATTCGCCTGTTGTGGGATTAAAATAAAAATCAACCAGTGTAAAATGAATGGTATATCCTAATTCAGGATTCTCAATCACCAAAACAGTATCTGCAAAAGCAACAATATCTTTTTGCGTTGTTCCATTTGCAAATCCAACGGCATCTATATTCCGGATTTTGCAACGACGGGCAGCATCGGTAAATCCCAATAAATTTTCTTTAAACAGTTTCAGATATCGAAGCCTGGTTTCGTTGGACAAAATCAAAATGTCCCGCATCTGTTTCTCTTCCCTGTCTAACTGAAAGCGAATTCTGAAATCTTTTTTGCCGATGATTATCGGATACAGCAGCGATTCAAACCCAACAAACGAAACCACCACATCATACGAGCCTGAACTTAAAGATGAGATTTCAAAATCGCCATCTTCATTTGTTGTGGTGCCTTTGGTTGTATTGTTGATGTAAACACTGGCACCTTTCAAAGGAGTCATGGTTTCTGCATCCAGTACCTTTCCTCTGATCACATAGGTTTGTGCAAATAGATTACAAGGCACTAAAAATAAAAGAAGTATTAACAGACGGATAAAATTCATAAATGCGATATAGATCAATGAGCCTGATCGGTATGAAACGTATTGCCGCACTGCGGACATTTAATGGTTTTCTTTTCTTTTGCTTTTTGGATTTCTTCTAAAAAACCGGCAGTGATAATACCTGCAGGTAATGCAAAAATAGCCACTCCACAAAGCATCAGCACGGCGGTCATTATTTTACCAATCAGCGTAATGGGAACCATATCACCATACCCTACTGATGTTAATGTAACAAAGGCCCACCATAAAGTAGCGGGTATGCTGGAGAAAACGGTTGGTTGTGCAAGATGCTCAGCAAAATACATGATGGAGGAAGCAATGATCACCAGAAAAAGAATCAACACAACACTCAGCTTTAATTCACTGGCTCTTTTTACAAACACATTCCGGATCATTTTTGCCGATTTCATGTAAGCCGTAAGCCGAAACAAACGAAGAAAACGCAGTAACCGCAAAATACGCAACACCCGCAGATCAAGACCCACCACCACATGTACATAAAACGGAAGAATAGCCAGCAGATCAATCAATCCGTCAACGGAAAAAATATAACGAATGCGTCCGTAAAACGAATGCTGATAACGGGGATCATGATCGCAACTCCACACCCGTAATACGTATTCAACTGTAAATATGATAACAGAAGTTAAATCGAAGTAGTGAAAAAAATCAATGTACCTGTCGTGCAACGGCTGTACCGTTTCAAGAATAACCACAATCACATTCAACAGAATGAGCAGGATGATAAACCCATTGACTATTTTATCCCATTTGGTTTCTCCCAACTCAGGATGCAGAAGAATGTGCACTTTCTTTCTAGTAGCATGATACATAGACCGGCAGTTTTGGCAATTTTAAAGTTAGGGATAAAAATCTCTCACTCCCACCTTCTATGCTTTTTCATTTGGGAATAAAAAAAAGGATGAAACAGTTCATCCTTTTTTTGAATTCTTTTTACAGCTCATCATTTCACTTATCAATTACACTCATCAGGTGATGTTTCCCTTTGAGCATGTGTTGTTTACTTTGTTCAATGGCATCCATTACCTGATCAAGAATTGTGTCAACTGGCGCATTGTAATCTATTTCCATAGGATCTTTAATGGTAACAGAGAGAATGCTCCCTCTCTTTTTAAACTTGAGACCCTTTTTATTAAATGCACGCCAGAATCCGTTGATGACAATGGGAACAACAATGGGTTGATTCTGCTTAATAATATAAGCTGTTCCTTTACGGCCGGGAGCAAATGGTTTTGTAGTCCCCTGCGGAAAAGTGATGACCCAGCTATCGTCCAGTGCTCTTGCAATTTTTCTTGTATCGCCGGGATCAAGTCCACGCTGCACTTCTTTTCCTTCGGCTCTCCATGTACGCTTTACCGTGAGTGCCCCTGCTTTTGCAAACAAACGGGTAAGCCAGGTATCCTTCATGGTTTCTGCTGCAGCAACAAAATATACTTTGGTAATGGGGTTCAGTAAATAATAAGGCACACCCAATCCTTTATACTTGCCCCACTTGGCAGCAAAGAAAATATGAAGGAAGGCAATCACATCTGCAAAGTATGTCTGGTGATTACTTACAAATAATACATTCCGCTTGGGAAGATCTTTTAATTTTTCTGCGCCATTTACTTCCAGCTTATTGATGAGTGCAATACCGGGATATGTAACTGCACCAACAACACCGTAAACAATACGACGCAATAAATTAAAATCTTTAATTCGTTCGAAGAAAGTTGACATGGTTAAAGTTGATTGACGCCCAAAAAGGGAGCTGCAAGATAACATTTTGGTAACATACAGAGAATTAATTTCATTTTTTTTCAAAATTAGGAAAAACAGCTTAACAACTAAAAATCACAGGTTTATGAAAAAAACATTTTTACTTGGTTTATTCATTTGTGTGTTTCAATTTGCTTTTGCACAACAAAAGGACTGCAACCCTTACCCAAAAACAATTTCAGTTTCAGGCACCTCTGAAATGGAAGTTATACCTGATGAAATATATGTACAGGTAGATTTGAAAGAATATAAAAAAAGGGGTGAGGAAAAAGTTGAACTTGATAAAATAAAAAATGATTTTTTATTATTCTGTAAACAGTCCGGATTACCTGATTCACTTATCAGTATTGCATCATACGAAGGTCTCTCCAATTCTAATTGGTGGAGAAAAAGAAAAAAAGATCCTGAATTATTTGCAACTATTTCATACCAGCTAAAGTTCAGCAGTTCAAAATTAATGGATAACCTCATCAACAGGTTAGATGATGAAGCAACGGTTAATTTTAGAATCGTAAAAATCTGGCACAGCAAAATGACAGAATACAGAAGGCAATTAAAAATTGCAGCCGTAAAAGCAGCTAAAGAAAAAGCATTATACTTAACGGAAGCGATAAATGAAAAAATCGGACAAGCAATTACAATAGAGGAACCGGAGGAACAATCACTGCAACAGGCATTAAATCAAACTTCAAATTTTTCACTTAGTTACAATTTCACAACCAACAAAAGCGCCTCAGATGATAAATCAGAACCTGTTGATTTTAAAAAATTGAGGCTCCAATTTCAGGTAAAGATTATATATGCATTGCAATAATTGCAACTAATTTTTGGAAAGCATTCCAACTTTATTCATGTTTGCACGATGCAGTACAAAGCAGTGATTTTTGACATGGACGGATTACTGATTGACAGTGAACCACTCTGGCAGGAAGCCGGCAAAGAACCCTTACTGGAATTTGGGGTAGAACTTACAGATGAACAGTACCATTCATCTACCGGTTTACGCACTGAAGAGTGGATTGAACACTGGTTTCATTTTTTTGGACTTTCCATGGAATATGCACCTGCAGCAACTGATACCATTCTTGAAAAAGCCATAGCAAAAATTGAAGACCGTGGCACTATTTTTCCCGGTGTTGCATCTGCATTTGCTTTTTTCAGTACCCGAAATTTTAAAATGGGTATTGCCACTTCTTCTCCCCTCTCGTTGGTGGAGGTGGTATTGAAAAAACTAAACACCGGTATTACATTTGATGCGATTGCCTCAGCCGAAAAACTTCCCTACGGCAAACCACATCCGCAGGTATATCTTGATTGTGCAGCTGCATTAAATATCAATCCATCAAATTGTATTGCGTTTGAAGATTCATTTAACGGAATGATTGCAGCTAAAGCAGCAAAAATGAAATGTGTGGTTGTTCCTGCTGTTGCAGATTATGATCATGCAAAGTGGGGTGCTGCAGATTTAAAAATTAATTCGTTAGCTGCATTTCAACAACAGCATCTTCTTGCACTTTAAGCAAATTCAAGAATTTCTTCAAATGCAGGTACCGTAATCTGCCGGTCGGCCACATAGTTCATCAGTTCATTTGATGAGCAAAAAGAAACACCCACACCAACATGCTTAATCATACACAGGTCGTTTTCACTGTCTCCAACTGCAATGGCATTGTTGATGTTAATCTTGTAATGCTTCATGATATGCTGCACTGCATTTGTTTTACAAAGAGTATGCTTACAGACGGATGCTTCATTGTTAAAAAAGAAAGAAGGAATTTTTACTTCTCCTGTAGCAACACTTTTTGAAAACTCCAGTTCATTCGATAAAGAAAAGTCTGCTCCGATTTTTGTTTTGATATGATTGGTAACTACATCATAACTGTCGCTGATGATACCTACTACATATCCTCGTTTTTTTAACTCGCTAACTACATAGATCACATCTTCAACCAATGGAATGCTATCTGCTACTGCCAGAATTTGCGACAGATCAAGTCCCTTTAACATGCGGGCAATATTTTTTGTTACAATCACTGTATCTTTTTCGCTGGCACGAATTGAATACAATTCTTTTTCAAAACCATAAATTCTGGAGCATGTATCAATAAACCGGCCACGCAGAATAGTATTGTCCATATCAAAAATGGCCATCTTTTCCAATCCAATCAGGCTTTCACGTATGGCAAAATCCATCTGGTCTCTGATTTCGGAATAGGATTGCAATTCTTCCAGTGTAACATTAGGTTTGTTTTGCTGCATGGCTTTTTGAATAATTGCTCTTGATACCTCTTTACTCATTTTACCCAATGCCTGCCAGGGTTTACTTTTATTATCAATGTAACCAATGTTCACTTCTGTTATTCTTGCTTTCTGCAGGTACATGTCAATAAGGATACCAATGTCTACACCATAATCATCATAAAAATCTATTTTTTCAAAAAAACTTTTTCTTCCGGCAATCATACCGCTTAACGGCTGTTCAAAATCTGATAAATCGGGGAACAAAATATTCAGCAATGGTTTTGCAACCAGCTCGGTTACTCTTCCTGCATTTCGTCCAAAGGTTGCCTTTACAAAATCATGTGTATTGTTGATGATGGGTGCTGTAAGATCACGAATGGTATAAGGAGGATAAGGGTCAATATCACCATCAAGAAAAATTAAAATATCGTTGCTTGCACAAAGCATCCCTTCTTTCATGGATGCACCTTTTCCCAGCTTTGTACTTGTTATCACTTTTGCACCTGCTGTTGCTGCTTTAGAAACAGTAGCATCTAACGATTTATCATCAACCACCAATACTTCTGTTACATGTTCATTTGACAATGCAAATTTTATTACCTGCTCAATTGTTTCTGCCTCATTCAATACCGGAATAATGACTGTTACCATGCTTATACATTTTATAAGTTAAGAAAAAGGAGTATCACAGTTAGTTTACAGAGAGTATGCACAAAAGAATTGTGCAGGATAGTACTAAAGATGAATGCCACAATTAAATGGTTGCCCACCCATGAAAAAAAAATGTACTATTAAAATGAACGCATGGATGTTTTACATTAAACAATAAAAAAAGGATATCAGTACGATATCCTTCGGTTTTTATTTTTATCAACAGATTTATTTAAACGCATTCAGCCCTGTTACATCCATTCCCGTAATGAGTAAATGAATGTCATGAGTTCCTTCATAAGTGATTACACTTTCAAGATTCATCATGTGGCGCATGATCGGGTATTCGCCTGTAATGCCCATACCGCCCAGCATTTGCCGTGCATCACGACAAATATTGGTTGCAATTTCGCAACTGTTACGTTTGGCCATACTCACCTGTTGCGGTGTTACTCTTCCTTCATTCATCAATACACCCAGTCGCCAGTTAAGTAATTGTGCTTTGGTGATTTCAGTAATCATTTCGGCCAGCTTTTTTTGCTGCAATTGAAACCCTGCAATAGGCTTGTCGAATTGCATGCGTTGTTTACTGTAACGCAAAGCTGTATCGTAACAATCCATGGCTGCACCAATTACACCCCATGCAATACCGTAACGGGCCTTGGTTAAACATCCCAGCGGACCTTTTAATCCCTGCACATTCGGTAAAATATTTTCTTTGGGAACTTTTACATTATCAAACACCAGTTCTCCGGTTGCACTTGCCCGTAAGCTCCACTTGCCATGTGTAGTTGGTGTAGAAAACCCTTCCATTCCTCTTTCCACAACTACACCACGCACTATACCTGCTTCATCTTTTGCCCACACTACTGCGAGGTGTGCATAAGGAGCATTGCTGATCCACATTTTACTGCCGTTAAGGATCACATAATCGCCTGCATCTTTAATATTAGTGAGCATACTGCTGGGATCACTGCCATGATCAGGTTCCGTTAAACCAAAACAACCCAACCATTCACCACTTGCAAGCTTGGGCAAAAAACGCATACGCTGTTCTTCATTACCGTAAGCATAAATAGGATACATCACCAATGATCCCTGTACGCTTGCAGTTGAACGCACACCGCTATCGCCACGCTCCAGTTCCTGCATCATTAAACCATAACTGATATAATCCAATCCACCGCCGCCATACTCTTGTGGCACTGTTGGACCAAAGCAACCCAACTCGCCCAGTTGTTTTACAATCTGCACAGGAAACTCAGCACGCTGTGCATAATCTTCAATAATGGGAGAAATTTCTTTTTTTACATAAGCACGCACTGTGTCACGAATGAGCTTATGCTCTTCCGTTAACAAATCATCTGTTAAAAAATAATCGGGACTTTGAAAAAGGTCTTGTTTTACACTCATACTGCAAGCAATTTTTTGTTATCGTCGTTTGTACTGCTATGTTACACTGGTTGTGTCACTCACTTCATTATTCATTAATTCTACTGAACATCCCGCCCCTTCAATCTTTACTTTGTGTAACATACAGCGGCCCCTCCGGGGAGGGGATTCACTGCCCGCAAATGTACGAACGGAGCCGCCACCACAGAGAAAAAGTTGTACTTTTCTCCACAATAAAAAAATCATCATGAAACAATTTTTCCTGTTCTGTATTGTTCTTTTTTTGGGTGGTTATTCTTTTGCACAGGATAATAAAGAAAAGCTACAGCAAAAGATACAGCAGTATTGGTTTGTCATGCTGCTCAAGGGAAATAACCGTTCACAGGATTCAGCAACAGCTGCCAGAATACAGGAAGGACATATGGCCAATATCAACAAACTTTATTATGAAGGAAAACTGAAAGTGGCAGGCCCTTTTGGAGATGATGGCAACTGGCAGGGTATTTTTATTTTTGATGCTTCGGCTGCAGGTTGTAAAACGAAAGATGAAATAGAAAAAATATTGAAACCAGATCCGGCTATTGCATCAGGTCGTTTAGCTTATGATATTCGACCATGGTGGACTGCTGCAACAGAAAGTTTTAAACCGGGTGTGCCGCAAAAAAAGTAATATGCAGGTATGCCATACCTTTCAAGCATCTTGAAATACAAAACATGAAATCATTCTTACTCATCTTCCTTAGTTTATTATTAACAAGTAAAGCCTATATGCAAACGAAACCTTTACGTTACCTGGCTCTTGGCGATTCATATACAATTGGTGAAAGTGTGCCATTTCATAAAAATTTCCCCAATCAAACAGTTGCTTTGTTAAAGAAGGAAAACATTGCAATGGAAGAGCCTGCCATCATTGCCAAAACAGGCTGGACAACGGATGAGCTGCAAGAACAGATCAGTCGTACACGTTTAGCTGTTCCTTTTGATTTTGTAACGCTGCTCATTGGGGTAAATAATCAATATCGTGGAAGAAGTGCAGATGAATATGCACAACAGTTTGAAGAGTTGCTGCAACAGGCCATCAGTTTTGCAGGAGACAAACCCAACCATGTAATTGTGTTAAGCATTCCCGATTGGGGAGTAACTCCATTTGCAAAAGACAGAGACCGGAATAAAATTGCAAAAGAGATTGATGCGTTTAATGCCATCAATGAAAAGATCGCCAAGAAATATAAAGTACATTATATTAATATCACACCCTATACAAGAGAAGCAACAACAGATAACAGCCTGGTTGCAAAAGATGGTTTACATCCATCAGCAAAAGACTATGGAAGATGGGCAATGAAAGTGAAGGAAGTGATGATGAAAGAGATCAAATAATAATTTTTCAACCGCCGCCAGAGTTTATAACTACTGACGGGATTTATGATAAATACGTTTTCATCTCAGCCCCATATTGCTCTGCGATCTTTTTTGCTTTATAAGCAAAATCTTCCCTGTCACTTGCATAAATAATTGCACGGCTTGCATTGACAAGAAGTCCGCACTGAGCGGTAGTCGAAGTGTCCTTTATCATGGCTTTCTCCGAAATATCTTTTAAACTGCCACCCTGTGCTCCAACACCGGGGACCAATAAAAAATGATCGGGAATAATACTGCGGATATTCACAAACTCTTCAGCCTGTGTTGCACCAACAACAAACATGAGGTTATCTGGTGTGCCCCATTTTGAAACAGTACGTAAAACACGTTCGTATAAAAATTCTGCACGCAGATGTTCTTCGCCGTTTTCACTGATGAGTTGTTTCATTTCAAAATCATTGGCTCCTTTGTTAGAAGTTAAGCCCAATACAATGGCCCACTTTCCTTCGTATTCTAAAAAGGGTCGCACACTATCTTCCCCCATATAAGGTGCCACAGTAATGGCATCAAAACTCATGGTTTCAAAAAAAGCTTTTGCATATTGGGCGGAGGTATTACCAATATCACCCCGCTTGGCATCCGCCATTTTAAAATGCGTTGAGGGAATATAATTAACTGTGCGTTCCATCACCTCCCAGCCTTTTACACCCATGGCTTCATAAAACGCAGTATTGATTTTATAGCTTACACAATAATCCAGTGTAGCATCAATGATGTCTTTATTAAATTCAAACATCGCATCAGGATGCGATTGCAAATGTTTTGGAATTTTACTGAGGTCGGTATCTAACCCAACACATAAGTAGGTTTGTTTCTGATTGATTTGTTCAATGAGCTGCTGCCTGGTCATGCGGCGAAATTACAAGTTTAAACTTTTAAACCCACTCCTTTCAATCATTGTTTATATAGAAGTTCCTGCTACCCCTCCGGAGAGGGGATAAACATATTGATTGTTTAAGAAATATCTGTAGTACTGCCTAAAATCAGCCCAAAATTTTCTTCAACGCTTCTCCAAATTTCCACACTTCTTCAAATGTATTGTACAATGGAACAGGTGCCAGACGGATCACCGAAGGCTCACGCCAGTCTACATAAAAACCCTGTTTCATCAATTCGTTGTAAATTTCTTTTCCCCGTTGCAACATGTTCATACTTACCTGGCAGCCATGTTCGCTTTCTTTTCGTGGAGTTATGAATTCAATAATCGGATTTGTTTGTGATGCATTCACCTCATCGAGTATATACCACAGATAAGCGGTGAGCAATTTTCTTTTTGTGCTGATGTTTGTCCAGCCTGCTTCTTCTACTACCTGCAAAGCTGCACGGTGACTGGCATACATCAGCATAGCCGGTGTACCCAACTGCCAGCCCTCTGCACTTAACATGGGTTTAAACCCTTTGTCCATTTTAAAACGGGTTGCCTTTTCATAACCCCACCATCCTGCAAAACGATTGAGCGTTTCATCGTTGTGATAACGTTCATGTATATAAACTGCTGCAACAGCACCCGGACCGGAGTTGAGATATTTATAACTGCACCAGCAGGCAAAATCTACATGCCAGTTGTGTAAGTTTAATTCAATGTTACCTGCTGCATGGGCCAGATCAAAACCAACCTTTGCTCCTGCCTGTTGTGCAAGCTGCGTGATGGTCTGCATATCAAACACCTGTCCGCTGTAATAATTGATGCCGCCAAGTAACACCAATGCTAACTCCTCTTTATGTTCTACAATCAGTTGCAACACATCTTCGTTGCGGATGGTCTGTTCGCCCTCTCTTGGTTTTATTTCAAGAATAGCTTCTGCAGGATCAAAGCCGTGATGCTTTACATGTGTTTCCATCATGTACTGATCACTGGGAAATGCTTTTGCTTCGCACAGGATTTTAAAACGCTTTCCCTGCGGACGATAAAAACTCACCAGCATCAAATGCAGATTGACCGACAGGTTATTCATTACGCTCAATTCATGTGGCAAACATCCAACGATCTTACTCAGTGGCTGTGTTAGATGCTGATGATAATCCATCCATGGTTCATCTGCATGAAAAAAAGATTCTACACCATGTGTTGCCCAATCGTTCATAATAGTTTGTACAAAATCATTGGTACGTTTGGGCTGAAGACCTAAAGAGTTGCCGAGAAAATAAACTTTCTCTTTTCCGTTTTCTGTTGGAATAATAAATTGTTGACGAAACTCTTTTAACGGATCCTGTGCATCGAGTTGTTGAGCAAAAGCAAGATTGTTTTGAAACTGCATCATACTATTTTGGTTCTTGGCCCTTGAATGACCATTGTTTTTAATTACTTATTCCGTCCGACGGGGGCGTCTGACGTGGATTTATTCATTAAACAAGTTAGGGTAATCAGTAATAATTCCATCAACTCCCATCTTCTTCAGCCGTTCAATCTCTTCTTTTGTATTCACCGTCCATGGAATGAGTTTCATTTTTTTTGAACGACAGTAAGAAATAACTGCTTCGTTTACCAATGAAAAGTGCGGACTGTAAACTGAAGGAATAAAGCCAAGTGCTGCAATTTGTTTTTCTATGCCACGCTTGTCATTGTCTTCAATAAGCATGGCTGTTTTGATGTGGGGAAATGTTTGATGTAGATATTGTATGGTTCTGAAATCAAATGATTGAATGATGACCCGATCTTCCAGTTTTTTTTCTTTGATCACTCCCATCAGCAATTCAACAAACTCATTGGGTTTTGGATGATAGAGATTATCTCCAATCGGTAAGCATTTTGTTTCAATATTGAAATAAGGTTGAGGCCGTTTGCTTGTGATCATATACTGAGCAACACTGTCAACCAATTCTTTCAGCAAAGGTTTATAAGCAGCCATTTTTTTCTGCTGCGGAAAGCGAGGATGAGGTTTTAGTCCAACATCAAATCTTTTGGTTTCATCATAAGTCATTTGATAAATATTAAATGACTTCTCATTAGTTTCTGTTATTTCTGGATTGGCGTAGGTACCGTAAAAAATCGTGCTTATTTCATGATTAAAGAACGGCTCATGCGATACAACTACCTGTTTATCTTTTGTGATCACTACATCCAGTTCTAATGTTGTTACTCCTATTGCTAATGCATGCAACATAGCAGGGATGGTATTCTCCGGCATCAGGCCTCTGCAACCACGATGGCCTTGTTTATCGAAAGCCTCCATCCTTGAAGGGGAGCTATTTTGCATCTTTGTATTTGAACAACCCATCATGAAAATGAAATAAAAAAAACTAAAAATTTTTTTCATGATGGAAATACTTTTGATTTTCTTTCTTCCATCATCTCAGCTACTGCAGCTGCATCTCCACCTTCGGCTTTTAACTTTTCCGTAATGTGCTGATAACTTTCTTCATCACGGTTCTGGCTCATTTTAAATACATGCTCCACCGAACTCACTTCTATTTCAAAAGCAACAATGGCTTTCATTAAACTGCTGCGGTACTCATGCGGAAGGTTATCAAACACGGTTGCAGATTGCTGATCATTGTTTTCGTAATGCAGCGAAAGTTTACGCAATGCATCTTCCAATTCCTTTTCATCTAAAAAAGAAAGCGTTCCTCTTGCATGTACACTCATGTAGTTCCATGTACTTGCCTGATGCGGATCGTTGTACCAGGTGGCACTTACATAAGTATGCGGACCGATAAACACAACCAATGCATCCGGATTTTTTTCAAACACTTTGTGATGATCCTGTTTCCGCATCATATGCCCCAGCAGAATCATCTTCCCCTCTCTCTCTTCAAACAATAAAGGAATTTGTGTTGCTGCAGAACGGCCATCAGCATTACCAATCAACATCGCAAAAGGATGCTGTTTCATAAATTCAATAACTACCTGCGGATCAGGTTCTTTAAAATGAGGGAGACTGTACATGGATCAAAGGTAGGCGAAGAGAGTAAGAGAAAAATAAGAGATGGCACACAGAGGCACAGAGGGCGCAGAGAAGCGCTGCAGTGGTCGGTGTCTTCACCGAACACAAACAGAGCTACTTAAAATAAAATGCCGGGAAGATGGTAAGGCGGAAAGAAAATTTCATTTGATTCCCTCCCGTCTCATCGTCTTACCGGCATCATACCACCCCCGTGGTCGGTGTCTTCACCGAACACAAACTGAACTACTTAAAAATTAAATAGCCGGGAGACGGTAAGGCGGAGAGAAAATTGCAGTTAATTCCTTCCCGACTTATGGTCTTACCGGCAACAAAACTCAGAATGAGTTGATTTATTTTTTACAAAGTACCATGATCACTTACTCTTAAACAACACATTGATCACCGCCAGAATAATCACTGCACCCAATGCACCTGTAAGGATTGCGCCAATCCAACCTGTACCGAAACTGATGCCGAGTTTACCCAGCAACCAATAACCAACAAAACTTCCCAGTATTCCAATAACGATATTACCTAATAAACCAAGTCCACCCCCTTTAAAGATCTGTGCACCCAGCCAGCCGGCAATAGCTCCAATTAAAAGTGTTGCAATGATTTCCATGATCAGTTTTTTTAGTGAGTAATGAAGACTGAATCTACCCTTTTGTAAACGAATACGGGTATCTTCTTTTCAACACAGCAAAAAAATAATTGCTGCAATCCTCACCATACATAAACTATACCACAGTAGTTAACAGCTCCGTTACAGGCATGCCTGCATTACGGATGGCAATGCTTCTCACAGTAGCATCGGTAAAATCTTCAAATGCTTTCTTGGTAATGAGATCATCGCCTGCCATGACAGGTGTACCTGCATCGCCCCCTTCACGAATGCTTTGCACCAACGGAATCTGACCAAGAAAATTCAGATCAAATTCATCGGCCAAACGTTTGCCGCCATCTTTTCCAAAAATGTAATATTTGTTATTTGGTAATTCTGCCGGAGTAAAGTATGCCATGTTCTCCACCAGTCCGATAATGGGTACTTTAATTTGTGTTTGTCCAAACATGGCCACTGCTTTCTTTGCATCGGCCAGTGCAATATCCTGCGGAGTGGTTACCACAACAGCACCTGTAACAGGAACTGTTTGTACCAATGTTAAATGAATATCGCCGGTGCCCGGTGGCATATCAATCACTAAATAATCCAGCTCCTCCCACAACACATCGGTTACAAATTGTTTAATGGCACTGCTTGCCATGGGGCCACGCCAAACAATGGCATCTTTTTCATTTACCAGTAAACCAATGCTCATGAATTTAATTCCGAATTTCTCCATCGGAACAATCATACCCTTCCCGTTAACTTCAGTCATCTTTGGGCGCTCACCTCTTACACCAAACATCATGGGCACACTGGGTCCGTAAATATCAGCATCCATCAAACCAACTTTAGCGCCGCTCTTTGCCAATGCAATGGCCAGGTTTGCACTGATGGTACTTTTTCCTACTCCACCTTTTCCACTTACTACTGCAATGATATTTTTTACATTCGGCAGTACCGATTTAGGATCCTGCCGGTTGCTGCTGGTGTTAGATGTAAAGTTTACCTGCACATTGGCTTCTTTATTTACCAGCAGATGAATGGCATTCTTTGATGCATTGCCCATGAGATCTTTCATAGGACAAGCCGGTGTGGTTAACACAATGGTGAAACTCACATTGTTTCCATCAATCACCAGATCCTGTATCATATTCAACGTAACGAGGTCTTTACCGAGATCGGGCTCCTGTACATTACTCAATGCCTGCAACACTTGTTCCTTTGTCATATTCGTATTATTTGTTAAAAAAAGAAATCAGGGAACAAAATTAACCATTGAAAGGTTTCATTTCATGAGGCAAATCATGTTTTCCACTTATTTTTGAAGCAGATGAAGAAATTTTTACTCCTCAGTCTTAGTTGTTGCCTGCTGGCCCCCATTGTTGTGAAAGCACAATTTGAATCGGTGAAGGATTCCATTGTACAATTATATGGTGTGGTGATGACGGCCGACAGTCTTCGTGGACTCCCCTCCGTTACGGTGAAACTCCGCAACCAGAACCGGGGTACGTTTACCAATGAACAAGGTGTGTTTAGTATTGTGGTGATGAAGGGCGACATCATTGATTTTACCAGTATTGGTTTTAAACCAAAAGCAGTAACTATTCCTGCAAATATGGAAGGTAATTCGTTCAGCATTATACAGCTCATGGTGGTTGATACGGTTTATTTACCGGCAACCATTATTAAAGCCAGACCGAGAAGAGAACAGTTTGAACGGGAGTTTGTAAATGCAGATGTACCATCCGATAAAATTGAAATTGCACGGCAAAATACCAGAACAGCCCAATCAAGAATACTGCAGCAGTCATTACCAAGAGATGGCGGCGAAAATTCAAGAAACATTCAACGGCAGTATGCACAATCGCAATACTACAACGGGCAGTACCGTCCGCAGAATATCTTTAACCCTGTAGCATGGAACGAATTTATACAGGCGTGGAAGAGAGGAGATTTTAAGAAGAAGTGAGCCCCCAACCCCTAAAGGGGAGCAATGACAAAATCTTTTCTTCGTTGCTGCTTAACTTTTACTTTT
>JALHRP010000064.1 GCA_022841365.1 Chitinophagaceae bacterium | reverse complement strand
ACTGGTGAAGAAATAATGTCTTCTACTTCCTGTGTTACCACAATGGCTTCACCAAAGAATTTCCTTACCGTTTTAAACAGGTACTTAATGTATTCAGCCATACCTTCTTTTGCAATGGCTTTCCAGGCTTCTTCAATCAAAATCATTTTCCTTATACCTTTCAGTTTTCTCATTTTGGAAATAAACACTTCCATGATGATGATGGTTACAACGGGGAAAAGAATCGGATGGTCTTTAATATTATCCAGTTCAAATACAATAAACCGCTGCTGCAACAAATCAAGATTCTCATCTGCATTCAACAAGTAATCAAATTCACCACCCTTGTAATATGGCCGCAGCACATACAGAAAATTGGACACATCAAAGTCTTTATCTTTTACATTATCGCCTTTCAGTTTTTCCACAAAATCTTCTTTCAGAAATTCGTAAAAGCTGTTAAAGCATGGAAAGATATTTTTATCCTTTTCCACCTTTTCAAAATATAATTGCAGGGCATTACTTAAGGCAACATATTCGCTGCGGTTAAAGGTCTCATTATCTTTTTTCCATAGGGCCAGCAGCAATGTTTTGATACTTTCTTTTTTTTCGGTGTCTAACAAATCGCCTTCGCCAATATAAAAAGGGTTAAACTTAATGGGTTTGGTTTCGCTGTATGTGAAGTAGTAGCCTTTCACCATATCGCAGAGGCCCTTGTAAGAATGACCCACATCTACCAGCACAATATGTGTGCCTTTTTCGTAGTAGCTCCTCACCATATGGTTGGTAAAAAAGGATTTTCCACTGCCGGAAGGCCCCAAAATAAACTTATTTCTATTGGTGCAGATGCCTTTATCCATTGGTTCATCCGAAATATCCACATGGATGGGTTTTCCTGAAAGCCGGTCGCCCAAACGGATGCCGATGGGGCTTACACTTGAACGATAGTTGGTTTCCAAATTAAAAAAGCAGCAAGCCTGCGGTGAGAAAGTATCAAACGTATCGTTCATGGGAAAGTCGGCAGCATTGCCCGGTATGCCAGCCCACCATATCTGTGCAGCTCCTTCCGTTTCTAATTTTGGTGTAGCATCCATTTGAGTAAGTGCAGACGAGCAGAGATTGCGGATGGTCTTTAATTCTTCTTTATTATCCGACCATGCCAGTAAATTAAAATGTGCCTTTACAGGCAGTCTTTGTTCACTTATTGCTTCATTTAAAAATGCGTCAGTTGACTCCTTTGAAATAAAGTTTTCCCGGCTGTATGCTGATAAAGACTGCAGCCGCAATCTTTTACTTTCTAATTTCTGCATTGCTTTCTGTACATCTTCAATAAATACGTATTGGCTGTAGATATGATTGCAGTTAAGCAATTGACCAATGGGTGATGCAAAACCTACACTAAATTTTGTTTTGTCGGTAGAATATTTATCATAATTAATCCTGGAACCACAAAGCGCCGGAACAAATTATGCATCTGCTATTGTATAGAGCTGGCAGTGATTCTCACCAATCTTCCAGTTGTCTTTAAACTCAATATCTCTTACAGTGGTATCATCAGATTGCAGGTTCAGGTACTGAATAAGTAATTCGAACAAAGCAGTATTATCCAATTTTTTAAAGGAAATAAACCCGCTATCACTCAATATTTTTTCAAACTGCCCTACGTGGTTCATGAAGTCGTGAAAGTGTTTTGGTTGCAATGTTTCTTCCGGCACAATTGATTTACGCAACAGGCTGGAGAAAACGGAAGATGATAATTTGCGGTTAGCTGGTTTCTTTGTCAACATAATGTAACATGAATGGTCTAAGTAAGGCCGTTCATTAAAGAACCTTTCGCTGCTGCGGCTTAGGAAGCTATTATCTTCATTTTGAAAACCGGCTTTATATTTTGTCTCTGTAAACCAATCTTGTTTACACAAAACACTATTTACGGGCAATACTTTTATCGCTTTTATCCAAGCATGATGAAAGGCTTCATAGTCGTCATTGCTCATAGTAAACAGTTCAGGCAGTTCCACTTTAAAAGCAACAGTAACATCACCCATTTTAGAGAGAATAGCATCATGCTCCATACCATAAACCGGAAGTATATCAAACAGGTTCCTCATTTCAATAACTGCTTTTTCAATTTCACAATAGAATAATTTTTGATAACTTTTGGCACTGCTTTTCTTGCAATCTTTTTCATCAACCCATATTGCCCATAAGTACGGCTCATTTTATATACATACATGAATAAAGCTGTTCCGGCTGAAAAAATGATGATAAGGCAAATGAAGATGTTGATGCCAGCTATATAGAGAATAGCAAAGATTATCATGAGGATTACCAGCCCGCCGCCGAGGTACCAGATGTACTGTGCTTTCAAGCCTTTAAATTCTATTGGCTTGTTGATGCCTTTATTAATTTGATAGACGGAGTTGGACATTTTACTATAGCTCTTTTGCAGATGAAAAGAACAGCAAATAATTTTCCAAAGTTTTAAAGGAAGGGGTAAGAAAGGTAGGACTACGGGTTAAGTTATACTCTTTCCACCAGCAACCTTTCACAAACAGTATTGCTTAGTACTTCAGAAGGTTTTTGGGTATAGCTTACTTCCATAGTACCATCAAATTTTTCCACCCGTTTTACTTTCAGTTTTAAACCCAACTGCAAGCCCCGCTGATTCAGAAATTTTAAAAAATCATCTGTAGTATGAATAACTGCAGCAAGTTTTACGGTGTCACCGGCTTTACAACTACTCAGCTTTTCGTATTTAATCCATTCCATTTTACCCGTCTTATCAGGAATGGGTGAACCGTGTGGGTCTATTTTTGGATAACCGAGTAAGGCATCCATCTTTTCAAAAAATACTGGCGACTGCAAATGTTCAATCTGTTCCGCTATTTCATGTACTTCTTCCCAGCCAAAACCCATTTGCTGAACAAGGAACATTTCTGTTAACCGGTGCTTTCGTATTATCAACCCGGCTTCTTTTTTTCCCTTTTCTGTTAATCGGATAGGCTTGTAGCTCTCGTAAATAACTAATTTCTTTTCGGCCAGTTTCTTCATCATGCTGTTAACGGTAGGCATTTTAATACCTAACTGTTTGCTTACCTCGTTGGGGCTTACTTCGCCCTTTTCCGCAGAAAGGTTGAACAGTGCCTTTAAGTAGTTTTCTTCTGTATATGAGTGCATAAAGCAAAAGTAAATGATAAAGATAGGGAGATAAAACTTTAATATGTCGATACTTTATTTATTTGTTAGATGGCTCTAAGTTATTACTTTTGTAGACATAATTACAGTTTTAGAAGAATGAAAAAAATATACCTTATTCCTGCGGCACTGGTTATTTGCATTGCTATTATACAAGCTTGTACCAAACTGCAGCCTGCCGCCCCAGCGGATGATGAAATACTGGATGGCCCTGTAGCTGGGCTTTCTTACGACCAGAACAGACAATTCCTTGCAGGGGATATAGCCTTTAATGATGAAATATTTACCAGTCAAACTGGGCTGGGTTCCATTTTTGTAGCCACCAGTTGCGGCAGTTGCCATGCAGGTGATGGTAAAGGACATCCTTTTACCACACTAACAAGATTTGGACAAACAGATAGTACCGGCAATCAATTTCTTCACATGGGTGGCCCTCAATTACAAAACAGGGCTTTGCCCGGCTTCTCACCTGAACAAATACCAGCAGGTGCAACCTTCTCAAAATTTACTCCACCGGCCAATACTGGCCTTGGTTTTTTAGAATTAGTAAGCGATGCAGATATTTTAGCAATGGCTGACCCGAATGATGCAAACGGCGATGGCATTTCAGGAATGCCCAACTATGCTGTACTTCCTTCATTCGCAACAGCTTTTTCAAACGCCATACCCCGAAATGGAAAATATATTCATCGCTTCGGAAAAAAAGCCGCCGCATATAATTTACTGCACCAAACAGTAAATGCCTATAACCAGGATATTGGTATCACTTCCACCTTTTCACCACAAGATGTGTACTCAGGTTTAAATATTGACCCGGAAGTAACAGACAATACCGTAAGAAACGTAGTATTCTACCTTCAAACATTAAAAGCACCTATACAAAGAAATCAAATTGATGCAACAGTAATAGCAGGTAAAAATATTTTTATGCAGACAGGTTGCGAAAGCTGTCATAAGCAAACTTTAAAAACCGGATTTTCAAACGTAGCTCCGCTATCAAACAAAACATTTCATCCTTATACAGATTTGCTGCTGCATGATATGGGGCCGGGTTTGGATGATGGATATACCGAAGGCACAGCAAAAACTAATGAATGGCGGACACCGCCGTTATGGGGCTTAGGTTTATCTCCCAACTCACAGGGTGGCCAGTATTTTTTATTGCATGATGGCCGGGCAAAAAATATTGAAGAAGCTATACAAATGCACGGTGGCGAAGCAGCACAGAGTAAAACAAAATTTAACCAGCTTACTGCTGCCGATAAAAATGCGTTGCTCAAATTTTTAGAATCACTATAAAATGGATAGAAAAGATTTTATAAAAAATTGTGGCTTTGCCTGTATGGGTGGAGCAGCAATTACAACCTTGCTGCAAGGATGTGCCGGCACAAAAATAATAAGTGGCAAAATTGGCGGTGATGATTTAGTTGTACCCTTAAAAGATTTTGAAACCAAAGCAGGTAACGAAATACATTATAAAAAATACATTGTAGTGCAAAACGAAATACTGCAATACCCAATTTGTTTGTACCGGATAAATGAAAATGAATATACCGCTTTGTGGATGCAATGCACACATCAGGGTGCAGAACTACAGGTATTTGGTGATAAGCTGCAATGTCCTGCACATGGTAGTGAATTTACTAATAAAGGTATTGTACAAAGTGGCCCGGCAGAAACAAAGCTGCGGTCATTTCCTGTAATCATTGAGGCCAACCAACTTAAAATTTCATTGAAAGCGATATGATAAAAATTTATTCTCTTTTTGTAACCATACTCCTCTCATTTTGTGCTGCGGCGCAAATAGACCCTGCTTTACTAAAACGTATTCCAAAAGATACCACAAAGCCAAGTCTTAATATGGATGCGGTGTATAACCGTCCTTTTGTAGCAGTGGGCAAACTTCCGGTTTCAGTAGGTGGATATATGGAAGCCAACTGGCAGCATTTGGCGACCGATGGTATTTCAGAAGGTCACCAGTTTCAATTCAGGCGAATGACATTATTTGTATCATCTACTATTGGTAAGCGGCTAAAATTTTTAAGCGAAATTGAATTTGAAGACGGGGCAAAAGAAATATCAATAGAGTTTGCGGCATTGGATATTGAACTGCACCCTTTACTAAACTTGCGGGGCGGTATGATATTAAATCCTATTGGAGCATTTAATCAAAACCATGATGGGCCAAAATGGGAATTTACTGACCGGCCAATTAGTGCCACACAAATGTTGCCTGCCACATGGAGCAATGCAGGCTTTGGCGTATATGGCAAACATTACAATAAAGACTGGATGTTTGGTTATGAAGCTTACTTATCAGGCAACTTTGATAATACCATTATTGACAATGCTGAAAACAAAACATTTTTGCCTGCTGCAAAAAATAATAAAGAACGGTTTGAAGAAATAAACAGCGGCCTGCCCTTAGTAACGGCAAAGGTTGCTGTAAGAAACAGTAAGGTTGGTGAAATAGGATTATCATACATGGGTGGAGTGTACAATAAATTTCAGGATGATGGATTGCAGTTAGATGATAAACGAAGAGTGCATGTTTTTGCTATTGATTTCAACAGCACCATTGCAAAAACAAAAACATTTATTACTGCCGAATGGGCATGGATTAAAGTAAATGTACCATCCACCTTTACACAACAGTACGGCAACAAACAGCAAGGCGGCTTTTTAGATATTGTTCAACCGGTGTTAAAGAAAAAAATGTTGGGCTGGCAAAATGCCACCCTCAACATTGCCTGCCGTATGGAGTATGTGGATTGGAACAAAGGTGTATTTACAAGCACCGGTGGCAACATCAGTGAACATCTCTGGAGTATAATGCCTGCAGTAAGTTTGCGACCAACATCACAAACAGTTTTTCGGTTCAATTACCGCCATCAGCGACAAACAGATTTATTAGGTAATCCACCAGCCGTAACGGGTGGGTTAAGCTTTGGGATTTCAACATATTTTTAAAATATTGCCCATCTTTTGCAACCATGTGGCAACATTCTATTTTTCAAAATTAGTTCCTATATTTGCCACTGATGAAATATTTATTCTTCATAATGGGCTTTTTACTCCTTTATCTGTCATGCCTTCCATGTGGCGATAGCAGAGAGTGTAATGTAAATGCACAGGTAAAAATTTCAGCCACTGATAATCATCAGGAACACAAACACACTTCAGAAACTTGCACACCATTTTGCACTTGTTCCTGCTGCGCTGCTTCCGCATTTAATGGGTCTTTTTCAAAAATACAGATAAGTAAAATTGTATTTCAATCTGAGAAATATCCACTGTATGATATAGCCTTTAATACCGCTGCATATTATAGCATCTTCCAGCCCCCCAAATTTTCTTAATTATTTCCTTCTTATTTGAATTTGCTGCATAGCCATTCTATTGGCATGCATTGCATTTCTCATTCAATCATTTTTTATTAAAAAAGAATGGTAAGTAGTAAAAAGTCCAAAAAGGCTAAACAGCCTTTTTGGCTTCGGGCAATCAAAATCATTTTTATAACACTGGCCTGTGCAATACTTGTTGCAGCTATTATTCAAAGAATAATTCACTTCTTCAGGTATCATGTATAATCAAACAGAATTAAAATATGCTTAATAAAATCATTCAATTCTCCATAAAAAATAAACTGGTAATAGGTTTGTTTACCCTGGCTTTAATTATCTGGGGTATTTACTCGGCCAAAAAATTGCCGATTGATGCAGTGCCGGATATTACCAATAACCAGGTACAGATTATTACACTAAGTCCATCACTGGCAGCACAGGAAGTTGAGCAGCTAATTTCTTTTCCGGTGGAACAAACAATGGCCACTATTCCGGAAGTAAAAGAGATACGTTCTATCTCCCGTTTTGGTCTTTCTGTGGTTACTGTAGTATTTCACGATGATGCCAATATCTACTGGGCAAGGCAGCAAGTAGGTGAACGACTGATAGAAGCCAGGAATCAAATACCAAACAACATAGGTAATCCCGAAATGGCACCTATTTCAACCGGCTTAGGCGAAATCTATCAATATGTTTTACATGCTAAAAAAGGATTTGAAGATAAGTACGATGCTATGTCTCTACGAACAATTCAAGACTGGATTGTAAGACGCCAATTATTAGGAACGCCGGGCATTGCGGATGTAAGCAGTTTCGGTGGCTTATTGAAACAATATGAAATAGCCCTTAACACTGATAAACTCAGAAGTTATAATCTTTCCGTGGCTGATATATTCAATGCTTTGGAAAAAAACAATCAGAATACAGGCGGAGCTTATATTGATAAGAAGCCCAATGCTTATTTTATCAGAAGCGAAGGGTTTATTAAGACAATTACAGACATAGAAAAAATTGTTGTTACACGTACCCCTGCCGGAATACCTGTACTTGTAAGAGATGTGGCAACTGTTCAACTGGGACATGCTACACAATACGGAGCACTTACCCGTAATGCAGAAGGAGAAGTAGTAGGCGGTATTGTGTTAATGCTAAAAGGCGCTAATTCCAGTATCGTTATCAATAGTGTAAAAGATAAAATAATTCAAATCCAAAAGAGCTTGCCGGAAGGAGTAGTGATTGAGCCTTTCTTAGACAGAAGCGCATTAGTAAGCAGGGCCATTGGTACAGTAAAGACCAATCTTATTGAAGGAGCTTTAATTGTAATTTTTGTGTTGGTGGTTTTCCTTGGCAATATTCGTTCTGGATTAATAGTAGCATCCGTCATTCCTCTTGCGATGCTTTTCGCAATATCCCTCATGAATATGTTTGGCGTGTCTGGTAACCTGATGAGTTTGGGTGCTATTGATTTTGGATTAATTGTAGATGGCGCAGTTATTATTGTGGAAGCCACCATGCATCAATTGGGCCATCGAAAACCTGGCAGGCTGACCCAGGAGCAACTGGATGATGAAGTGTATAAATCGGCTGGTAAAATGATGAACTCTGCTGCTTTTGGACAGATTATTATTTTAATAGTTTACCTGCCTATCCTTGCATTAGTTGGAATTGAAGGTAAAATGTTTGGCCCAATGGCACAAACAGTATCCTTTGCTATCCTCGGTGCATTTCTGTTATCTCTCACTTATGTGCCTATGATGAGTGCCCTTGTATTGAGTAAAAAAATCAGTCACAAGGAGAATCTTTCTGATAAAATGATGAAGTTTTTTCAAAGGCTTTACACACCTCTTATAAAAGGCGCTTTAAAAATGAAATTACTGGTGGTAAGTATTGCCGTTGGTCTGTTTATCATCAGCCTGATAATTTTTAAAACATTGGGCGGTGAATTTATACCAACATTGGAAGAAGGTGATTTTGCTGTAGAAACAAGATTACTTACCGGAAGTTCTCTAAGCCAGACAATTGATAAAATAACACAGGCTTCCGATTTACTGATGAAAAAATTCCCTGAAGTAAAAGAAGTAATTGGGAAAATAGGTGCCTCTGAAATACCTACCGACCCAATGCCAATTGAAGCATGTGATATTACTATACTATTAAAAGATAAAAAAGAATGGACAAGTGCACGCAACCGGGAAGAACTGGCCGAGCTCATGCAGAAAGAATTGGAAAAAATACCGGGTATTTCCTACGGTCTCTCTCAACCTATACAGCTTAGGTTTAATGAATTAATCTCCGGTGTACGCCAGGATGTGGGTATAAAAATATTCGGTGAGGATTTAGATGTGCTCGCAGACCTGGCAAAGAAAATCGGTGTTATTGTACCTACTGTAAAAGGCGCAGAAGATTTATATGTGGAGCAGGTTACCGGTCTGCCGCAAATTGTTATCAAATTGAACCGTGATAAAATAGCTCAGTTTGGATTGAATGTAGAGGATATAAACCGTACTGTTAGCGCTGCTTTTGCAGGCGAGTCTGCAGGTATCGTTTATGAAGGTGAAAAAAGATTTGATATGGTTGTTCGTCTTGAAAAAACGGGCCGCCAAAGTATTGACGATGTGAAAGGATTATTTGTTGTGGCGTCTGATGGCAACCAAATTCCTTTAGAGCAGGTTGCAGAAGTTAAACTTGAACTTGGCCCCAATCAAATACAAAGAGAAGATGCCAAGAGAAGAATTATTGTAGGCTTCAATACAAGGGGTAGAGATATATCTTCTGTAGTGAAAGAAATGCAGGAGAAAATAGAAAAGCAGGTGAAAATGCCACCCGGTTATTTTATCACTTATGGTGGACAGTTTAAAAACCTGGAAGAAGCAAACAAAAGGTTATTAGTAGCGGTGCCTGTAGCCTTAGCATTAATTCTATTATTACTGTTTTTCACTTTCGGTTCTATAAAATATTCCCTGCTCATTTTTACAGCTATTCCCATGAGTGCTATCGGCGGTGTATTCGCCTTATGGTTCAGGGGTATGCCCTTCAGCATTTCTGCAGGTGTTGGTTTTATTGCCTTATTTGGTGTGGCGGTATTAAATGGCATCGTACTTATCAGTGAATTCAATCGTTTGAAAAAGGAAGGTATGACAGATATAAATGCAATTATTTTTAAAGGAACGTCAGTGAGGTTAAGACCTGTGTTAATGACCGCAACAGTTGCATCATTAGGGTTTTTACCAATGGCATTGTCAACAGGTTCGGGAGCAGAAGTGCAGAAGCCATTAGCAACGGTAGTAATCGGAGGATTACTTACGGCAACATTTCTTACCCTCGTCGTGTTGCCTGTGCTCTATACGTGGTTTGAAAAAATAAAACCGAAAACAAAACATTTTCCTGCCACCAAAGGGCTGGCTTCTTTGCTAATCCTTTTTGCCGTTTCATCATCAGTTGCAAATGCTCAAACAAAACCAGCAATTAATTTAAATGAAGCAGTAGCATCATCCATTAAAAATAACCCTTTGGTAAAAGTAGGCATACTGGATATTGGCTATCAGCAACAATTAAAAAAGACGGTGAAAGATTATGGTAAAACTAATGTTGGTCTCACATTTGGCCAATATAACAGTCGTATAGCTTATGATAACAATTTCACTGTTAATCAAAGCATACCCAACCCTGCTTACTTCAGAAGCCTGATTAAACTTTCTGAATCCAATATCAAAAGCAGCGAGCTCCAATTGAAAGTTTATCAAGGCGAACTGGCAGCCAATACAAAAACATCTTATTATCAGTTGCTGTTTTGGACCGAAGAAATAAGGCTGCTAAAAGAATTATTGGCTATCTATGAAAATGTATTGAAAGCCTCTGCCTTGCGTTATAAAACAGGCGAAACAAATGCCCTGGAAAATTATAATGCCGAAAGCAGGGTGAATGAAATAAGGGCACAATTAAAAAGTGCTGAGGAGGATTACAAAATTGAACTGAACCGTTTAAAGGTCTTCACCGCCGACTCTTCTGTTACTGCGATTGCAGATACTGCATTGATTGAAAAAGTAATTGCCATCAATTCTGATAGCAGCGCCATTGCAGCTAATCCCACCCTGGTTTTTATCCAGCAGCAAATTGATATTGCCCAAAAAGAAAAAGCGGTGGAGCAATCAAGGTTAAAGCCTGATTTCAGTTTTGGTTATTTTAACCAGTCATTAATAGGTTATCAAACGGTAAATGGCGTTGATAAATACTATGGCGCAGGCCGCCGGTTCCAGGGAGTAAACCTCGGCATCAGCATTCCCATATTTGCCAAAGCACAAAAGGAAAAAGTAAAAGCTGCCGAAATAAACAGTACCAAACGGCAAGCTGAACTGACCAATTACCAATACAATTTAAAGGCAGAACTGGCAAGATTATTTGGAGAACTGCAAAAGCAAAGGGTTCAAATCAACTATTACCGCAACACAGCATTGCCGCAAGCCAACCTCATTATCAGCCAGTCGCAAAAAGCATTTACTGCCGGGGAAATTGGTTATTATGAACTTACCCAATCTTTAAATAATGCGGTAACAGTAAAGCAGGAGTTTACCAAAGTATTAAATCAATATAATCAAACAATCATTGCCATCGAATTTATTGCTGGCATCAATTAATAAATAAAACAGGAAAAAAATATCAGTATTATGAAACAAAAAATATTTAGCTCATTAGCCATACTTTTTCTTGCTGCTGTACTGTTCTCTGCCTGCTCTTCCAAAGGAAATGCAGAGGCTGCAGCAACAGAAGAACCCAAAAAAGAAGAAGCCGATATGGTGGATTTATCGGAAGACCAGTTTAAAACAGTAAATATCCAATACGGAGCTGTTGAAGATAAGAACCTCAGCAGTGTTATCCGGGCATCAGGTGCGCTGGATGTACCGCCGCAGCAATTGCTAACTGTTTCTTCCCCTTACGGTGGCACATTAAAAAGTACAGAGCTGTTGCAAGGCAAACCTGTTACTAAAGGGGAAGTGATTGCTGTATTAGAGAATCCTGAATTCATTCAGCTACAACAGGATTATCTTGATTATAAAAGCCAGTTGGTTTATCTAAAAGAAGAATTGAACAGGCAAGAAGAGTTGTCAAAAGAAAATGTGAATGCAAAAAAGACTTTGCAAAAAGCCAGCAGCGATTATAACAGTATGATGGCACGGGTACAGGGCCTACGGTCAAAGCTCCTGCTCATTAATATTAATCCCGATAAGATTAATCCTGCAGGTATTTCCGGCAAAGCAAATATTTATGCTCCTATTTCAGGATATGTTACTAAGGTAATGGTGAACATAGGAAAGTTTGTAAATGCAAACCAGGAACTGTTTGAAATTGTAGATACCCGGCACCTTCATGCCGAACTCACCATTTTTGAGAAAGATGTCCCCAAACTAAAAATTGGTCAAAAAATCAGGTTCGTTCTTAATAATGAAACAGCGGAACGTTTTGCAGAAGTGCATTTGATAGGCCGTGAAATAAGTGCTGAAAGAACAGTGAGGGTTCACGGACACTTATCGCAGGAAGATAAAAACCTGTTGCCAGGTATGTACCTGAAAGCAATGGTAGAAACAGGACTTGCCACAACTACCGCCTTGCCTGATAAAGCAATTGTTCAATCAGCCGGTAAATCGTACATATTTATTGCCGCTGAAGAAATGAACGAAGAAAAAATACCAGAGGCCGCTGATAAAAACAAAACTCCAGAAAAGCATATCCCGTTTAAAAGAATTGAAGTTACTACCGGTGTTTCAGAAAATGGATATACAGAAGTGATTTTGCCGGAAGGTTTTGACAGAAGCAGCAAAGTGGTGATAAATGGAGCTTATGATTTGTTATCTAAGATGAATAATGTGGAGGAGGAAGAATAGAAATAGATGGGTCGGAGCCCTGCCTTGTTTGTCCCGTTTTAAAATGGAAAACCGTTAGTAGCAGGGTTTCCGAACCCAACTAAATTTGATGTAATACTTAACAAACAAAAACAATTATCATGAAAAAAACAATCTATGTGCTTATTGCCGCTGCCGGATTTTCAATTACAGCTTGCACAGATTCGGCACAAAGCAAAAAAAACCGCAAATGGAAAAACATGATTCCACCCATAAAGAAAAAAAAGGGACAGATACCCTGGGCATGAAAATGGGCGGTAATGAACTGGACTCAAAGAAAAATAATCCATCATTTTAAAACTTACAATTATGAAACAGTTATTTGCATTTGTTGTGATGCTGTTATCAGCATCCATTCTCTACGCACAGGATATTATAACCCTGCGTAGCGGTGAAACCATCAATGGAAAAAATTCCCGAAGTCGGCACAACAGAAATCCGTTATTACAAAGCGGATAATGCTGATGGTCCTGTGTATGTAACCAATAAGTCTGATGTGGTGCAAATTGTTTATGCAAACGGCGCTAAGGATGTTTTCAACACTCAACCTTCACAGCCCGTTGCACAATCAAGAGTTTATAGCAGGCGTTCCGGCAGAAACATTTACCGGCCCTATCTGTACACGGTAATTGTTCCACATATTGACTTAGGCCACCATGGATTTTTTGGCGGACATCATGGGAGACATTACAGCGGCCATCACTAATCTGAAATGAATCCGGCAACATCTTGTCTTAGTTGATTTCAGGAAAAATTTAATTTATGTTACAGGTTTTATCCTTTACACAGAAAAATATTATTGCCACAAAAGCAAATGACTTATTGGGCATTAATGACTATGAAAAAATTCATCCGTTAATCCATAATATTATCAATACAGGTAAAAAGGTAAGATGGTATTTTGAAATGGATGATTGCCTTATTTCAAATGCCGCAGGTTTTTGGGAAGATGGTATCATTGAGGTGAATTATGTGAATTTAAAATTCACCCATTCGGATGATATAGAAAAAATTGCCATCGTTGGCGTTAAAAAATGGGAAGAGTGGATGCGTTCAGTTATGAAACCCTTTGCAAAAGCAAGGGTTAAGTATTTTGATTTGGCTGATAAAGAACAGGCAAAAGAATGGATTCTGAGTGCTACAGAAGATACTGTTCCATTAAACCAGGATGAGTAATCCCGGAAGAATATTGGCTGTTGCATAGCATCAACTTAAAAGAATATTTCGATGGACATAAACGTAGTATTAATTATTGTTGCTAAACTTATTGTTTCGTTTCTGTTAGGTGCATTCATTGGCTTCGACAGGGAGAGGCATGGCAGGGATGCAGGCACCCGTACATACGCCGCTGTTTGTATTGGTGCTACTTTATTTACGGCTATTGCAAATCATTTGGTTAGAGATGTAGCTGCAGTTTCAAGGGTAATTGCCAACATTGTTACGGGTGTGGGTTTTCTTGGGGCCGGTATTATCTATCGCAATAGCAGTGCCGGAACATCACATGGATTAACCACTGCTGCTACTGTGTGGTGTACTGCGGCTGTAGGTGTTGCTGTTGGTTTAAATATGTTCATCATAGCGACAGTTGGCGCTGTGGCACTGTATTTCCTGCTGTCACTTCACCATCAGCATTGGTATGTAAAGTGGAAACAAAAAATGCTGCATAAGCATGGAGAGAGTAATTAGACGACTGTAAATAGCTTATTTAAATCTGATTGATTGCTGAAAATGTAAATCTTTCTTTTTTGATTATTAACAAAGTAAAAACGATATAACATGTATTTTTACGTTCATAAAATAAACAAGTATGAAAATGAACAGGCTCAATTGCTGAAAGTGTGTAGTAATGCTTGCTTCCATTATGGGAATGGCAAAGGCATTTTTGGCATAGACTCATATAATCTACCTACTTTAAAAGTTGCAGGGCATTATGCTTTTGCAACTTTTTTCTTTTATCACCCTGTCATTACTTTATAATGTACAATATCATTATTGGTAGTCTCTTTATCAGTTTACTTCATGCAGTGATACCCAACCACTGGCTGCCGGTGCTTGCTATTGGAAAAAAGCAAGGTTGGAGCCTTGCTGAAACAACCCGTATCACTTTCATTGCAGGCATTGCCCATGTTATCAGTACCATAATCATTGGTATTTTATTGGGCCTTATTGGCGGCGAACTTACAGAACATATCGAAGATTTTACCCGTATCATCGGCTCTTCCATTCTTATATTGATAGGTCTTTATTTTGTGCGGCAGCATTATACTCATCACCACTTTCATTTACAAAAGGAAAAGCTTGAAAAGAAAAATAAAACTTCTGTCATACTGGCTTTGGTTATAGCCATGTTTCTTTCGCCCTGTATGGAAATTGAGGCTTATTTTTTATTAGCAGGAAGCAAAGGCTGGTATCTTATGGCCGCCATTGCAGCGATGTATTCAATTGTTACCATTGCCGGTATGCTGATTTGGATACGGATAGTATATAAGGGCTTGCTAAAGTTGAACTGGCATAAATGGGAACATAATGCCGGTATTATAACCGGCCTTATATTAATTATAACAGGTATTATTTCATTTTTTATAAACTAAGATACTATGGAACACAATCATGATGAAAAAAACATCGCCGAAGAAAAAATCAGTAAGGCCAGGGTTATACCAATTCATTCATCTGACGACGGGCATGACCACGGAGGCAATGATGAAGATAAACCAGGCTGGAAAACACACTGGGATTTATTACTCGCCTTGTTTATTTTAATGGTACTGCTTGTACTGGAATATGGTTTCAAAATCGAAATCCCGAAAATACCTTCCCTGGTTATAAATGGAATTGCATATTTACTGGCAGGACGAAAGGTATTAGACCTTGCTTTCAGGAAGTCAAAACGGGGTGACATCTTTAATGAATTTGTATTGATGAGTGTAGCTACAATCGGTGCATTCGTAATTGGTGAATATGAGGAGGGTGTGGCTGTAATGGTGTTTTACCAGATTGGCGAATGGTTCCAAGATGCTGCTGTTAACAATGCCAAAAAAAGCATAAAGGCATTGCTTGATGTACGGCCAGATGAAGTAACTGTGATACGAAACAATAAGTTACTTGTTGCTGACCCTTCTATAGTTGAGTTGGGCGAAACGATTCAAATAAAGCCAGGAGAAAAAGTGGCACTCGATGGCGAACTGCTCTCCGAAAATGCTTCTTTTAATACTGCTGCCTTAACAGGCGAAAGCAAACCCGATACAAAATATAAAGGAGAAACTATCCTTGCCGGGATGATTAATCTTAACACCGTAGCAGAGATAAAAGTAAAAGCCCTGTTTAAAGACAGTAAACTTAGTAAGATATTAGAAATGGTGCAGGATGCTACTGCAAGAAAATCACAGACACAATTATTCATCAGCCGCTTTGCAAAAGTATATACACCTATTGTATTTTTTCTGGCAGTTGCTTTGTGTTTTGTTCCATACTTCTTTGTTAATGATTATAATTTTCAAACATGGTTTTACCGGGCCCTGGTATTTCTTGTTATCAGTTGTCCCTGTGCATTGGTTGTGTCTATTCCATTAGGGTATTTTGGTGGAATTGGCCTTGCCTCAAGGAACGGCATATTGTTTAAAGGCGGGAACTTTTTAGATGTAATGACCAACGTGAATACGATTGTAATGGATAAAACCGGTACGCTTACTAAGGGGGTCTTTAAAGTTCAGCAAGTTGTTACCAATGGTATTGATGAAAACGAATTGGTGAAATTAACTGCCGCTCTTGAAAAGAACTCCACCCACCCCATTGCAAAAGCGGTTACTGAATTTGCCGGCGACAAAACGAATGGTGTGAATGTTGTAGGTGTGGAAGAAATTTCGGGGCATGGATTAAAAGGAAATGTTGATGGAAAAGAAATGCTGGCAGGTAATGTAAAGCTGCTAAAGAAATACAATATCAATTATCCAACTGAGATTGAAAAAATTGTTGACACAATAGTGGTTGTCGCCATCAATAGCCAATATGCCGGTTACATAACTATTGCAGATGAAATTAAGGAGGATGCCGTACAGGCAGTTAAAGACATGCACAGTCTGAATATTAAAACTGTCATGCTTTCCGGCGACAAACAATCTGTAGTGAATGAAGTTGCAAAGAAAGTTGGTATTGATGAAGCGTATGGTGATTTACTGCCTGAAGGAAAAGTAGAGAAAGTACAACAATTAAAGAATGAAGGGAAACATATTGCCTTCGTTGGTGATGGTGTGAATGATGCTCCCGTTGTTGCTTTGGCTGATGCTGGTATTGCAATGGGTGGACTGGGAAGCGATGCCACTATTGAAACAGCAGATGTGGTTATTCAAAACGACCAGCCACATAAAATTGTATCTGCCATCAGAATTGGTAAAATAACAAGAAGTATAGTTTGGCAAAATATTATTCTGGCAATGGCAGTAAAGGTTTTTGTACTGGTTTTAGGCGCTGGTGGTGTTGCAACATTATGGGAAGCAGTTATTGCAGATGTGGGAGTTGCTTTGCTGGCTATATTGAATGCGGTGAGAATACAAAGAATGAAAGTTTGATGCAGCTTGCTTACGGTTTGTATTTAAGCATTTGCTTAATTAATTAAAACTCCTATCTTTGTTTCATGATTAAACAAACCTGTATCCGGCAGTTTGCCGACCATCAGCAAATTAAGAAATGCAAAGAAAGAATAAAAACTGCCAATAAATCCTTTGCCCAGCTTTCAAATATCCTTGCTCTTACCGGTAACGAAGTGAGGTTAACAATTTTGTACTTACTGGAAGAAGAAAAGGAATTGTGCCCATGCGACCTTGCAGATATTTTAGGCATGAGTATTCCCGCTATATCGCAGCATTTAAGAAAATTAAAAGATGGAAATGTTGTGGAAACAAGAAAGGAAGGCCAAACTATTTACTACTCACTTACACAGGACAACTTAAAAATATTGCGACCATTTTTTAAACACATCAATCAACAAACACAAAAACTGGAAACAGCATGATTAGTTTAAAATCTCCGGGTACATTTTCTGGTGCAGGTGTATTATCAGCTATTGCAGCTTCGCTTTGCTGCATCACACCTGTTATTGCATTGCTTGCAGGAAGCAGCAGTGTTGCGGCCAACTTTTCATGGATAGAACCAGCAAGGCCTTATTTAATAGTTGTATCCATTGCAGTACTTGCATTTGCATGGTATTTAAGATTAAACCAAAAGAAAATATCTGCAGCAGAATGTAATTGTGATACAGAACAGAAACCCTCCTTTTTTCAGTCAAAAGCCTTTTTAATAATTGTTACAGTTTTTGCAATACTGATGATGACATTCCCGCTTTATGCAAAAATATTCTTTCCTAAACCTAAAGCTGCAATAATGGTACCTGCTGCGACCGATAGCACAGTTCAGGCAAAGTTTTCAATACAGGGAATGACCTGTGCAGGTTGCGAAGAACATGTAAACAATCAACTATCAAAATTGCATGGAGTATTAACGTATCAAACTTCTTATGCCAATGGTTACAGTATTGTCACTTTTGACAAACTAAAGACTGATGTGAAGGTTATTGAAACAGCGATAAACAAGACTGGTTATAAAGTAAAAGAATATAAATTATTGAATGAAGAGAAATAGCTATGAAAAACTCCCCAATATTATATTCAACTATTACCTGCCCGAAATGCGGCCATAAAAAAACGGAAGAAATGCCAACGGATGCCTGCCAGTATTTTTATGAATGTGAAAACTGTAAAGCAAGACTTAAACCAAAGCAAGGAGACTGCTGTGTTTATTGCAGTTATGGCACGGTAAAATGCCCTCCTGTGCAATTGAATGAATCCTGTTGTTCATAAATTCCATATAAAACAATGAAACTCTACATTAAAAATATGGTGTGCAACCGCTGCATTCTGGTGGTGCGGCAGGAATTGGAAAAGCTAAATCTTCTGCCGGAGAAGATAAGCATGGGCGAAGTAGAATTATCCAAACCGGCAACAGATAAACAATTACTAATCCTGAATGAAAGATTAAAAGATTTGGGCTTTGAAATTTTAGGCAACCAAAAGCAAAAACAAATAGAAAAGATAAAGAACCTGCTAATAAAAAAAGTACAGTCTGGAGAGGTGGAAGAACATTTTACTATTACCGGCTTTTTAAGCAAAGCAATGAATACGGATTATAGTTATCTCTCCCGGCTGTTTTCTGAAGTGGAAGGAATAACGGTTGAACAATTTTTTATTCTGCAAAAAGTGGAAAAAGTAAAAGAATGGCTGGTATATGCCGAACTGAACTTGAGTGAAATTTCGTATCGCTTAGGCTATAGCAGTGTTGCCCATTTGTCTACCCAGTTCAAAAAAATAACCGGGTTAACCCCCAGCCATTTTAAAAAAATAGGTAATAGCCACCGGCATTCCCTGGATAGCGTTAACCGCAAATAGGTATAACTATTTTCCATAATTCTGTAACTGTAACCTTTTTTAATTACAGAAATTTGTATCATTAAAATATCAGTATGACGCATACCTATAATGTAACCGGAATGACATGCAGCGGTTGCCAGGCAAAAGTTCAAAGTCTTTTATCCAAAGTAACAGGGGTAAGTAAAGTATCTATTGACTTATCTACAGGTGATACAACTATTGACATGGATAAACATATTTCAACACCTGTACTAAAAGAGGCGCTGAATGAATATCCCAAGTATCAACTTTCGGAAAAAATCATCCAGCCACCCACACCTGCAGTTTCGCAGCCGGTAGTGGAATCTAAATCATGGCTACAAACGTACAAACCCATCCTGTTAATTTTTGGTTACATTACCGCCATTTCCTTGTTGACAGAGTGGGTGCAAGGCGGCTTTATCTGGATGCGTTGGATGAATCATTTCATGGCAGGGTTCTTTTTCTTTTTTTCCTTTTTTAAATTACTTAATCTGAAGGGCTTTGCTGAGAGCTACAGCATGTATGATATAGTGGCAAAGCGATGGAATGGCTGGGGCTATGTATATGCATTTACAGAACTGGCATTGGGTGTCGCCTTTCTTACAGGCTTTAACCCTATCCTTACCAATTTGGTTACCTTTGTGGTGATGGCGGTTAGTATCATTGGCGTATTGCAAAGTGTGCTGAATAAACGGAAAATAAAATGTGCCTGTCTTGGAGATGTGTTTAATTTACCAATGAGTACCATTACCATTATAGAAGATGCCCTGATGATTGGTATGAGCGGAATAATGCTATTAACAATGTTATAAAATGACAGTAGTAAAATCAATAGGCCAGGTATTGTGGAGAATCTTCAAAGCCATCTTTGTAAGAAAAAAAGATTGCTGTAAGTAAGGAAAGTTTATGGGCATAGCTAATAAGGCTCATGCCTATGGCTGACATTCGTCATAGTTCTTTTAGCGACAGTTTTGTCTATTTGTATGCTGCCAAAAGCTTTGTGGCAGACTATTTTAGAAATATTTTATACCTTTATACGGAATGAAAAAATTTGCAGCAGTAATATTAGCCTTTTTGTACCTCAGTTCCTCAACAGGAGCTATGGTACATATGCATTACTGCATGGGCAAACTTGCTGACTGGGGTTTGGGACAAAACAAATCAGAAACCTGCGGTAGCTGCGGTATGAAAACCGGTGAGGCTAAAGATAAAGGCTGCTGTACAGATGAACATAAGTTTGTAAAAAACGATACCGACCAAAAAGCTGCTGAAGCAGGAATTCAGTTAATCCAGTTAATAGCAGTTGATTTACCTGTCGCTTTTTTTGAAATTACTATTCAGGATATTTATACAGTAACAGAAGAATATACTATCAGCCAATCTCCACCCCCAAATGGCGGTGTTTCGGTATAAAA
>JALHRP010000063.1 GCA_022841365.1 Chitinophagaceae bacterium | reverse complement strand
ATACAATTATTGTTCGATGTAACTTTTAAAGAAACGGTATATGGTCCGAGATTGCGGTAAGTATAAACCGGATTTTTTATAATGGATGTATCAGAACCCGCAGGTGTTACAAAGCCATCACCAAAATCCCATTTGTATCTGAACTGCCCGTCTGTATTATCAGGAATGCTAGACAGATTAGTAAAGGTTGCAGTACCAGCAGGCAAACAAACTTTTGGCAAATTAAAATCAACCCGTGGTAACGGATTTACTTTTACCGGCAAGGTATAAGGTACACTTGTACATCCTCTGTTATTGACTACCTGTAACACAACATTGTAGTTGCCATAATTGGCAAACACATGTGAGATGTTGTTTCTGTTGGGATAAGAAACAACCGGCGTACCATCGCCAAAATCAACACTCCAGGTATTGATTGTTGGTGAGTTGGCAACAGAGCTATCGCTAAACATCACCATATTTTTTTCACATGATGGCAATAATGAAACAAATCTTGCTGCAGGTCTTGGATAAACTTCGATCGTTTGTTCAGAAAAATGTGTACAGCCATTTGCCGCAGTAAATGTATAACGGATGCGGTGTATACCCACCCCTGCTGTTGCTGGATTAAACAAACCTGTGCTGCTTACTCCCGGTCCTGTATAAACGCCTGTTCCGGGCAAACCACCCAATTCAACCGCCTGTGTGATTTGTCTTGGTGTTGCATCTAAACAAATGCCCGGCATAGAAGTAAACTGTGTAAGCGGACTTGCATTGACTGTTATAGTCTGGATGGTGTCCTTCACACAAATAATACCGGTATATGCTACAAATCTTACCTGGAAAGTACGTGTAAGCGGCGACTGGAAATTAGGATAACGATGTCTGTACAATCCATCAACAGGAGGTGTATCATCTACCTGCACCTGAGTTGGATTATTTGCCCAATCCCAGTATATCTCCAGTTTGGTGAGCCATCCAAATGATACGCTGGATGTATTTTTAATTTCAACATCCTGGTTACTGCACAAACCGTTGGTGGGTTGAGTTGCAAACGAAGAACGTGCAATCACTCCATTCACCGTAAACGGCATGCGTATGGAGTCAACACAACCGGCAGCAGAAGTTACACGTGATGTGATCTCGTAATTACCGGATGTAAAATATTGAATGGTGTTATTTTTTGAAGTTGAAATAACCGGATTTGGAGCGGGTGCAACAGGCGTTGTACCTGCATTGAAATTCCACAGATAACTTAATGTAGTACCGGTACCATCAGCAATTTTTGAAGTATCTGTAAACTGTACAAATACATCAGTGAGACATACTTCAGGTAAAATAAAACCGGGCTTTGGTAACGGATGTACACGAACAGTTCTTGTTAATGTATCGCTGCGGCAACCCTTACTGTTTTCAACCAGCATTTTAATTACTTTATCGCCCCAGTTAGTAAAGGTTTGAGTAATTGGATTGTTATTGGTGCTGTTTACAATAGTGCCGCCAACATTCCAGTACCAACGCACATTACTGCCCACATTGGGGTTTGAGTTATCATTGATTGTAAGCTGGTTTTTTTCACAAAGTGGTGAACTGAGTGTAAAATCTGCAGTTGGCCATGGATTGATGACCATTATTTTCTCTATTGTATCACTCACACAACCTTGGTTTGTAAATGACCAGTGACGTACACGGTATGTTCCGGGTGCAGGAAAATTAAATACGGGGTTTCTTACAGTTGATGAACCGATAATTGTATTAGAAGGATCAATAAACCGCCACTGCCATTGCGTTACAGGATGCGTATACCCGTTTGATGCATCAGTAAATGTAACCGGTGTTTGCCAGCATACTTCGGCAGGTGCAGTAAAATCGGCTTTGGGCTGCGGATAAATATTGGTCTGCACTTTTGAAACAGAATCAATACATCCGTAATTAGAAGTTACTTTCAGCTTGATGGTATAAGGCCCTACTGTATTGTACTTATGCGTAGGGTTTATAACTGCAGAAGTATTTAACGGACCGCTCGACGGATCTCCAAAATTCCAGCCATGTACAAAAAGGGCCTGGGAACCATCTGCAATGGTTGATGTATTGGTGAAGCTCACCACACCGTCGGGTAAACATGCAAAACTCATTGTAAAATTCGGAACCGGGTTAGGTCGAATGGTGATTGGTAGTGTAAACAACGGACTCACACAACCTGTATTAGTTGTAACCTGTAATGTTGGATTATATACAGTTGTAGCAGGATAGGTTGCTGATACATTGGCATTGCTGCTGTTATTAATTGGTGCACCAACACCCAGATTCCAGTTCCAGTTAACAATATTTCCAAAGCCACCAGTTAACAAAGAAGAATCGCTGAAGGTAATGAGCTTGCCCACACATGGTGCTGCAACATAACCAAATTTTGCAGTTGGTGTTCTGGTTACAGAAATGGTTTTAACTGTTGTATCACTCAAACATCCGATATCAGTTAAAACCGCATAACGAATAGTATACGTACCGGGGTTGGTATACACTTTTGTCGGGTTGTTCACATACGCAAACGTTCCATCTCCAAAATCCCAGAAATGTTTTGTGATGGGCCTGCCACCTGTTGTATTATTCGTGGTCATCGGAATAATCGAATCAGTACATCCCTTTGAAGCCCATGTAAAGTCTGCTGTTGGCGGACCAAACACCTGAAGGTTAAAATTAATAATCTGTTCTCCTGTACAACCATCTGGAGTAGGGTTATTCACTGTTACTGTTACAGGATAAATACCTACAACATTATAAACATATGGTGTTGGGAGTCTGAAAATGTAAAGTGTTTTACCATTTAATACAAAGGTTGAATCAGGAACAGGTGCATTATTATTTACAGTGGGATAACCTGTAATCATCCATTTGATATTTAAAGGAATATAAGGCAAGGTGATTGCCATGTTAAACGGAGAACTTTTACATGCCACCGGACTGTTTACAGTAGCGTTTGCATTTTGAGTGGAAACATACTGATAGAGATCTACCACGTTTGTACCTGCATTATAACCGTAAGACTCAGCATTACCAAAACCGTAAGCGATAGCATTAAAACCGGAATCAGATTGTATGGAATATACACCCGAACTTGGCAAAGGCTGTTTGAGATAAGAATAATTCGCATCACGGGGATGAACCGTGAACGCATTGTTGGGAATTATTGCTCCCGTTCCATCCCTTAACTGAAATGAACTGAGCGCTGTTCCGCCATTTGGAATCACCACATTGAAATAATGATTTTGAATACCAAAATTGGGCGTTGCATTCCACAATACTTTATTGATATTCTGTTCAACCGGACTTAAATAAATTACTTCAGGGTCACCAGGCTGAGCACCATTTCCGCAAGCACCTTGTGAAGTAAAATATTGTGCAACGATGATTGGCTTATCCGATTCAATGCGTAAGGGTTGATTGGTAATTGGCAAATCGTAATAAAAATTATTCACTAATGGCACACCAATGGGGCCTCCGTTTAACGTAACTACTGCCGTGGGATCAGATACACAAACCCTGTAAAAATTATTCGCCTGATTGCCCGCTGCTGTTGCAGTTAAATATTTTTTACCCCACGCATTTTTTGGAAACGCCTGCGACATATAATTATCTGATGAGGATGAATTGGTATTACAAGTGATGCTGATTCGTCCGCTGCCGGAAAACACAGCAATTTTTTTACAGCCCACTCCTGTGTTGAGTGATCTGATTAATGTTCCAGTTAAATCAACCCCAAGATGATTACTGCCTGCAGGAGCATTGGTAAACTGCCCCATAATATTAAATACCTGTCCTTGTGTTAACGTAACTGTAAATGGAACGCCTGCAGGTTTAGTTAGTGTTGCAGCACTGGGTGTTATTTCAACAGTGGTTGTACCAGTATCAGTGGCTATCACATATGCCCAGCTGTTTGCATTGGGGGTGTTGGACCGGTTGGTGTAATTGATGGAATAATATTCACGTCCCAGCGTATTGGTTGGAAATAATATTGAAGCACCCGAAACACTCGCATTATAAATATGTGCATAAGCAACAATCGGCTGATCACTTACAATATGAATGCCTTTGTTTTCACCGGCTGTACTTTCGGTTAACAATCTGGCATCCTGCCCCACCAGTTTAGGAATAGGATTTGATGTAAACACTGTATTTGCAGGAATATTGTAATTCGCAGTGTAGCCAATGCCGGGAATAGAAACTGTTACATTGGTGGCGGCTTCAGTGGCAAAATAAAGAACCATTTCCTGTCCATTATTCACCGTCATTACCTGATGGTAACCATAGGCCACCCAAAAGTCTCTTCCTTTGTTAGAAAAATCCTGTGAATTAGAGTACGAATAAACCAGCAGAAACGCCGGCAGCAGTTTCAAAAACTTTCTCATTGCTTAAGCTTGGTATAAATAGCAAACAAGTTAAGTGTTTTCTCTTATTTTTTATAAAAGGTATCAGAAAACTTATAATAATTGGATTGAATGTAAATAGCCTGCAGACTGGGGGCCCTTACAAAAAAGCAGATCAAGAATACTCAGGTTTGGGACGAAGCCAAAACGATCTGCAAATACCTGTTGATACACCGGGAAATGCGATTCCGTTGAAGAAGTGAATTGCTGAATTTCTGCAGCTGGTATATCTGATTGTTGAATATCAGTTTCGGCCATAATGTCAATCTTCAGCTTCAGTCGCTCAAGCGCCCATTGTGTGGTTTTCAAATTAAGATCCAGCAAAAATTTTTCCTTCAGTTGGAAGAGCTGCTCCAGCCCCGGTGCATAATCTTCAAACCAAGGCGACTTCTTGTAAGAACTTTCAATACCCCTCCAGTGAATCCGCTGCCAGGGTTCGGAATAGGAAATCTGCACATCCCTGAGAACTTGCTTTTTGTCCCTCCCTCCAATAAGAGGCACGGTGAGGAGGAGGGGGCCGTTAGAGCCAATTAACCTGGCTCTGTTTAAATGAAGTGATTTTTGATAACGAATACTTGACGAAAAATAATAATTTGTATTATCATTTAAATTCGAAAAGAAGTTAATCTCTCCAAAATACTGTAAATCAACATTTTTATATAGTTTATTCATCGCTCTTTTTCTACACTTACCTTATGGCTGATTCCGGGCTGATTAAAAGGATTTACCTATGTAAAATTTCAGAATTTAAAAACAAATAATTTACTTTAATTATTTAATAATTAAATAGTTAAACTTCATCTTTATTAGCTACATTCTATTGCATTCGCTTTTCATCATTTTTTACTGCATTACACTAAGTATTTTAGCGCAAATTTATGGTTTGTTTTTGGGGTTCAGGAAAAAAATTGACAGCATTCCCCTATTTTGCATTCAAAGTAAACAGTTGTGAAAAAACTCATTTCAGGTCTATCTCTTCTCACCCTCCTTACCAGTTCATGTAACACATTTAAGACTCCGGAGTACAAAGAATTCAGAAACGTTGGTTTTGAGCAAATGGGGTTTTCTGAGTCGGTCATTAAAATGGAATTGGTTTATACCAACCCCAACCGGTTCGGATTTCAAGTGAAAAAAACGGAGGCTGATGTGTATGTGGATGATGTTTATCTGGGAAGGGCTATCAGTGATACTCTAATTAAAGTTGACAGAAAGTCAGATTTTGTAATCCCTCTCAAGATCCAGACGGATACCAAAAACATGCTTAAAAATTCATGGCAGGCGCTCACAAACAAGACCGTTTTGATAAGGGCAACCGGCACCATTACAGCGGGAGTTGCGGGTATTTTCAAGACCATTCCGCTTGCATATGAGGGGCGGCATGAAACCAGTTTTTTTCTCCCAAAACCGTGAAATATTCTTTTATAAAAATCGTATAAGGACATAAAAAAAGTCCGGAGAAACTTCTCCGGACTTTCCGTTTTTGAACCTTTTGCTTAATTTCTTTTGGGAGGACCTCCTCCGTCGGCCACCCGTTTGCAGCAAATCGGAAGTCGTTTATACTGTTCTTCAGTTGCCAACACATCGTCGGCATCAAAGCCGAGATTGGCGATAGCCGTCTTTATATTTTCAATATTGGTACGATCACTGAGATAGGTAATCGTTGTAATTTTTTTACGTATATCAACCACTACTTTGGCTACACCTTCTTCCACACGCATGAACTTTTCAATCATGTCTTTACACTCCACACATTGCGCCTGAGGTGTTTTAATTTGAACAACAATTGGTTTTTTGTACTGAGAAAAACCTGAGACGGCCGAAAAGAGCAAAATGGAAACGAGTAAGGATCTCATGAATAGAATATTTTCCCTGAAATTATCAATTTACAAGCCAATGAGCAGGGTCCTGCGACCACTTTAACAAAACTTCTTGCTCTGCAGCCTCTACAATCTGCTTTTCAACGGCCAGTTGAATGAGTGTCTGGTAATTGGTAAGCGAACGGTAATCAACCCCTGCTGTTTGAAATGCATTCCTGGCCATATCAAATCCATAATTAAAGATGGAAACCATTCCAATTACTTCAACACCGGCTTTACGGAGTACTTCAACCACTTCCAGACTGCTTTTCCCGGTTGAAATGAGATCTTCAATCACCACAACCTTTTGTCCGGCTTCGTAAGAACCTTCAATTTGGTTACCCAAACCATGCTCCTTTGGTTTTGGCCGCACATATACATAAGGCAGCTTCAACTGATCGGCTGCCATTGCTCCCCATGCGATTCCTGCGGTTGCAACACCGGCCAATAATTCCGCTTCAGGAAACTGATCGAAGATGACATTACACATTTCACTCTTAATAAACTCTCTTACATGAGGAAAAGACAATACTTTGCGGTTATCGCAGTAAATCGGACTCTTCCATCCACTGGCCCAGGTAAAAGGCTCTTTTACATTTAAACGGATGGCCTTAACTTGTAATAACTTTTCTGCTACGGCTTGTTCGTTGGTCATGCGGCGAAGGTAGGAAAATGAGGAGAAGAAAGTGAGTAGTGAATAGTGAGTAGTAAATCAATAACGAACAGAAAGTAATTGGGAATTGGGAGTTGGGATTTACATTATGATTAGCTTTCAACCTTGAACCTTCAACCTTCTATGTATATCAAAATTTACTTTGGTGATAAACCGGTTTTTCTCTGCAATGAAATTGATGAAACCATTCATGAATACATGCATCATCCCGATGCGGTGTTTATTGATGAGATCACAGGTCCGGCTATTAAATCGTTGTTACATGAAATAGCAAAAGAAGAATTTCATGCAGGTATTTTGTGGGATGAGGATATGGAGAAGCTGAAGAAGGCCTTCTTTAAACATTTTAAACCTGTTACAGCTGCAGGTGGATTGGTAGAGAATGAAAAAGGAGAAGTATTACTCATTTTCCGCAGAGGCAAATGGGATCTGCCAAAAGGAAAATTAGATAAAGGCGAAACCATTGAACAATGCGCTGTTCGTGAAGTGGAAGAAGAAACCGGATTGAAGGATATTGAATTGAAAAAACCTCTACTCATCACCTATCATACCTACAATGATTATGGCAAACAGATGCTGAAAGACTCGCATTGGTTTATTATGAAAGTAAAGGGCAAGCAAAACATCACCCCACAAACAGAAGAAGACATCACTGAAATAAAATGGGTGAAGAAGAAAGAGGTAAAAAATTATTTCGACAATATTTTTCCTTCTGTAAAAGATGTGTTGAGTTTAATTTAATGGTTGCTGTGGCTTCTTCAATATTGCAACCGTTAACCTGCTTACACAAACCAGCTTCTCTCTTTCATCATAAATTTTAATGTCCCACACATGCGTGCTGCTGCCAATATGCAGGGGCAGTGCAATACCTGTTACCAATCCTTTTCTTGCAGAACGTACATGATTGGCATTGATCTCCAGGCCTACACAAATATATTTATCGGGATCAATGATCTTTGCCGATGCAACACTGCCCAGCGTTTCAGCTAATACACAACTGGCACCGCCATGCAGCAAACCATAAGGCTGTATGGTACGATGATCAACCGTCATGGTTGCTTTCAGAAAATTGCTACCAACTTCTGTAAAAGCAATACCAATATGCTCGCCCATTGTAGCCTGACCAAGTCCGTTAAAATCAGCAAGCGACAAATCTTTTTTAAACCAGATTGAATTCATAACTGAAGATTACTTAGCGACTGTTTTATTAACTACATCGGGTAAGAACGGAGATGCATCACCGCCATTACGGATAACATCTCTTACCAATGTAGATGCGACAGATGTGTATTGAGGTAAACAGGTGAGAAAAATTGTTTCAATATCATGATCCAGGCTGCGGTTCATATCTGCAATGGCCTTTTCATATTCAAAATCATTAACGTAACGTATACCACGAAGAATAAACTTTGCCTGTACACGTTTGCAGCAATCAACTGTTAACCCATCGTACACCACTGCCTCTACCCTTTTTTCATCATGAAAAATTTCATTGATCCATTCAATCCGTTGTTCTTCGCTGAACATGGGCACTTTATTGGCATTACGGCCAATACCGATATACACTTTATCAAACAGATCCAATGAACGCTGGATGATATCGAGATGACCAACCGTAATAGGATCAAATGTTCCGGGGAAAAGGCAAATGCGTTGCATGCAATTGATTTAGAGGTCGAATATCGAATGAATGATTGATAAAAACAAATAACTGTTCTTACTGTTCTGCTTTTTCAGTATTCGCATCTGCATAAGGCCATTGACGCTGATATTTCGCAAAAATAAAATACACGATCATGCCTGTACCTATCAGTACAAGAAATGAAAGCATAATTGAAATGCCGGTAGACAAGAAAACAAACAACCAAAGCAATATGGCAATGATCACCGGCAATGGATACAAAGGCATCTTATAAGGCAAATGTGCTGTTCCGTTTCGTTTGCGTAACAGCATAACACCAATGGCCTGTCCAATAAATTGGATCATGATCCGCATGGCTAATACGCCACTGATTACATCACTCATCCTGAATAACAAACTGAACAAAAACGAAATTGCTGCGAGCACCAGTAATGACACGTAAGGAAAATCTTTTGTTGGATGAAGCTTTGCAAACACCTGAAAAAATAATCCATCTTTTGCGGCTGCATATGGAACACGACTGTAACCCAACATCACTGCAAATAAAGAAGCAAGTGCCACCCATAAAATCATAATGGTTGCAGCATTGGCAGCGTTTGAACCAAACAGCCGTTCAATAAATGTGCTGATGACAAAATGATTCTCTCCATTATCCTGCCATTGCTTGATCTCCTGCCAGGAAATAACACTGGTTACACTGATGTTCATGGCAAGATATAATACTGCAATACCAATCACAGAAATAAACATACTGCGTGGAATATTCTTACCGGGATTTTTTATTTCTCCTCCTAAATGACACACATTGTAATACCCAAGATAACTGTAGATGGATTTGATACATGCCTGTCCGAAAACAAACGATGCTATATGTACCCAGTTGAAATGCGTTTGTACATCCTGCAGCGGTGCTGTAAAATTTCCATAAGCAAGTCCACCGCCAATGATCCAACCCAATGTAAGAATAACACCTGCCCATAACAATACACCAATCTTTCCGATGCTGTCAATCTTACGATACAATAAAATGGTAATGAAAATAATCACAGCTCCGGATAAACCTTTCTGTTGCCATTCACTTAACGGTACTAAGTAACCGAAGTATTGTGCAAAACCAATTGCTGCAGATGCTGCAACCAGCGGTGCCTGTATAACTGTTTGCCATACGTACAGGAACGACATCATTTTTCCCAGCTTATGTTTACCATATGCTTCTTTTAAAAAATTATAACTGCCGCCTGCCAACGGATATGCTGCTCCCAGTTCACTCCAGATCATAGCATCAATCAACGACAATACAGCACCTGCAACCCATGCCCACAAATACATACCGCCAACCAAACCAATCACAATGGGCAACGAAATAAACGGACCAATCCCCACCATGTCAATCATGTTGAGAACAGTTGATTGAAACAAACCCAGCCGACGTTGTAAAGATTGTGCAGCAGCCATGCTTTGGTATTGCAGGTAATTTAGCTATTGTTTTTAATTGATGGCTGAAACTGTATGAACAATTATTCAACATAACAGTTGTATGACAAATCAAAAGGTCAGAACAAGTGTTCTGACCCTATAAGATTTTAATAAAACAGAATCTTCACTAATTAAGATGAAACAGAATCTTCAAGCACTGGTTGCTTTTCCTCTTTCTTTTCTTCAAAAGAAACTTCTGAAACAGTCAGCCATCCTCTACTTGCTTTAATATTATCGCTAAACTCAAGAGAATAGGTCAAGCCTTTGAAAGAAAAGAATACAGTAATTCTTGAAGACTCAACACCGTCTTCATTTGAAGAATAATAAGCAGATTTAATGAAACTAGTTTCACTCCAATTAATTCCTTTTGAATTACCTACTGCCACAGTGTTGTCAAAAGCTTTTTTAATATTTTCCAGAATTACTTTATAGCCATTTTCAATCTCTTGATCTGTAGCTGATGACTTTTCTTTATCATTACTCTTTCTCAAAAAATCAACCATCTCTGTTTTAGTTGGTACAAACTTTGAGTACATTAAATAATCATTTTCTTGAACACATTCGAATAAATATTTTCCGAATAACTCAAGAGATGAATTACTTACTTGTGCTAATTCGTTGTTTGTTTTTAAAGACGATGAATCAGTTTTAATATCTTTATCCTCTTTCGCAGTTACATTACTGCATGAAATATTTAACCATATCAAAACAACTATCAAACTAATAAACCTCATAAAAACAATTTGATTTTAATTCAAACTTCTGAAATCCACCGGTACTAATTTACTTACACCGGCTTCCTGCATGGTAACACCATAGATCACATCCACGGCACCCATTGTTTGTTTGTTATGTGTAACAATGATGAACTGTGAATTTTCACTGAACTGACGGATCATGTTGGTGAACTTACCTACGTTGGCATCATCCAATGGTGCATCCACCTCATCCAGAATACAGAATGGGGCCGGCTTAATGAGATAGATCGCAAACAACATCGCTGTAGCGGTTAATGTTTTTTCACCACCACTCAATTGTGAAATGCTGCTGGGGCGTTTACCTTTTGGTTTGGCCACAATATCAATTCCTGTTTCTGCAAGGTTATCAGGATTTTCCAATACCATGTCAGCCGTATCTTCTTCTGTAAACAAGGCTTTAAATACTTTCTGGAAATTTTCACGCACTGCATTAAAGGTTTCAAGAAAACGTTGATTCGCCGTTGCCTCTACTTCCTGAATGGTTTGCAGCAACGATTCTTTTGCAGATACCAGATCATTCTTTTGTTCCAGAATAAACTCATACCGCTTACGCATTTCTTCAAATGCTTCAATGGCTGTTGGATTTACTTCGCCCAGATTTTCCAAACGCTTTTTCATCCGGTCCACCTTTGCCTGCAATTCTTCCAACGGCTCCTCACCTGTTCTTGCTTCTTCGATGACTTCTTCCAGGTTTACTTTAAACTCTACCATTAAACGTTCTTTGGTTCCGCTTAACTGTAATTTTAAATCGGTGAGTTTATCTTTTATTTCATTCAGTAAATGATCAACCTGTTCTTTTTCTTTTTGCTTGTGACGGAGTTCACTTTCTTTTTCACTCAGCACATTCCGCAGATTATAATAGGCCTGATCGGCTTCATTTAAGGTACGCTCTTCGCTCTCTTTATTTTGTAAGAGTGTAACTAAAATATCCTGCGCCTCCAGCAACATCACTTCACTTTCATTGATCTGGTTCGATGCTTCTTCCAGAGCAGATGAATTGGTAGTGATCTGTAACTGCAGATCCTGTAATTGATTTTGCTTGAAATCAAATTCTTGTTTCAGTGCAACTACCTTGCTCTGCTGACGTGTAACATTGAGATTATAATCGTTGTACGATTGATTGGCTTGGTTGTACTGTTGCTCTGCAACTGTAAACTCCTGTTCAATCATTTCTAAACGACCGGCCAGTTCTTCTAACTGCGAATTGTATTTGCCCAGTTCGTCTTTGTGCGTTTGCTGACTTTCATGAACTTCTTCCTGCTGTTGTTCCAGATCTTCCAAACGTCTTACAGCATTGGCTTCCATACCACGGAGGTTCTCCATGCGGTTATCAATACCATAAACCTGGTTCACCAATTGATTGATGGTTGTCTCCGTTTGTTTGATTGCATTTTCTTTGAGTTGATCATTGAAACCGATCACCTCACTATGACGCATCTGGATGGTATGCTTTAAATCGAGCACAACTGTTTCCTGTGCAAGGATCTCTTCGTGCAAACGCTCAAGGTTCTTTGCACGGCCGAGTTTTTTTCCCTCAAACAAACCAACACTTCCGCCGCTCAATGCATATTTACCTTTAAAGAACTTTCCGTCTTTTTCCAATACCACTCCATCAAACCCGGCAGGTAAATTATTTTCATCTTCCGCAATTACAACCTGTCCTAATAAATAATTGATGAGTGATTGATATTTACTTTCAACTTCAACAACATTCAATGCATGAATGGTGCCTGCAGGAATTTCATTCAACACAGCTTGCCCGTTAAACTTATCGAGCATAAAGAAGTTGGCCTTCCCTTTCTGGTTCTGATGCAATAACTGAACAGCACTTAACGCATCACCCATATTTCCAACAACATAATAGTTGAGGTATTGCTCCAGCAAATTTTCAATGGCAGTGCGATATTCTTCTTTACAATAAATAATATCACTCAACAAAGGAGCTTCAACTTTCCATTGTTCGTTGTTATGCAAAAACTTTACACTCTCCGGATAACCTTCCATTGAATCAACCAGGCTCTTCAACAGATCATGCTCATTCTTTTTTGAATCAAGCTTTCTGTTTTCATCTGCCAGTTGATTACGCAACCCTTCAAGTGCCTGTTGTGTTTGCAGAATCTGTTCTTTTGTAAACTCATGCTGCTCCTGCAAATGCTGTAACTCTTCACGGCAGTTATTGAGTTCGTATTCTTTTTGTTGTTTGTCTTCTTCGAGTTGTTGCAGTTGCTGCTTACGGTTTGCCTGTTCTTCTTTTAACTGGAAGATAGTACGCTGTAAGTTTTGTACAGAAGTTTCACCAACTGCTACATTCTTCTCTGCTTCAAACTGACTGCGTTGAATGGCTTGATTTTCTTTACGGATCTCATCAATGCCGCTGCGCTTCTCATCAAACACTTTACGGGTGCTTTCAACTGCACTGCGTAATGTATCCAGCTGCGATCCAAGATCGTTCAGCTTTGCATCCTCTTCCGTTATCTGCAGTTGTGTAAACTCAATACTTTCTTCAATACCTTTTAATTGTCCGCCTGCTTTTGCTAAGAAATCTTTTAAGCTGGTTTCTTTTTCCTTAAGGTAATGCAAACGCTGTTGTGCAAGATTCTTATCGTTCTCTTTGCTACGTAATGTCTGCAGCATATCATTGAACGCATGCTGCATGGTTTGCAATTCTTTTTCCTTTTCAATAAAGCCAACCTTCTCCTGCTCAATCGCAGCTTCTTCCGTTGCGATCTTTGCTTCCAGTTCTACTTTTTTATTTACTTCGGTATCGTGCTGCTCATTCAGATCTTTCCAGGTAAGGTTAAATCCTTCCAAAGCCGCTTTTGCCAGTTCAATACTTACTTCACGATAATCTTTTTTGATCTCGTAATACTTCTCCGCTTTCTTGGCCTGGTTTTCTAATGTTTTTAACTGGTTGTTAATTTCGAACAACAGATCTTCAATACGTGCAAGATCCTGCTCGGTTGCATCCAGTTTATTCTTCGCTTCTTTCTTTCGTGTTTTGTAAATGGTGATACCAGCAGCCTGTTCCAACATACGGCGACGGCTGTTCTCCTTATCCTTGATGATATCATCCACCATACCTAATTCAATAATGGCATAGCTATCGGTACTTACACCGGTATCGAGGAAAAGGTTTTGAATATCCTTCAAACGACATTGTACATCGTTGAGGCGATATTCACTTTCACCACTTTTATAAAACTTACGGGTAACAGTTACGGTACTGAATTCGGTGGGCAGCAGGTTACGGGTATTCTCAAACGTTAAACTTACCTCGGCCAAACCCGAAGCACTACGTGTTTTGGAACCATTAAATACCAGGCTCTCGAGGTTTTCACTACGGAGATGGCTGATCTTTTGTTCGCCAATTACCCAACGGATACTATCAATAATATTGCTTTTGCCGCAGCCATTGGGGCCAATGATGCCGGTTACACCCTCATCAAAACTAACCACAGTTTTATCGGCAAAACTTTTAAAACCCTTGATTTCTAAACTCTTTAAACGCACTATTTTTCAATTTAGGAAGGCGACAAATATAGGAGATTAGAGCTGTATTAAAATTTACCCATTTTTTATCTTATCAACACATTTTGCCTTGTTTTCAACAGGAACAGTGTTTTGATTGCACAATCGCTCTTTTATCTTATCTGTTGATTCTTTTGTTACGGGCTGCATGTTTTCATTGCTTCTTCGTTGCCATGTGCAGACTGTTTGGCCTGCATCCGGACATTCATCGTCGGGACCCGCTTTTATTCCATCGCTTTATGCACGGGCCTTTCATCTATTCCTATTCTTTTGTAAGCGATTCATCTCTCCAATTGTCAGTATGTTGAGGAGACTCATGCGGAGTCGTGTCGGTTCTTTGATTCCTGTTATAAACAGGAAGCCACTAAGTGGCAAGAAAGCAATAAGCGAAGTGAATTGTCCCGTAGGGACAGCCTTTTTATAGAAACCAAATAAACAGGCATCTCCGCTCCGTAGGTGCGGCCTGTTTCCGGAACATTATTTAAGAAAGAAATACCGCTCCAGAGGAGCATCCTGTTTTTAGAACTATTTTGCAGCACAACGGTTATTGTAAATTATGTACGCTGTATTAACCATCATCCGCTATAAAAAACGGTTTATCTATTTCGCTTTGCTGGCTATGGCTATCCACAGGCTGCCATTTCTGTTTCGGAAAAACATTCATTTTTCAAAAACATTGGGATGCGGCAAAGGCGGCACCTTCAGCAAAACACCCGACTGGCAGCAATGGGGTTTATTGGTAGTGATGAATGACGAGGCTTTAACTAACATCAACGATCAGCAAACATTACAGCAAAAAGCCTACGGCAGTCTTATACTTGGCTGGTGGAAATTCTTTGGCTGCGAAACATGGACGGTGCTGCTCCAACCCATCGAAGCGCATGGAAGCTGGGACGGGAAACAGGCGTTTGGATCTTTACCTGCCAAATCAGATTATGAAGGCCCGATTGCCGTGCTTACCCGTGCCACCATCCGGCCAAGCAAACGCTCCCGTTTTTGGGAACATGTGGAAGCAGTTTCAAATGACATGCGGAAAGCCGACGGCTTCCGTTTTTCTGTAGGCATCGGCGAATCGCCTTGGTTAAGGCAAGCCACCTTCTCCATTTGGGACAGCAAGGAACAGATGAAACAGTTTGCTTACAAAATGCCACGCCACACCGATGTGATACAGAAAACAAGAAAAGAAAATTGGTATAGTGAAGATATGTTTGTGCGGTTTAAGGTGCTGAAAAGTTGGGGAACGATAAATGAGAATGAACCGATTTGAAAATTGACAGCGTGTTCAAAACTTTGCCAAAGTTGAAAAGACTATTTGCTTTCGATCAGGTTGCGGAATCTTTGGCAAAGTTTTTTATCATCTGAAAAGGTATGGCATATCTGCTTAGTGATTCAGAATCTCTACATACTGATCAGATATGCCATACCTAAACTCGACCCAAAGCTGTAATCTTGCAGCCAATTACATGTCAACAACCCCTCACCGCTATTTCATCATCAACAAACCATACAATATGGTTTCGCAATTCGTCAGTTCACATGAAGTGCGTTTACTGGGCGATTTGGATTTTCAATTTCCGGAAGGCACACATGCCATTGGGCGTTTGGATAATCATTCGGAAGGTTTGTTGATCTTAACAACCAACAAAAAAGTAACACGCCTGCTGTTTGATCCCAAAAAAAAACATGAACGGACTTACCTCATCATGGTAAAGAATGTTGTTACACCCGAACTTTTACAACAATTAAGAACAGGTGTTCCCATTCCTGTTACAACCGGAGAAGATTATATCGCTGTTCCTGTTTCCATTGAAATTGTTGAAAATGTAAAAGATCATTATGTGCACATGGATGATTTTCGACAGCAGTACCCACACACCTGGATGCTGATGACATTGACAGAAGGGAAATTCCACCAGGTTCGAAAAATGTGTCTGGCCATTCACCGACGTTGTCTGCGTTTGATCCGTATTTCCATTGGCAATTTAACACTCGGCGATCTGAAACCGGGTGAGGTAAAAGAAATAAATGAACAGGAGTTTTTTGAATTGATTGGGATTAAATATGCAGCATAATCTTTTATTATCGTCTTTCAATACCCACCCCTTTTAACAGGTTCCTGTGTAGCATGTTGCTCTCCCCTCCCGGGAGGGGATAAATAATCCTTCAGCTCCATAGGTACACAGCCGAAGAACAACAAACTACAAACGAATACAGATTTGCAGCCCGATAATCAACGTCTGTAACAATCGGGTTGCCACTCATCATTCATTACTCATCACTCATTTTCCCTATCTTGCAGCATGTTTTTACAGAAACATATCACAACAAAGAACCTGCTTCCCTATTTCCTCAACCTGATTGCTGCAGGTGAAGGCAGTTTGCCCGATTACTAAGTTTATTATTGAGCTGAATGAATTCATGCATTGATGAAAATTCATTCACACTGTATTTACTACCCCACTCTTTTTTTTGAACATTAAACCTGTTTTATGGCTCAGCATAATTATTACGTTGAAAACGAATTAGGACGATTACGAAAACTGTTAATTCACAGTCCCGATGGGGGCATTGGAAAAATTATACCCGGCACGTTTGCCGATAACCTCTATGATGATATTGTGCATCTCAAGAACATGCAGAAGGAATACAATCACTATGTAAAACTGTTATTGTATTTCTTAGACAGGGAAAAGATCAACTATATCAAAAACTATCAGCAGCAGGCCGATGCGGATAAAAAATCCTGGTGCTACATTCCCGGCAAGAGCGAATATTTTAACAGCGATAAAGTTTTAGATACACAGCAACTGCTGGCCGAAATCATCAGCGATGAAAAAATAAAACTGCGTTTGATCTCAGCCATCTGTTCGTACGAAGAATCCAGTTTCGCTATACAGCAACGTCTGGAAAATATTACAGATCCTGCATTGCTGGCCAAAGTATTCATCACAGGCATCCTCCCATCAGAAGAAAACGGAACGGATGAAGACATGTTCATCTTTCCACCGGTACCCAACTTTATTTTTACCCGTGATATCGGCATCATGGTAAAAGATCATATTCTCCTGAGCCGCATGGCAACCGTTGCAAGAAGAAGAGAATCCCTGCTCACCAAATTTTTATCGCTCTATTATTTCTTTAAAGATGAGCCGCAAAAAGTAATGGAGATCATTGAAGAAAGTGATTTCTTTTTGTACGAAGAAGAAGAACGCAAACACCGCATCATCACCATTGAAGGCGGCGATGTAATGATGATTCATCCCAAACATTTTGTAATTGGATGCAGTATACGTACCAGCAGCAGCGCAGTAAACGAAATGGTGCATACCTTGCTGAGTAAGCCTGAACTGGGAATTGAAAAAGTATCGGTTGTAAAAATTCCACGTAACCGTGCACAGATGCATATTGATACCATCTTTACGCAGGTGAAACGAAATGTGTGGGTTTTGTATGGTCGCTTCTCCGAGCGAATTTTACGTGCAGAACATATCAGCCGCCACAGTTACATCAACAAATTATCACACAATCCACGTCAGTTGGAAATGGAGCAGGTAGAAATATTGCAGTTTCACAAACCGGCAAATGAAGCATACATCAAAACAAAAGATTACAGTGTTTCTAAAAAACTGCCCGGCATTGAATCGTTGCTGCGACAAATCAGTATTGAAGATTTCGGCATCAAGCCGGAAGATGTAAAAATTATTTACAGCGGTGACAATGTGTTTCCGCATGATGAACGTGAACAATGGACCGACAGTTGTAATGTTGTTGCGTTAAAAGAAGGTGTGGTAATTGGCTACGACAGGAATGATCATACAGCAGATGCATTTAAAGCAGCAGGTTTTTCTGTGCTCACCACAACAGAAGCTTTTGAACAATTTGAAGCCGGTATAAATCCCGACAGCATTGAAAATACATTGATCCTTTTACCATCAGCCGAACTTTCAAGAGCAAGAGGCGGAAGCCATTGTATGAGTATGCCGTTATTAAGAGACCGTTTGTAGTTTGTAGTTATCTCAATGCAATGAGACACTGACTATAAACTATCAACTATCAACTACAAACTATTTTTATGCAAACAACATCGCATTTATTAATGATTAAGCCGGTGGCTTTTGATTTTAATGCTGAAACAGCAGTGAACAATGCTTTTCAGCAACAGGGAAGTAATGAACAGGCACAGCAAAAAGCAGAAGCAGAGTTTGATGGCTTTGTACAAAAACTGACTGCAGCAGGTGTAGATGTTACTGTTGTGCAGGACACACCCGTACCGCATACACCCGACAGCATCTTTCCCAATAACTGGATCAGTTTTCATGATGACGGCAGCATTGTACTCTACCCCATGTATGCTGCCAACAGAAGAGCAGAACGCAAACAGCATGTATTGGATACAATTGCTTCTAAATTTGAAGTAAAAGAACAAATTGATTTTTCAGCAAAAGAAAATCAACAACAGTTTTTAGAAGGTACAGGAAGTATGGTGCTCGACAGAGATAAACGTATTGCTTATGCCTGTCTGTCGCCACGCACAGCTAAAACAGTGTTTGAAGAATGGTGCAGTAAAATGCATTACACCCCCTGCAGCTTTTACAGTGTAGATGAAAACGGAAGTGAAATTTATCATACCAATGTGATGATGTGTGTGGCAGACAGGTATGTAGTGATTTGCTTAGACAGCATTCGTGATGAAGCGGAACGGAATCATGTAATTGAAACCATCCGCAACAGCGGCAAAAAAATCATCGAAGTATCATACAGTCAAATGAACCGGTTTGCAGGCAATATGCTGCAGGTGCAAAATAATGATGGAACAAAATTTCTGGTAATGAGCAGTCAGGCATATCATTCATTAACAGCTGAACAGGTAAAAGAATTAGAGTTGTACAACCCCATCATTCACTCCGATCTTACAACCATTGAAACCAATGGTGGCGGCAGTGCAAGATGCATGATAGCCGAAGTGTTTCTTCCAGTTAAGAATTAAACTCAGGGTTTATCATTGATTTATAGCCGGGAAGATGAAATCGTTTGATGTTCTTCCCGGCTTTTATTTCAGTCACTGTTTTTGATTCAGCAGCTTTTTATTTTTCAATAAAGCTTCCACCGCTTTTTCTTTATTACTGATTTCTGCAATAAGCTTTATCCAGCATTTGTTAAACTGCTGTTTTACTTTCTCATCAGAATTTAAAAAGAATTGAGCTTCACTGATCCATGTTTTCATATCTTCTGCATCATGCCATTGCCCGATGCTGCTTTGTAATTGATCCAGGAAATTATATTGCCTGAGTGTAAGTATTTTTAGTTTGTCTTTTTCCAACAGCCAGTGATAAGCATACATTAACCGTTTGATGTTTTTTCGAAGGTGATGCCACTGTGATTGCTGAAGATTGTTTATCAATCGTTCTACTTTTGCTTTCAATTTCTTTGCATAAGACAGGACTTGTACTGATGAAGCATGTTCACTTTCCTTAGCAACTGTTTTATGCGTCGCTGTCAGCACATTTTTATTGCGCCTTGCTTTTGATAAAAAATCAGTTGTATAGTCGTTCAGATCAGTCGCTAATGAAGCGTTTTGCAACAACAGCCTGTACCGGTTGCTTTTCATCCATTTTATTCTCAATTGAGAAACACGAATCAAACCGGCCTGCTTAAAAACTTCCCTTACCTGTTTCTGAAGTTTAATGATTTTCTTTTCATGCTTTTTTTGCTTCTCCAAAAAATCAAGCAGCGCTCTGCTCTTCTTTAAACTCACCCTCAGTTCATGCACAGCCTCTTCTTTACCGGATTGTAAAAACAAATCCAGTGCCTGTATGGCAAGTGCTGTCTGTTCAACAGCATAGGCTTTTAGCGGATTCATACTTGAAAGTTACCGATTATGAATGTGAGAAGATGTTAAGCTTTTCGTAGGAATGAATCACTATTTTTGAAGTATGAAGGTGAGCGGTTTTACATTTGTTCGCAACGCAGTTAAATACGACTATCCCATTGTTGAATCCATCAAATCCATATTACCATTGGTAGATGAGTATATAGTTTGTGTGGGTAACAGTGAAGACAGTACACTTGCCTTGATTGAATCTATTGCATCACCCAAAATAAAAATCATTCATTCTGTTTGGGACGATTCGTTAAGAGAAGGCGGTAAAGTTTTAGCTGTTGAAACAGATAAAGCAAAGGCTGCCGTTTCTATAGACAGTGACTGGTTGTTTTATTTACAGGGCGATGAAGCTGTGCATGAAAAAGATTTACCGGTGATTCAGGCAGCGATGGAGAAATACAAAGATGATGCAGAAGTTGACGGCCTGTTGTTTAAATACATACATTTTTACGGAAGCTATGAGTACGTAGGCGACAGCAGGCGCTGGTATAAAAACGAAATACGGGTGATCCGCAACAATCCTGCAATCCACAGCTGGAAAGATGCACAGGGGTTTCGGAAAAATGAGCAGAAACTCCGGGTAAAATTAATTGATGCATTCATTTATCATTATGGCTGGGTAAAAACACCGCAGCAACAAAATGAAAAGCAAAAAGATTTTGGTAAGCTGTGGCGATCTGATGCTGAAATAGCAAAGCACAAAGCATGGCTTGAAACGTTGAAAAACGGATTTGATTATTACAACGATGTGGATTCGCTCAGCATCTTTACAGGCACTCATCCACAGGTAATGAAAGAACGTATTGCAACACTCAACTGGAAGTTTGAGTTTGATGTAACAAAGAAA
>JALHRP010000062.1 GCA_022841365.1 Chitinophagaceae bacterium | reverse complement strand
TGCTCTTCCGATCTGATTAGAATTTTAAACCAGCTTCACGTGCAGCTTCAGCAATTGCTTTTACACGGCCGTGATAAAGGTATCCGCCACGGTCAAATACAACAGCAGATAATCCGAGATCCGTTGCTTTACGTGCAATGGCTGCACCTACCAACTTACTCTTTTCAATCTTTGTTACTTTTTGTGCCTGGATGTCCTTGTCTTTTGAAGATGCAGAAGCAATTGTTTTGCCTGTTACATCATCAATTAACTGTACATAAATATCAGAGTTGCTGCGAAACACACTTAAACGTGGTCTGTCAGTAACACCAGCTACTTTCTTACGAACTGCGTAGCGGATCTTTTGTCTTCTGATTACTTTATTGTCTGTTTTCATCTTTCTTTATTTAACTCTTCCGATTCTGCCGGAAGAAAATTTGAGAATTTGTTATTTGAAATTTGAAGATTGCACTCATTTAATTTTCAAATCATCCAATCTTTAAATCTTCAAATCTTATTTACCTGCTGCTTTACCTGCTTTACGACGGATAAATTCACCGGCATATTTCACACCCTTTCCTTTGTATGGTTCAGGCTTACGTAAGCTGCGGATTTTTGCTGCTACAGCGCCGAGCAACTGCTTATCAATTCCTTCCAGCATAATGGTTGGGTTTTGACCTTTCTCCTGTGCAGTAGCAACTTTCAGTTCTTTAGGTACTTCAAAAATAATGTTGTGAGAATAGCCTAAAGCCAGATCCAGTACGTTACCCTGGTTTGCTGCTTTATAACCCACACCCACTAATTCCAGTTTTTTTGCAAAACCTTCAGTAACACCGGCAACCATGTTTGCAACCAATGAACGGTATAAGCCGTGCATGGCACGATGACGACCCTGATCTGTCGGACGGTTGAAAGTAACCTCACCATCTTTAATCTCAACTGTGATATCACGGTCAATACTTTCTTTCAACTCACCTTTAGGGCCTTTAACAGTAACCACATTATCTTTTCCAACAGTGATTGTAACACCTTGTGGAATTGTTACCGGTTTTTTTCCTATACGAGACATACAATTAGAAAATTTAGAATTTAAAAATTTGAAAATGAAGCTTCACGTTTTCAGTTACCGTATAGAGAACTTTATATGATCGTGTTGCCTTTCTTTTAGAGACTGATTGAACCATTTTCAACTTTCAATCCGTCTTTTATGAAAACCCTTTCGGGAATTTATCTTAATAGATATAACAAAGAACTTCACCACCTACATTACTTGCCTTTGCCTGCTTATCTGTCATTACACCTTTTGATGTACTGATGATAGCAATACCTAATCCATTCTTCACACGACGAAACTCTTCAGGCTTAGCATACTGGCGTAAACCGGGACGGCTTACACGCTCTAAAGACTGGATTGCAGGGATACGGGTTTGAGGATCGTACTTCAAGGCAATTTTAATAACGCCCTGCTTGTTATCATCTTCAAATTTGTATTTTAAGATGTAACCCTGATCGTATAAAATTTCAGTGATACGCTTTTTGAGATTGGAAGCAGGAATTTCTACAATTCTGTGACCTGCCATCTGAGCATTACGAACACGTGTAAGAAAATCTGCAATAGGATCTGTAACCATTTTATTCTTTAATTGAATGATTTAAAAATTGTTTACTACATGTGCATCATATTCAATACCTGCACACCATCCCTTTCGGGTTTTTTATTTACCAGCTGGCTTTTTTAACACCTGGTATTTTACCGTTCAGCGCCATGTCACGGAACATTACACGGGAAAGCCCGAAGTAACGCATGTAACCTCTTGGACGACCGGTTAACTGGCAACGGTTCTTTAAACGTACCGGAGATGCATTCTTTGGTAATAAATCCAAAGCAGCATAATCGCCGGCAGCTTTTAAGGCAGCACGCTTTTCAGCATACTGAGCTACCTTTTTTTCTCTTTTTTCCTGACGGGCTGTTATTGATTTTTTAGCCATAATTGTATTTTAAAAATCCACTATTCAAAAACCAAATTCCAAGCTTGTTATTTGGAGATTGGCCTTTGGGTTTTTATGATTAGTCTTTTTTAGCATTTTTAAACGGCATTCCCATTTCCTTCAGCAACTCATACGCTTCTTCGTTTGTTGAAGCAGTTGTTACGAAAGTGATATCCAAACCGGTAATCTTATTTACTTTATCAATATCAATCTCAGGGAAAATGATTTGCTCTGTTAAACCCATGGTGAAGTTGCCACGACCATCGAACGACTTATCGTTCACACCTTTAAAGTCACGTACACGGGGTAATGAAGCAGAAATTAATCTGTCCAGAAATTCATACATATTTACACCACGTAATGTTACACGGGCGCCAATAGGCATGTTCTTACGAAGCTTAAAGTTTGAGATGTCTTTTTTAGACATGGTTGCTACTGCTTTCTGACCACTGATGGTTGTGAGTTCATCAATTGCAATATCAACTAACTTCTTATCGTTTACCGCTCCGTTTACGCCACGGTTCAGGCAGATCTTTTCCAGCTTTGGAACCTGCATGATGCTCTTGTACCCAAAACGTTTCATTAAAGCAGGTATCACTTCAGTTTTATACTTGCTTGCCAAACGGGGTGTATATTTTACAGTACTCATGATCTTCTTTTTTTAACCTTGGTTAAATTATTTTACAGGCTGACCTGATTTTTTTGAAACCCTTACCAGCTTACCGCTTTCACGTGTGCGCTGAACTTTAGTGGCTTGCTTACCATCCCACAGCATCACATTTGAAATGTGAATGGGGGCTTCTTTTTTTACAATACCACCTTTTGTGTTTTGAGCCGACGGCTTTGTGTGCTTGGTTACGATGTTTACACCTTCTACCAACACACGTGCATCATCAGGAAATACTTCCAGAACCGTACGTGGCTTCTTTACATCTTTATCATCACCGGCAATAACAACTACTGAATCGCCTTTTCTGATGCTAAACTTGGGTTTAAATCTGTTACTCATTTTATTATGCTTTGAGCTATTAGCTTTAAGCTACTAGCAATGCTGATTAAATTCTCTATTTCGTGGCTGTCAGCTCCTGGCTGTCAGCTCATTGCTTTCTTTACAATACTTCCGGCGCCAGTGAAATAATTTTCATGTAGCCTTTATCACGCAACTCTCTTGCTACCGGCCCGAAGATACGTGTACCACGAGGCTCATCAGAAGCATTGAGAATAACCACTGCGTTATCGTCGAAACGGATGTAAGAACCATCCTTACGACGTAATTTATTTTTTGTACGTACAATAACAGCTTTTGCTACAGTACCTTTTTTAATACCGCCGCCGGGTAATGCATCCTTCACTGTAACAACAATCTTGTCGCCGATCTTTGCATAATCCTGGCCGCTGTTTCCTAATACTTTGATGCAAAGCACTTCTTTGGCACCACTGTTATCGGCTACGTTTAATCTGCTTTCTTGCTGAATCATTTTTTTTAGCTTTTAGCTATCAGCTTTTAGCCAATAGCAATTAAAAACATGTTTATTTTTTGTGTCAGCTAACAGCTTGCAGCTATCAGCTAGTGGCTTTCTTATTTCGCTTTCTCTACAACCTCAACCAGTCTCCAGCGCTTTGTTTTGCTCAGAGGACGGCTCTCCATGATCTTTACTGTATCGCCAATACCGCACTCATTCTTTTCATCATGAGCATGGAACTTAGTCGTTTTCTTAACGAACTTTCCATAGATAGGGTGTTTCACTTTACGTTCAACAGCTACGGTAATGGTTTTATCCATTTTGCTGCTGGTTACAACACCTGTCTTTGTTTTGCGCAAATTTCTTTCTAACATTTTTTGCTTTTTTTCAGTTCATGGAGCCAAGGGCACCATTGTTTATTCAATGGGTTATGCGCCCAATTGCTTTTTTCTTAATTCTGTTTTTAAACGGGCAATATCACGGCGAAGGCCACGGATGCTTACCGGATTCTCCAATGGAGAAATGGCGTGTGCAAACTCAAGCTTCTTTAAGCGCATTTCATCTTCTTTAATGCGTGCTGTGAGATCTGAAGCGTTCAGATCTTTTATGCTCTTTAAATAATCAGTTGTCTTTGCCATGTTAATCAGTTTAATCAGTTCTGCTTTTAATTACGCCATTAAATCTCTGCGTACAATGAATTTTGTTTTGATGGGGAGCTTTTGTGCAGCTAAACCCATTGCTTCTTTTGCTACAGCTTCTGTAACACCATCCGCTTCAAACAAAATACGTCCCGGTTCAATGATGGCTGCCCATCCTTCGGGGTTACCTTTACCTTTACCCATACGTACTTCAGCAGGCTTGCGGGTAATTACTTTATCAGGAAACACACGGATCCACACATTTCCTTCACGCTTCATAGCACGTGTCATTGCCTGGCGGGCACTTTCAATCTGGCGGTTGGTTAACCATACCGGCTCTAATGCTTTTAATGCATAAGATCCAAATGAAATACTGCTACCACGCTTAGCCACAGCACGGATACGTCCTTTCTGTGATTTTCTGTGTTTTGTTCTTTTCGGCTGTAACATTGTTAATGATATTTCTTGTTACTGTTTTTGTTTTGTTCGTACGTTCTTACGTTGTAATCGGTACTTGTCTTATTATCCTTTTCTGCTGTCTCTGCGCTGACCACCACCTTGTCCTCCGCCACGACGATCATCTCTTCTGTCTCCACCTCTTCTTTCGCCGCCACCATCTTCACGACGGTCTTTACGATCGCTTACATCACTCTTACCACCAATGAAATTGGGGTTCAGGTCACGCTTGGTTAATACTTCACCTTTACAGATCCATACTTTAATACCAATTTTACCGTATACTGTTAAGGCAAACAGGTTTGCATAATCAATATCCATACGGAAAGTATGTAATGGAGTACGTCCCTGCTTAATTTCTTCTGTACGTGCAATTTCAGCACCACCTAAACGGCCGCTTACTTTTACTTTAATTCCTTCTGCACCCATACGTAAGGCAGAAGCAATGGCCATTTTCACAGCACGTTTATAGTTGATACGGTTTTCGATCTGGCGTGCGATGGTATCTGCAACAATTGTTGCATCTACTTCCGGACGACGGATTTCAAGAATGTTGATCTGCACATCTTCCTTACCGGTTAATTTCTTCAACTCTTCTTTAATACGATCAACCTCACCACCACCTTTACCAATGATGATACCCGGCTTAGATGTATGGATAGTTACAATCAACTTATTTAACGTACGCTCAATTACAATCTTTGAAATGCCGCCCTTGTTGATACGTGCATTCAAATACGTTCTGATCTTATTGTCTTCGATCAGTTTGTTAGCGTAGTCTTTTTTACTGGCATACCAGTTACTATCCCATCCGCGGATGATCCCTAACCTGTTACCAATTGGATTTGCTTTCTGACCCATAGAATGGTTTAAATTTTGTCAATTAATTTTTTATCTACAATAATGGTTACGTGGTTGCTGCGCTTTCTTACTCTGTAAGCACGACCCTGTGGTGCAGGACGTAAACGCTTTACCATACGGGCTCCATCTACAAAAATTGTTTTCACAATCAAAGAGGCATCTGCAGCACTTTGTCCGCTGTTCTTTTGCTCCCAGTTGCTGATGGCACTTTTTAATAACTTACCCAACGGTGTGGCAGAATGTTGCGGATGAAACTCCAGCATTGCCAGGGCTTTTTCAACATCCATTCCACGGATCTCATCAGCCAGCAAACGCATTCTGCGTGGTGATGTGGGATAATTTCTGAGTTTTGCTACTGCTTCCATTTTATATTCATTTGTAATTTGAAGATTTGAAAATCTGATGATGGAATCCTCCAATTTTCAAATACCTAATCTTCAAATGCTATTATGCAATTTTCTTACTTGAGTGACCTCTGAAGTTTCTGGTAGGTGCAAACTCTCCCAGTTTATGGCCTACCATAAATTCTGTTACGTAAACAGGAATAAACTTGTTTCCGTTGTGCACAGCAAATGTGTGCCCAACAAACTCAGGTGTAATGGTAGAGCGGCGACTCCATGTTTTTATTACGCCTTTCTTTGATTTTCCCTCATTGATCGCTAACACCTTTGTTTCGAGGTGAGCTGCTACATAAGGACCTTTTTTAATCGAGCGAGCCATATTAAATGATTCAATTTGAAAAGTTGATAATTTGAAAATGTTTCGCTTTTAATGTGGATATGAAAACCATTTTCAAATTTTCAAATCCCACAATCTTCAATTTATTTTGCAGGTTTGCTGCCGTCTTTACGCTGAAGAATAAGCTTGTTAGAACCTTTATGCTTTGTACGTGTTTTTTCGCCTTTTGCATATTTACCGGTTCTGCTGCGTGGATGACCACCGCTTGAACGGCCTTCACCACCACCCATTGGGTGATCTACAGGGTTCATTGCCACACCACGTGTACGAGGGCGGATACCTTTCCAACGGTTTACACCTGCTTTACCTGCAGTTTCCAGACTGTGATCACTGTTACTTACCACACCAACTGTTGCATAACAATTGATCAGCACCTTACGTAATTCACCACTTGGCATTTTTAACACAGCGTACTTTCCTTCTTTGTTGGTTAACTGTGCGCTTGTACCTGCACTGCGTACCAATTTACCACCCTGACCCGGCTGCATTTCAATGTTGTGAACGTTTGTACCCAGCGGCATATTTTTCATTTGAAGCGCATTGCCCAGTTCAGGTGCAATTGCATCGCCTGATAAAACTGTTGTGCCAACCTTTAATCCGTTTGGAGCAAGGATGTAACGCTTTTCACCATCTGCATAATGCAACAATGCAATAAATGCAGTACGGTTAGGATCATATTCAATTGTTGCTACTTTCGCAGGAACATCTTTCTTGTTACGCTTAAAATCAATTACACGGTATTTCTTTTTGTTACCGCCGCCAATGTAACGCATAGACAAACGTCCCTGTGCATTACGGCCACCTGTAGACTTTACACTTTCGAGCAAAGACTTTTCAGGAGTATCAGTTGTAATTTCTGCATACGCATTCCCGATTCTCCATCTGGTTCCTGCTGTTACCGGTTTGTATTTCTTTAATGCCATTTTAAAAATCTTTTCAGTTTATAATGTCAATTCTTTGCGGCGTTTGACCCGCCATTCGTTTACTTGTGTTTATACTGTTCCGTATAAGTCAATGTTTTCGCCTTCAGCAACAGTTACGTATGCTTTTTTATACGCCGGTTTGCTGCCCTGGATATAACCTGCTTTGGTCATACGGTTTTTACTTTTCCTGGGAGATACCATTGTGCGAACATCTTCCACTTTTACATTGTAGAATTCTTCTACCGCTTTTTTAATTTCAAGCTTATTGGCTTTGCGGCCAACACGAAAAGCGTAAGTGTTTCTTTTTTCTGTTAAACGATTGCTTTTTTCAGAAACAATCGGCTTAATTAATATTTCAATCTGTCTCATCTGGACGTTGTTTATTCAGTTCAATGATCAATTATGCAACCGCTTCTTCTTCTTCGCTGAAGATTTTTGCAGCACTTTCAGTTAATACGAGCACATCACTGTTGATGAGGTCGTACGTATTTACATCAGCCAGCAAAGAACCGGTTACTTTGGGAACGTTGCGGAGACTTAAGTATAGATTATCATTATAGTCAGTAATTACAAACAATGTTTTTTTACCGGCTACATTGATATTGCTGAGAAGACTCATGAACTCTTTTGTTTTGGGAGTTTCCATGTTGAAATCTTCAACAACTACAATTGCATTTTCTTTTGCTTTGTAAGAAAGAGCACTCATTTTAGCGAGGTCTTTTACCTTACGGTTCAGTTTGAAATCGTACCCATGAGGTTTTGGTCCAAAGATGGTACCACCACCCTTATACAACGGGTTACGGATATTACCTTTACGTGAACCACCGGTACCTTTCTGGCGGTGAAGCTTACGGCTTGCACCCTGAACTTCGGCACGGGTTTTAACTTTGTGTGTACCCTGGCGTTGAGCAGCCTGGTATTGTTTCACTGCGAGGTAAATCACATGATCATTTGGCTCGATACCAAAAATTTCTTCCGGTAATTCGATCTTACGACCTGTTGCTTTTCCTGATTTATTTAAAACGTCTACTTGCATGACTTCTTGAATTAGTTTGTTTACTTCTGGATGTATACGATTGAACCGTTGTAACCTGGTACAGAACCGCTCACAAGGATGTAATTCTTCTCAGGGAAAATTTTTAATACTTTCAATCCTTTTACTTTTACTCTGTCTGCACCCATACGGCCAGCCATACGCATACCTTTCATTACACGTGAAGCATCAGAAGAGTTACCAAGTGAACCCGGAGCACGCTGACGATCGTGCTGGCCATGTGACTGACCGCCTACACCGTGGAAGCCGTGGCGTTTTACAACACCCTGGAAACCTTTTCCTTTTGTAGTACCTACAACTTCAACTTTATCGCCTTCAGCGAAAATGTCTGTTGTAATGGTTTCACCAATATTTTTTTCGAGAGAATAGTTGCGGAATTCTTTTACAAACTTCTTGGGAGATGTGTTTGCTTTAGCGAAGTGATTTTTTTCAGCGGAGGTAGTGTTCTTTTCTTTCTTTTCGCCAAAAGCTAATTGCAATGCGCTGTATCCGTCAGCGTCTTGTGTTTTTACCTGTGTAACAACACAGGGGCCAGCTTCAATGATGGTACAGCTCTGCTGTTTACCATCGGGACTGAAGATGCTGGTCATGCCAATCTTTTTACCAATAATACCTTTCATTTGTTTACAGTTTATGCCCTGTAAGGTTGTTGAGACATGACGCTGGCGGCGTCATTCAATCCCCGTTTACCATCGACCTTTTCCTTTTTTCCACTTTGGATCGGAAGTACCGATGGTAAACTAACCACGAAGGGCTAGTTTATATTTTTTATTGCGTCCTGTCCCCCGGAGAGGGACAAGAACATTAAATTCAGAGCTCTTTTTTCACGTAAGTGATTGAGAGGTGAATGATTTTACTTATTTAAAAAGAACTATTATGATTTTGCCTTCTACCCTTTAGAGGTTGGGGGCTCATCATGCTTTAATTTCTACATCAACACCACTTGGCAAGTCAAGCTTACTCAGCGCATCAACTGTACGGCTGCTGCTGGTATAAATATCCAGCAAACGCTTGTGCGTACATAACTGAAACTGCTCACGGCTCTTCTTGTTTACGTGTGGTGAACGCAATACGGTGAAAATTCTCTTACGTGTAGGTAAAGGAATAGGTCCTGTTACTACTGCACCTGTACTGCGAACCGTTTTCACGATTTTTTCTGCAGATTTATCGACCAGATTATGGTCGTATGATTGCAATTTGATTCTGATACGTTGAGCCATAAGATCTACCCCAAATTTGAATTGGGAGCGCAAAGGTATGGGTTGAAATCTTTTCTGCAAAAAGTTTTAGATACTTTTTTAAAGAAAACAGGCAGAAAATTGGCAATTTGTATGATTTTATTAAAAAGTAAACCCTGTCATCACCTGAAAAGCCCTGCTTCGCCAGGTATCACGGTTATCAATATCATTGAGATTGGTGAAACCATGCTCATATCTTGCTCCGATAAAAACAAAAGGCAATTGCAGCCACACACCCGTTACGGCAGAAAAATCACCTTTCTTAAATATTTCATTACTGTTACCATGAATACCTGTGTTTTGGTTAATGATCATGCTCAATTGAGGACCTACCTGCACCTTAACCCTTTGCGAAGGGCCCAGATCAATATTCACCAAACCAATGAGCTTAACCATATCCATTTTAGCACGAACCTGATTATTTCCGCTACGAAGATCATCATAAATCTGTCCTGCATCATCAGAATAGGTTGAACTGCTCTGTGCAAAATGTACTTCGGGCTGTAAGCCGATTCTTTTGGTAGGATTGAACAGAAGAAATGCACCCAACTGGTAATTGAACCGGTATTCGTTACTGAACGATTGGCCATCAATACTGTTGATGTTTGCTGCAGCAATTGCCCCAAACCGAAAAAAGCGCTCATAATCCTGCTCCGGTTTCTGTTTATTTTGAGCTGCTGCAAAGAAAGAAGTGATTATACAAATGCTTAGTAAAACGATTTTGATGGAAAACGGAGAGCTGTGCATGAGTATTGAACGTTTAGATAATCTATATGGTATAAAAATCCTGCCAGTTTCTTTATGCCCTTCAACAGTTCACATCTCTTTCACAAAGGTCTGAAAAGCTTTTCCTTATTTTTGAACCAATCTATCTGTTATGAAGTTTAGTTTCGCCCTGCTCCTCCCCTTTTTATTTGTGGCCTGTAATAATGAACCTGAAACGGATGCAGCCGATCCGGTTTCTGCAGTTCCTTCGCCAGCAGCACTCAGTTACAGTCTGATGAATGTATACCCCCACGACACGGCTGCTTTTACTGAAGGATTGCAGTTTGTGGATGGTTTTTTATACGAAGGAACCGGGCTGGAAAAGCAATCTTTTTTGCGAAAGGTTGAATTGAAAACTGGAAAAGTTTTAAAAGAGCACAAACTCTCTGATCAGTTCTTTGGCGAAGGTATTACCGTGCTGAACAATAAAATTTACCAGATCACATATAAAAATAAGCTGGGCTTTATCTACAACCTGGGTGATTTTAAACAACTGAGCACGTTCGATTACAATATTGATGGCTGGGGCATGACGAATGACGGCACTCATTTAATTGTGAGTGATGGAAGCAACAATATTTATTACTGGAACCCTTCTACCATTCAGGAAGTGAAACGCATCAGCGTACAGGATAACTATGGAATGAAAAACAACATCAATGAACTGGAGTTCATCAATGGATTTATATATGCCAACGTTTGGCAAACAGATGAGATCTTGAAAATTGATACGGCTACAGGGAATGTTGTTGGACGACTGGATATGAGCAGCTTAAAAACAAATTACCCCGAACTGGAAGATCCTGAAAAAAATAAAGTCCTTAATGGCATTGCATGGGACAGCAGCAGTAACCGTTTATTTGTTACAGGTAAAAACTGGCCCAAACTGTTTGAAATAAAATTAAACTAAGTACGCTCCGGTTATTTCATCGCCCTGCTGTTCTACATAAATATGTTCTTCCAGTGTAGTGGCAACTGAAAGGCCAACGTAATCGGGCTGAATAGGAAAAATTTTATGTGTGCGTTCAACCAACACCAGCGTTTGAATTTTCTTTGGCTGAAAGTTTAAAAAAGGCTTTAATGCATACAGCATGGTTTTGCCGCTGTTGGCAACATCATCAATAAGCAAAATGGTTTGATTATTAAAACCAATCTCCCTGTCGAAAAAAACTTCAACAGGATATTTTTTATCCAGCGTTACTTCAACCAGTTCTACATGAATATTGCTGATCTCCACCACTTCTCTGGCCAGAATTTTTGCAACAGTTAAACCACTTTGCCTTACACCTGCAAAAAACATTTGCTGCTCATCATAATTCCGCTCAGCAATTTCATAAGCCAGACGTTTAATTTTTCTGGCAGTGGTTTCTTTATCTAAAATGTATTTCTTTTCCATAGCAAAACTGTTTTGTACAATGTAGCCAAAGCAAAGTTAGGTATGGCATACATATCCCGACTGTTTTCTTTCTGAAGACTAAAGTGGAAGTATGCCATACCTCACCTGTTAGTGCTTATCTTAGCGTTACAATTTCATTTATATGCAGATTGCTCAACAAGTTTTATTCGCTGTTTGCCTCGGTGCGGCTGTTTGGTTCTTTAGTAAAAAGGTAAAAGAAATCAGACGAAATATTTTACTTGGTCTTGATGAAAATTTAACCGACAACCCGGGCCAGCGCTGGAAAAACATGCTGCTGCTTGCATTTGGCCAGAAGAAGATGTTTAAAAACCCGATGGTGGCTATTCTGCATTTAATTGTGTACGCTGGTTTTGTAATTATTAATGTTGAAGTACTTGAAATTGTACTGGATGGTATATTGGGTACTCATCGTTTATTTCTACCGGTGCTGGGCGGTTTCTATACGTTCCTTATCAATTCATTTGAACTATTAGCACTGCTTGTACTAATTGCCTGTGTCATCTTTTTTACAAGAAGGAATTTTATTAAACTCAAACGTTTTATCAGTAAAGATCTTACAGGATGGCCGGCAAGTGACGCCAACTACATCCTTATTACTGAAATTGTATTGATGAGTTTATTCCTGTTGATGAATGCCACCGACCGTGCCTTACAATTAAACGGAGCCGCACATTATCATGAAACAGGAAACTTTGTGATCTCTGGTTTGCTTGCACCAGCATTAACAGGTTTATCAACAACAACTCTTATTGCTGCTGAACGCAGCGCATGGTGGTTACATATACTCGGCATTCTTGCTTTCTTAAATTATTTACCATGGAGCAAGCATCTGCATATTTTATTAGCCTTCCCGAATGCATGGTATGCAAGGTTGACCAATACAGGTGAAATGAGCAACATGACCTCTGTACAAAACGAAGTGAAATATATGATGCAGCCGGAGCTGGCTCCTGCAGATGCAGCATCTCCCTCAAAGTTTGGTGCTAAAGATGTGATGGATCTGAGCTGGAAAAGTTTGCTGGATGCATACAGTTGTACTGAATGCGGCAGATGTTCTGCTGCCTGTCCTGCAAATACAACAGGTAAATTATTAAGTCCGAGAAAAATTATGATGAGCACCCGTGACCGTTTAGAAGAAGTGGGGCGAAACATTAACCTTAATAAAGAATTTAAAGACGATGGTAAAACATTGCTCAACGACTATATCACGGTTGAAGAACTTCGTGCATGTACAACCTGTAATGCCTGTGTAGAAGAATGTCCCGTAAGCATCAACCCGCTTTCTATTATTTTAGAACTCCGCCGTTCTTTAATTATGGAAGACAGCAATGCACCCGGCGAATGGAACGCCATGTTCAGCAATATTGAAAATAATTTTGCACCATGGAAGTTTAGTCCGGATGAACGGGATCAATGGGTAAAGGAGGTTTAATCTTCACCAAAGCCTGATCAATTTTCCTTCAGGAAAATGATATTCATAGCGTACAGCTTCGTTAAGTTTTCGAATCAGTTCCGCATTATGAAAATTATTTTTGAAAGCAAATTCCTCATTAGAAAGTTCAAAATGTGTTGGACAGAAATCACAAATAAAATTGCGTGACTTTTTTTCACGAATCGGTTGCCAGAAAATTTTAGGTGCAGGTAAATCCTTACTGATTTTAAAAAGTGTATCGAGATGGAATTTTCTTTTAAACCAAACTTTACTTGATTTTATACGTACTGTATAGTTGGAGTTGGTTGGCTTTATAATTCGAATACCTTCAATCGAAATTTTGTTTGTTCTGTACATATGATGACGATACCGCTCCCTCCATTTCCATTTCATCGTTAAACTTTGATCATTTGCAATCAGACTTATGGAATCTCTATCAGAAAAAAAGATTGTAAGCCCCCCATTATTAAACCCTTTTTCGCTCCAACTTGAGTGTTTTTTGTAATAGTAATCAAAAAGGAGTATCGTATCCATTTGCTGGGCGCCGGTAAACTTATACAGATGAATTAATATTATTAAAATAATAAATCGTTGCATATAAAAACAATTTACTCAACCCAAACATAGTAACTATTATCAGGAACAAATCCATCACTGCCAGGGCCATAAAAATCCCTAATCAAATGATTATTGTTATAAAAATTTCCAACGACAGGTTGAAAGATATTCAAAACACATTTCCCATTCATCCATCCTTCAGCTTTATAATTTCCAAACTTTGCTAATCCTTTACTCTTTGGAATGATTAATGCTTCAAAAATAAAACTATCCTGCCCTTTTAAATATGATACTCTGATACTAGCATTATTGTAAATTTGGCAACTGCCCTTAACAGCAACAATGTTGAAATTTTCAAGGCCTGTTAATTGTACAGCACTATCAGCAGCCCTTCTATACATTATAAAATCAACACCAGAAGTGCTAATAGAGGATGGTTGTACATTTACGGGCACCCCTGTTTCTTGATCAACATTTTGAAACATTATTTTTATTTGAAATAATAAAGTATCTCCTAATTTAATTTTTTCTGAATTTGGCGAAATAAACATTTGAGCGTAAAACTCATAAACTGCTGTATTTTCACATTTTTTCTTACAGCTTGCTGTTAAACAAGCTGTAAGAAAAAGAGTGTATATAAAAAATTTAAACATTACTGAACATTATATGCCTGAAATAATTGATTCAGTTTATTAGTTTGCCCGGGTACCGCTACATTAACATTTTCACGCAACATATACCATCTTTCAGGGCTATGAAAAACACGTGGTGCATATCCCGCAATTCCCTTTTGTGAAAATGAACCCTTTATTCCCTGAACTAAATCAGATATACTAGTTTGGGGAATTTGTTCTTGTGGAGTAGTTGTCGCATCTTCCAAATCATTAAACAACCCAACCTTTGAATCAATTTTCTCATCCATTTGCTCATTAGGGTTCCATGTTTCAAGATATACTTTATGACTGCTTGAAGTGCCTGAAAAAACCGGTTTTCTTTGCTGGTCTAAAATTGCATCGGCTTGTGTGCCGTATTTCCTGTTTGCCAGATAATGACCGTAATACTCCCCGAAACTATTGACTATGTTATTAAAATCAGGTTTTGGTTTAAGTATAAAGTTACCAAAGCCTGATCAATTTTCCTTCAGGAAAATGATATTCATAGCGCACAGCTTCGTTGAGCTTTTTTATAAGTTCAGGGTTTTTAAAGTTAAGTTTATATGCAAATTCATAATTTGCAAAAACAAAGTGCGTAGGACTAAAATAAGGAACACCTGTTGCACCAATTTCTCTCAACGGCTGCCAATAAATTCGAGGATAGGGAATATTCTTATTTAAAACAAGGACGCTGTCCATCCTATAATTTTTCCCGGAAAACCGTTTAAAAGATTTCATACGAATTGACAATTCAACGTTTGCAGGTTTAATAATTCTTAAACCTTCTATAAGTATTTTGTTACTTCTTGGAATGAGATGGCGATGCTTTCTTAGATTCAACCCAATACTGCTGCTGCCCGACTGTATGTGTAAAGAATCATTATTGGGAAAGAAAATCGACAGCCCGCCATTGGTAAATCGTTTTTCCTTCCAGGTTGAATGGTGTTGATAATAATAATCAAAAAGGAGTATTGTATCCATTTGCTGGGCAACGGCTAATTTGAAAATTAGCATAAACAAAATACCAATTAAATATTTTTTCATTTTTACAGCTTTACTCAACCCATACATAATAATTATTTTGAGGTATGTAGCTGTCACTGCCAGGGCCATAAAAATCCCGAAGTAATTGATGGTTGTTTTCTAATGATCCTACAAGCGGGCTAAAATCGTTTAATATACATTTGCCATTCATCCAGCCTTCTGCTCTGTAATTGGCAAAATTAGCCAGCCCTTTTTGAGTAGGGATGATATACGCTTCAAATTCAAATGCATCATTGGTTTTAAGATATGAGGCCCTGATCATTACGTTATTGTAGATTGTATAGCTGCCTTTAAATGGAATAATCTTGAAATTATTACCATCAATAATTACTTTATCATTATCTTTTCTATATGTTACAAAATCAATGCCTGACGTTGAGAGTGAAGACGTTTTTACATTTACTGGTCTTCCATCATTCAAGCGGTTGTTTTGAAACTTAATTTGCAATAATAATCTTAACGTATCACCCAACTGTATTCTTGGAATATTAGGAGTAATGTACATTTTGGTTTCCAGAATATTATTCGCTGTAGTTTCACACTTTTTCCTGCAGCCTGACAAACTAATGCAGGCTGCAAGAAAAGTGAAGTATAAAACTATTTTACACATTTTACTGCGCATTGTACGCTTGGAACAATTGAATCAATTGAGTGGTTTGCCCGGGTACTGCTGCATTAACATTTTCACGCAACATATACCATCTTTCCGGGCTGTGAAAAACACGTGGTGCATACCCTGCAATTCCTTTTTGTGAAAAAGAAGCTTTTATTCCAGTAACTAGATCATCTATTTGAGTACCTGGTATTCTCTCTGCGGTAGAACCTGTCGCATCTTCCAAATCATTAAACAACCCAACTTTTATATCAATTTTTTCATCCATTTGCTCATTAGGGTTCCATGTTTCTATATATATTTTATGACTGCTTGAAGTGCCTGAAAAAACCGGTTTTCTTTGCTGGTCCAAAATTGCATCGGCTTGTGTGCCGTATTTCCTGTTTGCCAGATAATGACCGTAATACTCACCGAAGCCTTCTACCATATCATAGAATTCTCTTTCAGGCTGTGTAAGTTGATAATACATACCTGAAAGATAAGTCAACCCCGGATTTATCGCAGAACTATAGCCTTCTACATTCCCACCAATATCCCAATTCCCGTCATATAAAAATTTTAAAATTTTCATATCCTTGAAGGACTGCTTGAGAAGATAACCAAATGTACCAGTAGCAAAATCAATGCCCTTATCCTTTACTTTAAAATAATATTTCCATCTGGTGTTATTAATATTTTCATCGTTTTCGTTTACAGCTTTATAAGCGCCAGCTTTTGCAAAAGCAGCATAAAACTGCTGATTTATTTCATTACTGCTCAAATTCTGATCCAGTGTTTTATAGAAAAAAATAATATCAGCCTTTTGTGTACTTAATACATTCTCAAATATCTGTAATCCTGCACCAATCCAGTTTTGATCAACAACATATATGGCAAGTTTAGCCACTTCAAATATCCAATCGCCCCAACCTCTTTTTTTAAAAATATAATTCTGTAATGTTACTTCAGCTTCAGGACCCCTGTTTCTGTCTATTCCTCCTTTTTGTAAATACACACAAAGCCTGTGTCCACTCATTACTTTTACATCATCTGCCGGGGCCTGTTGAAGGAAATAGTGCATACTGTTAATAGTATGGGCTGCCAGCCATTGCATATACTGCTTACTGGTTCGGTCACTTCCTTTTGTAAACACATAACGCAGTGAAGCTAACTGGTTAAACGTATACCGCTGTTCTAACTTTATTTTTACTACAAATAAAGACATTCTTATAAAATGCTGGGTTCTTAACGGCCTCACAGATACATTGGTATTTCTGGCTTTAAGTATAACTTTTGCGCTTCTTGAAAAGCTTCTTGTAAAATTAAATCGCCCCAAATCGTTAGTATATGTTTTTTGTATAACGAACCATTTTTTGGTGAGTATTTTAATGTTAGCAACAGGTTCAATTCCTTTTTGTGTATCATCCACATAAATACCGGGTGTTGTACCCCCTGTACCGCCTGGATTACCGGTACCGTCGCCTCCAGGACAACGCCATGATTCAAAATCAGCAAAATCAAGTTTTCCCTCCGGAGTTAACATGGGTGGATCGCAGGGACGGGGAGGTAACACCAAAGATGAGGTTGAAAAACCATCCGTTCGAGATATAGTAATGCTGCCATCGGTATTTCTTTCACTGTTATAGGTTGCTCCTTCGGCTATACTTTCTGCAAACTCTTCCAGATACATATCATCCATTGTCCCTGTATTTGGCAAATGAAGCTCGGCCAATATAGTATAAGGTATACCTGCAGGAAATTGAAAATTAAACCTGACTGCTGTATAAAAATCCGGGATGTCTTCATGTGTTTTACCGGGTTGCAAATAATAGTCGCCATCTGTTATTACTTCATAATCCAATGGATAGTCAAATAAATCAAGATCTAATGAATCTTCTAAATGATTTATTTGTGCTTCGCTTTGCGGACTGAATTTAACATAGTAATGTGTAACGGGTAAGTTTGTAAACGGATAGCCGTAATAATGGCTGTATGCCTGTGTCATGATGGGTACCGTGTAAGGATTGTTTAATTGCCCTCCTAGAACTACTGGCACTTCATCTGGATACTCATTTACAGGGCCCTGATTTTCTGTACGATTTGCACCCGTAGTAGTTGCTAATGAAGTTCTTAAAGTAGCTGCATCCGGAAATTTTCGATTGTTAATAAAAAAATCTGTTTGCAACACTTTTTCAAATTTAGCTAAGGCATCATTGATTTCTATAACAGTTTCGGGTTTCTGAACGGAATCTAACTTTCGGCAACCGTTAAGAATAAATGCACCTGCTAACATAAAACATGCAATGAAAAAATTCTTTGCTATTAGTCTGTAAAATATTGGCTGATTACATACTAAATAATGCAGTTTTGCTGCGGGGGGAGTTTTACTCATAGATAAGTTTTGAGGTGTTAAAAATGTAACTTAAAACTAACGTACAAAATCTCAAAAAGCAACACTTAAATTATTAAAAACTAAAAATAAAATAGCATATCAACATAAATGAATGATTTCATTTGAATTAGTTGAAAATTTTTATTTCGCAGAAACTAGCGCCTATAAAAGTATTTACAGTTTTGTGAAAACTGTTTAGATCCAATCTTACACAAAAAAAAATAAAAATGATCTACGAAAAAATTCATTGCATTTAAAGGAGTATTCAATGAATATTCTTTTCCAACCCTCCTGTAATTTCTTCGGGGTGTTCCAGTTTGTGCAGAGCATCTTTCTTTTTAAAGATGCGGTAGAGTTGAAACAATGCGGTGAATAAAAAAACGGAACCGATGATCCAGTTCAGTAAATTCTGACTTGCATTTAAACGATCAACCAGCAATCTTCCTCCAAAAATAAAAATACAATTACCGGTAAATGTTCCAATACCAATTCCTATAATGTAGGTATTGTAATTCCATACACCGGGTTTTAAAATTTGTTTGCTGAACAACACGGTACTCCATCCAAACCAAAATGGAATCTGTACGGGATTGATAAGGCTCATGGTAAAACCAAGCAAGCCTCTGTGCATGGTATTGGAGAGCAGCACATTTTCTCCTTCGCCTGATGGGTGCGATGCTGCCCAGAAACTGGATGCAGCAAGAGCAAGCACGATGATCACCGTTATCCACTCCAGTGCTTTTAATAATTTTTCCTGTTTACGTACCCAGTCCATTGCCACCAATGATAAGCGTACATAAATAATTTCTGCAGTGAGCGATCCTGCAGAGAACCAGAGTGCAGGCGATATGCCATCGGTGATACCAATTTGCATGGCAGCAATATTGAGCGTACCTAAGGGCAACGATCCCAAAAAACTGATGATAAAACCCCACATTAAAATTTTAAGCACCTGTGGCATAAAACAAATATAAAGTCTTGCAATAAAAAAAGCAGATTATAATTTTTCAGCAATAACATCCAGCTTTTTTACAAGGGCCGTATTGCTGCGAAACATTTTTTGTCCGTCTTTAAAACGCATATACGGATGCCCTTTTGCATGATTCTGTTTGCTGATACGATAAAGAATAAACCAATGCCGTATAATTTCTTTCCATGCAAAAAAAAGCGAGTGCTTTGGATCGTACATATGTGTAGGATCGCTGCCGGCACCATTGAGTTCGATGATGTGGAAGTTGTTGCCGTTGCGTAAATCGTTCCAGTCGTTATACATAATATCTAAACGGCCGTAATAAAAACCGGGAATCTGTTTACACACTGCATCTATGTTGTTGATGAAGGTTGCATCGGCTTTATCTGTCCAGTCTAAAAACTTTGATCCTCTTGCATGATTACCATAAGGCGCAAGAATCATCTCTTCTCCTTTTGCCAATACCCGCTGCAATCCTGCACCATGTATCTGCTGCAGTGCATTCATCTGTAAAATATAACGGGGCACTTCGCAAATAAGCAGGTACAAAGTTGATACCCCATCACCTGTAACTTTCATGGGTTCTTTTGCAACAATACCTGTTACCGATCCATTCTCTTCATTGGGGAGGCGGTGATAGAACACTCCCACTTCGTGTTGATACGGTGATAACTGCTGTACTAAAAAATCTACTGTGCAAACTGCAGCATAATGCTCCAGTTCTTCCTTATCATGAATTTTTTTAACCGCTTTGCCCTGCATGCCAATAGCAGGTTTTGCAATAAGCGGATAAGAAAACTGATGCTGCTCTATTTGTTGATGAATGAATGCAACTGAAGTTCCTGCCTGTACAAAAAAGAATGCCGGATAATATTGATCCGGAATGAGCGGATAAATATCCTGCTTCATTTCCATTAAAAAGCCACCGTTGGCAATGGTTGGATTGGATGCTGTAAAAAAATACTTCCCTCCTGCTCTGATGCACAGTGCAGCAAAAACAGGATAGATCAATCCGTAGATAGCATCAAAGCTCCAGTACTCCCAGTTTAACAGCCGAATAAAAAATGGATGATGAGAAAAGAGTTTACGCAGATTCATGTACAACAGATACAGGCATTGTATGATTGGCCTCCTGTACAACTGTTTCGTTCGAAAGCAGATCTACATAAAGCAGTTTGGAAATATTATTTTTTTGCTCCAGCGAAGTGATGCTGACTGTTAAATATTCATTTTCCCTGTTCATTAATACATCATTTGCCAAATCACCATCGCCTGCAAAGCGGTGAAAGTTAAGGATATTATCTGTATGCACAACTTTGTGATTGCTGATAAACTGCTGAAACCAGTGTTGACGTTTTTTTATGATGTCGTCTGCATACAATGTTGCAGATGACCAGATAAACGGCTGCTGTGGATCCAGTTCAGCAATTGTTTTTTCATAACCATCCCACTTCACATCAGCAAGCAAATGTTTTTCACGTATGACCAATGTAAAAGGTTCTATCCCCTGCAAATGAATTTGTTCAAATGCAGCAACTGGATTTGGATGATCAAAAATATCCAGGAAAATCAATCCACGGCTTTTACGGTAAGGCGGATTATATGTATGATTGGTTGATGCGCCGTTGAGCAGCACCATGGCATTTCCATTTTCATGCAATGCCATCCAGGTACCACCTGCATTTCCATCTTTGGGAAACAGGATCATTCCGGAAGCGTAACGAACCCATTGGGGATAAAGGGCCTTGAGTCGAACCTGCTTTTCGTCTCTGTTAGAGGTGAGAAAAAAACCGTTGTTATTGGGTATATAGGTTACTGTGCACATTCTTTTTATATTGGATAGTGGATGATGCAACGCCGAAGTTTTCTGATACTTCAGCAATGGATAATTCTTTTAACCCTACTTTCATCAGGGCCATGTGATGTACCGAATGTTCAAGGTTATACATCAGCTCACGATAATAGTTGGTGGGCAGATTTATTTGAACAGATGCTTCTTCACCAAAATAAGAAACCAGCAACAGATCCTTATTCTCCAGTTCTATAGAATCGGTTAACTGCTGCAATAAGCGGAGTGCAAATTCTCTGTTGGTTTCAACAGCAGTATCTCTTTTACGTTGATCGTAACAAACAACTCCAGCTTCGTACCCGGATAATAAACATTGATACAGCTCTACTACATGACGCATGTGCTGCCC
>JALHRP010000061.1 GCA_022841365.1 Chitinophagaceae bacterium | reverse complement strand
ATCATCTCTTAGTTTCTTCAGAAACACCGGAGCCAATTCTCCGCCAGCTTCAATGGCCTCCTTAAATACTTTCGAATCGGGTGAACCGCCTGAACGGATATTTACCACCCGCACACCATAAACACCTAACTCAGATGCAAGATTGCGTGAAAAACTTTCTACTGCACAACAGGCCACTCCAAAGCCACCTGTATTCGGATAACCAATACCACCAGGTGTTGCTGTTAAAGAAAGGATTACACCTGCGCCTTGTCTCGACATAATTCTCCCCGCAGCTGTGGAAGTAATAAAATTTGTTTGTGTAGAAATATTGATCGGTTGCAGATAATCAGCCAACTTCATTTCAGTAAGTGGAAAATTCTGCACATCCTTCCAGCCAATGGCATTAAATGATATATCTATACTGTGCCCTTCCGCAACTAATCCAGACAGGTATTGATTCACCTGCTCTTCGTTCATTGCATCAACTTCAGCTGCAAATGCTTTTCCGCCAGCTGCGTTAATTTCATTGGCAAGTTCTTGTACCGCTTCCATACGATGACCGGTTATATATACTCCGGCCCCAGCATCTGCAAATGCACGGGTAAAGGCACTGCCTAATGATCCGCCAGCTCCATAAATAACAGCATTCTTGTTTTTCAGCAACATAACTTTTGATTTAAAGTTTGATAAAATTAAGTTCTCTGCTTCTAATCAGCCCTGTGTGAAAGCGACAATATAAAGGGGCACATACGACCACATTAAACAGCAAACCGTAATGCACAAAAAAACCTGCTGCTCTTCAGCAACAGGTTGCATCATTATAAAATGAATCGTTGTTTATGACTTCCGCTTAATGGTACATCCCATTGCTTTAGATGTAGTCATGCTTACTGATTTGCCTGTTACCACTTCATCAACCGCAACCTTTAAATGATCACGGGTGCTTTCTGCCGGTGTTTTCGGATTATCTGTAATGGCTCCGTGATACACCAGTTTCATGTTCTTATCAAACAAATAGCATTCGGGTGTTACTCTTGCACCAAATGCATCGGCCATAGCAGAATTTTCATCCATCACATAAGGCCATTGATAGTTCTGCTCTTTCGCATAAGCCAGCATGGCGTTTTTTGAATCGGCCGCATTCCTTGATCCTTCATTTGAATTGAGCACAATGACACCAATCTCTTTTGATGCTGCATAGGCAAAGCCTTCAGAAGCTACCTGCTGATTTTTAATCACCCATGGACAGGTGTTGCAACTGAATACAACCAGTAAACCATTTTTCTTTTTTACATCGTTGAATGAAAATTGTTTCCCCGATACATCCTTCATCTTTAATTCGGGAGAAGGAATTGCACTTCCTATACTCAGCTCATCAGGTAAAGCTGTGAATGCCATCATGGTGGCAATGGCTGCAAATGATACCAATATCTTTTTCATGTGTTTATTTTTTATTGTTTTTTAATTGACACATAGTATGCCATGAAAAGATTAATCCACATTTGAATGAAATTCCGGTCATGGCATTTCATACTGAATGTGTTTTATTAAAGTTACGAAGCCTTTTCCTGTTCTGCTTCACCGCTCATCTCTTCTTTCAGCCTTTTGTCGCTCTGTTTTTTCAGCAGTTTAATGCTCACGTTCAGTTCAAAGCCGATCAACAGTACCAGCGAAATAGCATTGATAAAGATCATAAGGATGAGGATGGTACTGATGGATCCGTAAATGGTATAAGCTGCAAAATTATTGATCCAGTAAGAAAACAGAAATGTAAATAAAATAATGAGTGATGATGCTACAATAGAACCGGGAGAAATCAGTTTCCATTTTTTTTCAACAGAAGGAGCGTGCCTGTAAATAAATGCAATGGAATAAAAAAATAATCCAACAATCACCACCCAGCGTAATACAATGATGAGCCATTTCACAAATTCATTATCAATTTCAAGTATGTTGAGGAGCCAGCTGAACAGGGCGCCCTGTGTAATGAGTAAGATCATACTGGCAACAAATACCAGAATGATGATGAACGTTAACCGGATGGCTTTCCACCGGTATGCAAAAAATGCTTTGCTTTCTTTTTCATGTATGGATTGATTGAAACTATGAATGATCCCCATCATGGCATTGGAAGAAAAGAACATGGATGTAAGAAAACCGATGGAGAGCAAACTGTTTTTGGGTCGTTTAAAAAAATCCTGCAGAAAAGATTCCACAATATTTCTGGTGGCTTCGTTTGGTGTAAGATCACGGACAAACGCATTTACTTCGTTGTAAAAACGATCGGCTGCCGGAAATAATGGTACCAATGAAAACAAAAAAATGCAGGCAGGTGGTAAAGCAAGAATAAAGTTGAAGGAAATGGCTGCAGCCCGTTGATTCAGTTTGCCCTGATTCACCTGTTGAATAAAAAAGCGGATCACTTCATAAAGCGACACACCTTCAAACCCCCATGGCTTCAGTCGTTTGCTCATTCTTACAACAGAACGAACAACAGGCAACTGGTATAAAAAATCTTCAAACGTCATGCAACCCGAAAATAGTTGATTTATGGCATTACTGAATCTTTATGCTATCGAGCCACTGCTGGTATTTTTTTGCATTTTGCAAATGCTCTGTATCAGTTGCTGCAAATGCGTGATACCCGTTGCCGTTAGGCTTGGCGCAAAAGAATAAATAATCGGTTTGTTTTGCATTGAGCACTGCATCAATGGTAATTTCAGATGCTGTGCAAATAGGACCGGGAGGCAATCCTTTGTTTTTATAAGTGTTGTAAGGTGATGATGCAGTAGAGTTAATATGACTGAACAAAATCCGCTTCAACGAAAAATCACCCACGGCAAATTTCACAGTAGGATCGGCACCAAGCGGCATATCTTTCTTTAATCTGTTGAGATATACACTGGCAATGGTTGACTTTTCATCGTGCCGGATGGTTTCTTCTTCCACAATAGACGCCAACGAATATACCTGTTCTGGTGAAAGGTTTAATTGCAATGCTTTTTGTTTGCGTTCCGCTGTCCAGAATTTTTTTCGCTGTTCATTGAGTTTGTCAAACACTTTTTTAGGAGCAGTATTCCATAATAACGAGTACGTGTTTGGAAATACCAGGGTCATAATGGTATTGGTATCTAATCCGAATTTTTTTAATGAATCGTTGTTATGAAGGTATTGCATGAAGGAAGCCGAATCAGCTTCAAACTTCCGGCTGAGTAATGCAGCAAGGTCTTTTTTTGTACGGAGCTTGGTGATCACCAGGTTTACAGGTGTTTGAACGCCGTTCCGGAATTTTTTTATCAATGCAAACAGACTGCTTCCCTTTTCAATTTCATATCTCCCCGGTCTCAGCCGTGGCCATACTTTCAATTTGTCTGCAGCAAATTCAAATAAACCGGTATTGCTGAGATAGCCTGAATCTCTGAACAGTTTCATTACTTCGGTTTTTGATGCTTTGCCTGTGTAGATGTAGATATACTTTTTTTGTCCGTCGAAACTTGTTGCAGAGCCAAAGAACTTCCATGCAAAGAATAAAGCTGCAATCAACAGCAAAAGAAAAACAGCGGCGAAGATTTTTTTCATGTATTGAAAAGTGGTTGTTCAGAGATCGGATTACTATATAAATAATACGACAGAAAACTTGTTTAATACAAAATATGAGCAAAGCATAACAATTGTCGGGCCATGGTTTGCAGACGTCTCAAAATAAAACAAAAAACCCCGACACATGTGCCGGGGTTGAATAAATTATTTTCTAAAATTACTTTGAAGGAGGAGTTACAGGTACAGTAGATGAACCACTGTTTGCCGGTGCCGGTTTTACAGGCTGACTGGTTGGCACTTTTTCGAGGTTGCCCGATCCGCCTGTGTCGGCAGTATCAGAAATAAACAAACTTGAAACCAGGCATAAAACACCAATAATGGCTGCAAACAGCCAGGTGCCTTTTTCCAATACATCCGTTGTTTGTTTTACACCCATAAACTGGTTGCTGAAACCTGCTACTGAGCCGCTGAGGCCGCCACCTTTGGGGTTTTGAACCAACACTACAAATCCTAATAACGCACTGGCCAAAATAACCAGAATAATGAATAACCAAATCATTGTTTATGAATTTAATTCTTTAATACGGGAGGCAAAATAAACGCTTTTTTCGGGATGCAGCAAACTTAATTTGCGGTATAAGTCAATGGCTTGTGAAAGTTTGCCCTGTTTAATGAGCACATCGGCCATGGTTTCTGTAATTACTTCTGTTGGCTGGTTGCTTTCTGTGGCAATATTTACAACCGCCTGTTCACGGTTGGGGTCGAGTTCTTTTTTCTCTTCTACATAAATTTTCTTCATGGAGCGGAGCCACTGGGTAAAACTTTTTACCTGTTGTGTAAGCTGATCAGGATGGTTTTTTTCTTCCTGCAGCTTAATTCCCTGTGAAGCAAAATAATCAACTGTATGAAAAGGTTCAAAGGTGAAAACAGGTTCTTCTTTCTCTGCTTTTGCATTTGGAGAAGTTGGTTCTTCTTTGCTATCTGCAGCTTCAATCATTATTTCTGCATTGAGTTCAATTTCTGCATTGTTCATAAATGCTTCCTGCTCTTTGATTGCCTGTGCTTCAATTAATACCTCCGCATCCAATACTGCATCTGTTACCGGTGCATTCAGTTCTTCTTTTATCTCCTCCACTTCAATTATTGCTTCTGCATTTAATACGGCATCTGTTACCGGCGCATTCAATTCTTCTTTTATTTCTTCCACTTCAATCATTGCTTCAGCATTGAATAGGGCATCTGTGTCATTTGCATCTTGTTCATCTGCAGTTTCTGGAAGAGCTTCGGTTTGTTCAACTGTATTTTCCTGATGTATGGTTGAAGAAGCTTCCTGCATTGATGTTGATGGCGCAGGCTGTTGACTGAATTGATTAAACTGAAAGTGAAACCAAAGCGGCTGATGATAGTATACAGCAGCTTTTTGCAGTTGCTCATCAGCCAATGCATGATTTGTTTGTTTCATTTTTGCCGCAAGCAGAAACTGACCTTTTGCAAACCATGGATATTGATCAGTGATTTGCTCCAGCTCTTCTGTTGATACATTGTTCAACAAGGCTGGTTGCTGCAGTAACCGGTGAAATAAATCAGCATTCATGAAAGCAAAGTAATTGAAAAAACTACCAGTTTGAGAAAATGCGGTTAAATATTTCGTCGGTGAGGTTTTGAACAATTTGATCGGTTAACTGAGCTTCTGCTTCCTGTAATGATTTCGATGCGGAGAAGTCGAAATTTCGGGTAAGATCCGTATCAAAACTTTTGCTGTCGTCGAGTCGGTTTTTAAAAACAAGGTGCACCGTTACATTCAATCTGTTTGAAGCTGCCTGTTGATTAGAGATACCGGAAGTGGTTACATAATATTCAGTAATCTGACCGCTGATATCATAATGCGCCTCATCATTATTGGTTTGTGTTAACCGGGTTTGGTTTACAATTTTTTGACGGAGCTTATCGGTTAAACGCTGGCTTAACTGCGGATTAATGATTCTGGCTTTATTATCAATGTAACTGATGCGTACTGTTTTTACTTCAGGTGGAATGGACACATCTTTAAAGGAATAACAGGAAGAGAAAGCCAATAGCCAATAGCCGATAGTCAATAGCCATAAAGACTTTACTAACGACTTACTGCTAAACACTACCGGCTTGTATTTAAAGTTCTTCAATATCATACTCCTTTAGTTTTCGATAAAGTGTTCGTTCACTGATGCCCAGATCTAACGCAGCATCACGACGTTTGCTTTTATGTTTCTTCAGTGCCTTTATGATCAGTTCTTTTTCTTTATCCATGATGTTGAGGCTTTCTTCCACTTCTACATGTTCATGAATATCGCCATTGTTTCCAAGAATCATTGGTTGCGGTGCAGCAGAAGAATTGAGTACCGGCTGATGCATGTCCATTTGTTTGGGTTCTGCCATCAGGGTATCATTAAAAAAGTTGCCTGGCATCTGCACCTGGCTTCCGCCATTTTGCAACACTTCCAGAAACATTTTTTTCAGCTCAGTTACATCCCGTTTCATATCAAAAAAGAGCTTGTACAAAATCTCCCGTTCGTTTGCAAATTCTGCTGCACTGCCTGCAGGTACATTGGGGTGAGCCAGTACAGGCAGACGGTTAAAACTACGTTCAGGTAAAAACGGAGCCAGATCTTTTGCTACAATCATTTTATTGGTAGAAAGAACGGAAATCTGTTCTGCAATATTCTTTAATTCCCGCACATTACCGGGGAACGGATAACTGATTAACAGATTTTTCGCATCCTCTTCCAGTTGTACAGGAGTGGTTTTATACCGTTCTGCAAAATCAACAGAAAATTTTCGAAAGAGTAAGGGAATATCTTCTTTACGATCTCTGAGTGATGGAACCCTTATGGGCACTGTATTTAAACGGTAATACAGATCTTCTCTGAATCTGTTTTTTTGTGTAAACTCAAACAATTCTTTGTTGGTTGCAGCAATTACACGTACATCGGTTTTCTGTACTTTAGATGAACCCACCCGGATAAATTCGCCGGCTTCAAGCACACGCAATAAACGGGCTTGTGTACCCAAGGGCATTTCACCAATTTCATCTAAGAAAATGGTGCCGCCATTCACGGTTTCAAAATAACCTTTACGTGCATCTACAGCACCTGTAAACGATCCTTTTTCATGTCCGAATAATTCTGAATCAATGGTTCCTTCCGGAATAGCACCACAGTTCACTGCAATAAACGGATTGTGTTTGCGTGTAGATAAGGAATGAATAATTTGAGAAAATACTTCTTTACCAACACCGCTCTCTCCATTGATGAGTACAGTTAAATCTGTTGATGATACCTGTACTGCCACATTCAATGCATGATTCAGGGCAGGGGAGTTGCCAATAATACCAAATCTGTTTTTTATATTTTGTAAATCCATGTCTATGCGTTTGTAATTGTACCAAGCAATGTGCCCTTGGTACAACTGTTTACTTTCACCATTACATAATCTCCTTTTTTCAGATCATGCTGTTCTTTGGGAAATACAATCACTTTGTTATGTGAGCTGCGGCCCATCCATGACTGTTCGTCTTTTTTACTTTCCCCTTCAATTAATACCTCGTACGTTTTACCTACATCTCTCTTGTTACTGTTGAGTGATAAGATGTATTGTTTATCTACAATTTCCTGTAAACGTCTTTTCTTCACATCTTCAGGTACATCGTCTTTATAACGTTTTGCTGCAAGTGTACCCGGACGTTCACTGTAGAAATACATGTAGCCATAATCGTAATTGCTGTATTCCATCAGGCTAAGCGTATCCAGATGTTCTTCTTCTGTTTCAGAACAAAAACCGGTAATGATATCTGAGCTGATTCCGCAGTCGGGAATAATTTCACGAATACGATCAATCTTTTTCATATACCATTCACGTGTATAGGTACGGTTCATTAATTGCAGAATACGGGTGTTTCCGCTTTGTACGGGCAGGTGAATATAATTGCAGATATTATCATACTTCGCAATGGTAAATAAAACTTCGTCTGTGATGTCTTTTGGATGAGAAGTTGAGAAGCGAACCCTCAGTTGCGGACTTATTTTAGCTACCATTTCAAGCAGCATTGCAAATGAAACGGTTTCATCCATTTGCTCATTTACAAATTGGTAGCTGTCTACATTTTGTCCGAGTAAGGTTACTTCTTTAAAACCACGATCAAATAAATCCTGTGCTTCGGCCACAATGGATCTTGCATCACGGCTACGTTCACGGCCACGGGTAAAAGGCACTACACAAAAGCTGCACATATTGTTGCAGCCACGCATAATGGAAATAAACGCACTTACACCATTGCTCTCTAAACGAACGGGCGAAATATCGGCATAGGTTTCTTCACGGCTCAACAATACATTCACTGCTTTTTGTCCGCCTTCTGCTTCTTCAATTAATCCAGGCAGTGTACGGTATGCATCCGGACCAACCACCAGATCAACCAGTTTTTCTTCTTCCAGTAAATTCGATTTTAAACGCTCGGCCATACATCCCAACACACCAATGAGCATGCCCGGCTTACGTTGTTTTGATTTACGGAATTCGGTTAACCGTTTGCGGATGGTTTGCTCTGCTTTTTCCCGAATAGAACAAGTATTGAGTAAAATTAAATCGGCTTCTTCTGTATTTCTGGTAGCGCCAAAACCTGCTGTATTTAATATGCTGGCAACAATTTCACTGTCGCTGAAATTCATGGCACAGCCATAGCTTTCGATGTAAAATTTTTTTTGATACAGGTTGGGGTCACCTGCAAAAGGAGCATATGCCTCTCCCTGGCGGTTCTCATCGTGCAACTTTGTATCTGTCATCAAGTCAATCATATCCAACTCCGGTTAAGCCGCAAAGGTAGGAGATTTCAGATAAATTAGTGACAGGTTGGCAGCAAAAACGGGTTTCAAACCAGTTCTTATCATCAAATAAAACGCACAGAATTAAAACAGGTAAAGATGAAGTTGATCAAAAAAAATCCGAGTTTCTATAAAAAAACAACAGCCGCTTTTTTAGGAGCGACTGTTTGAAGGGTCGGTGTTTAAGGGTTCCTATCGTTTGATGAGTTGATATGTATTGATGTCTGCACCCGGTTGAATGACCTGCAGCAGATAAATGCCCGGCAAAAGCTCTTGCAGATTGTTAAGACTTATCTGGCTGGTACCTGCGCCAATACTGTTGCGTTGGATCATCAGAATCCGGCCATTCACATCGCATACTCTTAACTGAATCACCGTGCTTGAAGCAGAGGTGATACTTACCTGTACCGTTTCAGCAAATGGATTTGGCCAAACTTTAATTCCGCTGTTTTTTATTCTTATGGCTGTTGTGTTGCTGTATTTAAAACTGCCATCTGCATCATACAGTTTTACTTTGTAGTAAACGATGCCGTTATGTTGTAAAGAGCTGATGTCGTCTTTACTATCATAATTTTTTATTGAACTGCTGGTGCCTGCTGCTGAAACAGGAATTGCAAACGGCATAAAGTTTACATTATCTGTGCTTCTTTCCGTTACAAAATAAACCGTGTTATACTCGCTGGTAGTTTTCCAGTTTAAGGTTACCACGTTGTTGTAATAAGTTGACTGCAGACTAAGCCCCTCGGCAGGCAAGGTGCTGCCTGTGCCAACAGGAATTATATACAAGGATGTATTGCTGATATTCCCATAGTTATCTGTTGCTGCATAATTAAACATAGCATCGCCAATAAAACCAGCAGCAGGATCAAATTGCAGTTGACTGATTTGAGCCGGTGTTAATACCTGTCCTGCAGTTACAGGAACTCCGTTCACTAATAAGATACCTTGTGATACTGGTGGTAAATTGATGATACTATAACCGGCAATGCTTCCATCTGCATCACTGCTGTTAAGTGCAGGGATAGAGAACGGCCCGCTGATATTGAGCAGTAAAGGAGCTGTTATATCCTGAGATACAGGTGAAACACCGGTGATACTTAAACTATAAGTCGCCACATTACTCTTTAGATCGTTATTATCTGTAGCAAAATAATTAAACAAAGCCTGTCCGGAATAACCAAGTGCAGGATCAAACTGCAATTGATTGATTTGTGCCGGTGTAAGAACTTGTCCAACTGTTATTGCAACACCATTCAATAACAACACACCCTGCGATGCAGAAGGCAACGATGTTATCGTGTAAGATGAAATACTTCCATCAGCATCAGAAGCAGATAAAGCCGGGATAGCTGTGGCCCCGAAGCTGCCGGGCATAACAGGTGCTGATACCGGATTAGCAAGGGGGGGATTATTGGTTACAGGAATACTGTAAATAGATGTATTACTGTTTGCAGTGCTGTTGTCTGTTGAAAGATATTCAAAAGTTGCAGTGCCTGTAAAACCTGCAGCAGGATCAAATTGCAGTTGACTGATTTGTGCCGGTGTTAATACCTGTCCTGTTGTTACCGCAACACCACTCAATAATAATTGTCCCTGAAAAGCAGGCGGCAGTGTAAGTATTCTGTAACTGCTCACAGTTCCATCTGCATCTGTTGAAACAAGAGAAGGAATAGCAGTTGCGCCATTGTTGTTACTCATTGCAGGGGCAATGATAGCATTTGAAATGGGTGGAATATTTCCAGAACCCGAAACAGGTATATGATAAGTTGCAAGGTTGCTGTAGTTGCCGCTGTTATCAACAGCAGAGTAAGTAAAACCTGCATTACCTGTAAAACCTGCAGCAGGATCGAATTGCAAGAGACTGATTTGTGCAGGAGTAAGTACCTGTCCTGCAGTTACAGCAACACCGGCTAAGGATAATATACCTTGTGCTGCTGTTGGCAAAGTATGAATCGTATAAGATGCGATGGTGCCATCATTGTCGGCTGCTATAAGTGATGGAATTGCTGTTGCTCCATTTGTATTTGGAAGTAATGGAGCTGTAATTACCTGGGCAACCGGAGGCTGATTTGCTATTTGAATATTGTAAATACCAGGCTGACTGATGTTGCCATTGTTATCGGTAGCAGAATAACTGAAAGTTGCTGTTCCGCTGAATCCGGTTGCAGGATCAAAAGAAAGTGCATTTGCCTGCGCTGCAGTAAGTGTTGTTCCTGCTGTTACAGCAGTTAATTGAACAGCAGTGCATGTAAGGGGTGCAAGCGGACAATAATATAAAATTCCTTGTGTTGCAGTTGGAACTGTTGCAATTGTATAACTGCTGATATTGCCATCACCATCGGTTCCGCTGATTGAAACAATAGGTGCAATTGTTCCATTGAAGGGTGCAGTTGTTGTAATGTTACTAACTGTAGGCGGATTATTTACAACAGGAATATTGTAAGTAGCAATGTTACTGATGTTGCCTGCATTATCTGCAGCCGAATAAGTAAAGCCGGCCGTTCCGCTAAAACCCGGAGCAGGATCAAACTGAATAGAAGCAGCCTGACCGGGCGTTAAGCTTTGTCCCGCTGTAACAGCTGTCATTTGAAACTGACTGCATGCAGCTGGTGCAAGTGAACAATACAACAACACTCCCTGTGCAGCAGGCGGTATTGTGTTAACAATAAAATTAGAAATAGTGCCATTAAAATCACTTGCTGTTAACGCAGGTACAGGAGTTGCTTCATTGCTGCTGTTGATGATTTGAGCTGTAATGTTATTACTTAATGGCGGCACCTGATTGCTGGCAGTTGCAGTTACAGGTATGGTATAAGATGCTGTATTGCTGATATTACCGCTGTTGTCTGTTACAGTATAATTGAATACTGAAGATCCGGTGAAACCCGCTGCAGGATCAAATTTTAAAGTGAGCATTTGTGCTGCAGTTAAAACAGTACCTGCTGTAACAGTAGTAACTGTTCCTGTACAGGGTTCGGTACCGTTAGAACAGTAAGAAAGAATACCCTCGGTTGATACCGGAACGGCAGAAATGGTATAGTTGCTGATTGTGCCATCAGCATCAGCACCCGACAATGGTTGTAACAAGGTGGCAGCTGCTGTATTTACAATGGCAGGTATTACTAAATTATTTGCAACAGGCGGGTTGGCAGCTACAGGCACTTTATAAACGGCAGGGTTGCTTACTGCACCTCCATTGTCTGTTGCAGTAAATGTAAATTGTGTAGTTCCTGCAAAAGTGGGAGATGGATCAATTTGTAAAGTTGCCATTTGTGCCGGAGTTAAAACTGTTCCGGCAGTAACTGTTGTAATTGTTCCTGTACAGGGTATTGTTCCGTTTGAACAATAGGTAAGTACCGCTTCTGAAGCAGGAGGAATAACACTGATCGTATAAGAACTGATGCTGCCATCAGCATCAACTGCATTTAAAGCAGGAATAGAAGTAGCCCCGTTTGTTTGAGGGATGACGGCAGATGTAAAATTATTGCTGACAGGTTGTGCATTACTGCAATTGTATGTGTGCAGATAAGTATTAGTAAACTCTCTTAACTGACCGTAAATCCAGGTGTTGAACAATCTGGTGTCACCAATATTATTTACGAAGATGGTGCCCGCAGCACCGCTGCCTCCCCAAGGGTGTACAGAACCATTGGAGTTTATTCCAAACAATTGGTTTGAGTTTGCCACTACGTTGTTATCATCCCAAAAAACAATGGCAGGTGTAGCAGCTGCATTGGGCCGTTCATCAAATATTCCAAATCCATCAGAGTTATTCTCTGCATCATAAATTGGATAATGTATAGGAAAAGACCCGAGACGAAAAACAGTTTTAAATGCTGTGCCCGAAGGTACATTTGCACCAAGACCATCAAGTCCATCCCATTGTATGGTTGTATTGCCAATGGTTGTGATGTTTGCTTCTATGAGCACATCTTTTGTACCGGGTTGATAACCATCAACTCCGTTTAAATCAAGTAACACAATAGCAACACCCGGAACTGTAACCGAAAATGTAATATCAATGGCACCACCGTTTGCACGTGAAGGGTGGCAGATTGATTTAGTTGTGATTACCGGATTAACGATTAATGCCGATGGCCAGAATTCAGGATCCGGGTCATTTACAAAATTGTTGTATTGCGGATAGCCGTCATCAAAAACACCTGCATAGAAATTTTTACTTTTTCTGCGTTCCTTATAATCAGCAGTCGCATTTCCTGCACCATCTGTAAGACTGCCTGTTGCATTGGTGGTTAAGAAGAACCCAAAGGGTTGCATGCCACCCAGGTTAATAGATTTGATATAAAAATTTGTACCACCCTGATTTGGTACAGCTGTGTAAAATTGAAAGAATGTTGAAAGACGGTTGGTTCCACCGGCTGCGCTAAACGACCAGTATTTACCGTGCAATCTTCCTCTTTTTTCTGTTACACCACTGTACACCGAAAAATCCCACAGATTATACCAGTCTCTTGCAGTGCTTGCTGTATAAGGAGGTAAAGTTCCATCATCCAGTATCTCAACCGCTAAATCAACCGGAGCAGTTTCTGTACCCGGAAATGTATAGGCGAGTGCATTGTATCCTGTGCCGCCAACAATTGCTGCCGGCCCTGCAACCATTTGTGCATAAGTGCCAATAACACCGGCTCCTGCATTTAAAGCAGGCGCAGTGGTAGATGTGAGGTTGGTTGTTGCAACTACAGTTCCATTATCCAATCTTCTCAACTGAATATTTACAGTTGCTCCTGTTCCATCATTCCGCTGCAAACCATAATACAACGTTTCTCCCGGTTTTATACGAATCATTAAACGATGATCCGGATTAAACCCGGCTTCAGATGGAGCTGCTAAAAATGACAAAGAGTTATTTGCATCTCCGTTTTGTAAGTAGCCGATAAACTGATTTGCACCAGTTGCTGCTCCGGTATTTGCCGGAGTAAGGTTTTTTCCTCCTTCTGCAAATAGAACGGAAGGAAGAATAACTGAGATGAAAAAAAGAAATTGTTTCATTGGATTTGTTTACACTGAATGAATTAGAAGAATAAAGCTATTCGACATAATCCTCTACAGCATTCTCTTTCGTTGAATGAATAGTTTTGAACGATGAAATCGTTCATATAATTTCTAATAACATTTGTATAGATGTTTTTCAGATCTTTTATCATGATGGTTTTTCATTCAAAAGGCAGAATTACCTGTCATGTAATTGAAAGAAGAGATTAAAAAAGAACAATATATTTTTGATGCATCTTGAAGAAAAAAATTGTTTTTGTAATCAGTCTCCTCCTCCTTGTTTATTCAGGGGCATGGTGCCAGCGCACAGAAAAGAAAGAAGGAGTGGTCATTGGTTCGGTGCTTGATTCGTCTGGCGATAAAGCCATTCATGGCGCCACAGTTTCAATCAGCCTGCTGGGCGATTCAATATCGAAATCAGTTTTTCTTACAGATAAAAACGGAGCGTTTCAATTTACAGGACTCCCATTCGGGTACTATCGTTTACAGATCACTGCAGTTGGATTCAGAAAAAAACAAATTGACAGTATACATATCCGTGCCGAACGTTCGGATTTTAATTTGAACGATATTATTCTCAGTCATCAATCGGTAGAGTTAACAGAAGTAGTGATTTATGCCGAGAAACCTCTCATCGAATCAAAAGATGGAAACATCACCTTTAATGTAGGCGAAAGTGCATTGAGTAACGGCAGTACTGCAACCGAACTCTTAAAACAAACTCCACTTGTAACCACTGATCCTAACGGAAAAATTTTAGTACGTGGTAAAGAACCGAAGATATTAATTGATGATAAACCGGTTGAATTAAATATGCAGCAACTTCAGGATTTGCTTGAAAGCATGCCCGGCAGTACCATTGAAAAAATTGAAGTGCTCACAAATCCTCCACCTCAATTTGCTAATGAACAGGGAGGGGTCATTAACATTGTTACTAAAAAAGGCAGAGTAGGTTTTGGCGGCAGAGTAAATCTTTATTTCGGTTCAAGAGGTGAAGCAGGTATCAGCAGTAACTTTAATTATCGAAAGCAAGGGTTCGCTATTAATCTCAATGCGGGTATCGGTTACAATCAGTTTGAAACAGACGGGTACAGTAACCGGACGAATATTTACAATGACTCAGTGAATCAATTAAAGACAAATAGTCTGTCATTAAATAAGAATATCAGACCTAATCTGCGGTTGAATATGGATTACGATATCAACAAGCGGAACATCATCAACTTTGTTGCACAGTACAATCAAAACGAGTTTGATAACAATGGATTTACACGATATAAAAATCTCAACCGGTTTGAACTGATATCAAGGCTGAGTGAACGCACCATTGCCACAGACGGATTCAGCAGAAGCCCATCTGTAAACTTTACCTATACACACAAGGGAAAAGTGCCGGGCGAACAGTTCAGGATCATTACTTCTTACAATCTTGGCCGTAACCAAAACATCCGCAATTTTTTTCAACAGTTTTTTAATGCAGATGAAACACCCAATGGAATTGACAGTACCCAAAAACAATCAACTCTTACCAAAAGCAACGGCTTTACTGTAAATGCAGCCTATGACAAACTGTTGAAGAATAAGAAAACCAGTTTTTCGACAGGAATGTCTTACAACCGTACAAACAGTCATGTATTACTGACAACAGAATTTTTGAAAAAGCCTGAACGTGATTTTCAGAAAGTTGATTTGCTCAGTAACAATTTTAAGTTTCATCAGGATGTGATCAACATCCGTTTTTCTATGAAACATATTTTTCAGCCGGGCTTTTCTGTAACTGCAGGTGCAGCGGTTGAGCAAACAAATATTTTATTTGAACTGTTGCAGGAAAACAGAATGGTATATAACCGCTTTTATAACTTTCTGCCGTTTGCCAACATCAACCGCAGCTGGAAAAATAAAACTAATCTCACATTTGCATATCGCCGCACCATTCGTCGTGCAGGTATCAATGAATTAAATCCGGCGATTGATTACAGCGATCCGTATAATTTACGTTACGGAAATCCGGAGCTGAATCCCACACAATCGCACAACTTTGATGTAGTGGCAGGTAAAACCAAAGAGAAGTTTTTTGCCAATATCGGTTTGGGATATAATCTGGTTGAAGATGTGTTTAGCCAGATCCGTACGTTACAACCCGATGGTAAAACGGTTATTACATGGAACAATGTAAGCAATAGGCAGGAGTATGAAATGAGCACTTGGGGCGGACTGACCTTCAGCCGAAAACTGCGGAGTAATATCAGCGCCAGCTATACCTATAATCAGTATGGTACATTCGATAAGCAGGTGCGGAAGTTCAGAGACGGAGGCTCTTTTACATCCAACTTTACAACCAATTATTTACCTACTGATTTATGGACCTTCACCGGTGCATTTACATTTAACCGGTTTGCCAACCCGCAGGGAACAGTAAGGAGTAACGTAAATATGAATATCGGCATTCAGCGAAAATTCTTCAAAAAGAAACTGATTGTAACGGTCAATGCGGTTGATCCGTTTATTCAACAGCAGAATAATACATTTACATACGGACCTAATTTTAATCTGGAAAGCTTCAGCCGCACACAAACCAGAAATTACAGGATTACACTCAGCTACAGTTTTACCAAAACAACTACGGCTAAAAAGAAAGGCCCAACTGCCAAAGATCAATTGAAACAGAAAACAGGCATAAAATAAAAACGTCCTGCTTTTTAAAACAGGACGTTTCGTTTTACGAAAACATACAGGTTCGTTTGCAGTTTTTTTTCTTTTCAACTTTCTGCTCCATCTTTTTTTCTGTTTTGTTTTCGTTTTTCCGGTTGATGTTGGCAATGGCAACTGCTGCAACAAAGGCTAACAGCAACGTAATAATTACGGCTCTTTTCATAACCCGAAATTTTAGATACAGAAGTTACAACAAATGTGTGTAAACTGATACGATGTTTTGATGAATGGCCTTAACAGCTCGAATTCTTGTTTACATTTACATATAAACAATACAGCTTTGTATGAGTGAAGAAGTTAACCAAATGAATTTTCATACCCGTAAATGGGTAAAGCCAGAGGATCTGAATCCCAACCAAAGTTTATTTGGTGGCCGTTTGTTGCAGTGGATTGATGAAGAAGCAGCTTTGTATGCAGTGATTCAGCTCGAGAACCGGAAAGTGGTCACCAAGTTTATTTCTGAGATCAATTTTATTTCTGCACCTGTGCAGGGCGATATTATTGAAATCGGCATTATTGCTACCCATTTCGGAAACACCTCCATGACCATGCGTTGCGAAGTAAGGAATAAACTTACACGGGAACAGATACTCACCATTGAAAAAATGGTATTTGTAAATGTGGATGATTTAGGTAAACCAGTGCCACATGGAAAAACAGAGATCACTTATGTGAAAGACAGGCTGTAAGAAATGTCCAATTAGAACCAATTAATAAAGCTGATAAATAAAATAATTGAGCTGATGATTGACACTAATATTAAGGTGTCCTTTTTTGTGTTTTCGCTGATCGAGAAAAACTCCTGAATATCTTTTCTCCATAAAAAGAATGCGAAAGCGGCTTTAATAAAGCAAAGTAATAAGAACTCTGCTGTCTCTCCTCCATAAATTTCTCTGTATTTAAAAAAAGCATAAGAACTCCCAATTCTTATTACAACGCTTAGAAAATTATCTGCAAATAAAAGTATCCAGCCCCACTTTCTCCTTTTATACAATAAGAAAAAAATCAAAGGAACATAAAATAGATTAATGATGCCTGCAAAATATGATGGGTCAAAGAAACAATTTTTGCAAAATCCAATTCTTATTAAATCAATTAAAAGAGATACTGTTGTCCACGCATATTGAATTGTAATAACAAATAACAGGAGTTTTAACCACTTGCCTGGTTGTATTATTTCGCTGGGGTTGATGATAGGATCAACAATATTAAGCGCCTTTTCTTTTAATAAATCGAATTTCTCTTGTTTCTGTTTTGATTTTTCCGAAAGCTTAAAGTGAAATTCTTCGGCTTCAAGATATTCTGCTTCTGTAATTGTTCTACTGCTTAAATGATTTGTTGCAGCTTGTATAGCTTCTATTTGATAGTCTTCGGGTTTTTTAACAATAATCAAAAGCTCTACATTTGAGTAATTGCTGTAGAGCTCATCGAAGTTCATCTTCATACTTGCAATAACGAAAATAATTCCTTTAAAAACAAATTACTCATCCTCATCTTCATAAAACGCATCCTGACTGAAAAATAGTTTTTCCCAGCTGGCAACGGCTTTATCATCTAGGCATTCTGCTATATCAAAAATTTCATCGCTCTTTTTTTTCCACACAATTTCTTCGCCTTCTGTATAAGTAGACACACAAACTGCATGATCACTTTTAAAATGAACCTTGATCAGCTTCAACGCCTCATTTTCTTTTTCCTGGATGAGGTAATGACATCCTGTTTCCATCAATTCATACGAATACATACTTCACAATTTTTAAACTTGAACAATGTTAACGGGCAGTAACCGGAATTCAAATGGTGTCGGTAAGTGGAGTTAATCTGTACCAATCCTGTTTCAGTTATGCGGTACCATACAAATGTAGGACGAAACGCAGCAAAAAGGGGATGCAAAAATGTCACTTCGGGCTAATTCACAAAAAATTAAAGCTCAGCAGCTGAAAATCAACAGGTTGAGTATGTGGGTTTATTCAAGCTCTGTTACACTGATCTTTTTGCCATCGAAAACCACCTGCAGAATTTTAATGGATACAACGGCTTTTCCGTTCACTGAAGCAGGTATCCAGTCCTGCCTGTTCAGGTGGGTTTTGAGCTCGGTATAATTGGGACGAACATTGCTGTTGGGGCGGGCTTCATACAAACAAACCTTTCCTTCGGCAGTGATCAGTAAGCTCAGCGTAATTTTTCCGCCGGCTTTTTTTTGAACATAGTCTTTAAAAAACTGATCAAAGTAATCATCAAGGCTTGTCTTTTTATTTTTCCATTGTGCTGTTTGCTGCACACGGATATATATATCATCAAATATTTTTTCTCCAAATTGTTTGCAGCTGTCGAGGCGGATAATTTCCTGTTGCTGTTGTGCAGATGCAGCATATGTTGCAAGAAGTAGGATAAAGGATAAGATTGGTTTCATTATATAAAGATAGTGAAGAAGCTTTTGCTAAAAGCTCATAGCTTTTTTACAATTTAAATCCCTGTGCTCCGGGTTTTTTGTTTGCTTCACTCATGAGTACCGTTTGTATCAATCGTTTATTTCTGGTTTCGGTTGTTTTTGCACTGTCTATCCAGCTGAGAAATTGTTTCCGTACAGAGGGAGCAAAGGCTTTAAAATTTGCAAGGGCTGCTTTTTTTCCTTTGAATATCTTTTCTAAATCTTTTGGAAGGTAATTATTTTTGGCTGCTTCGTCTGATGCGGTTAAAGCATCCCAGCTTCCGTTCTTTTTGGCTGTTTCAATTTTTGCAAGACCGGCGGGAGTCATCAAACCGTTGCTGAGTAATATCTTCACCCGTTCTTTATTGGCATTGCTCCAAACACTTTTTGGTTTGCGGGGAGTAATCAGAATCATGGAACGTTCGTCGTCCAGTTTTCGGGCAAGACCATCAATCCAGCCAAAGCACAGGCATTCTTCCACAATATCGTTGTAGGGAAGACGGGGTTTAATTTTGCCAACCTTGTAGTAAATAAGCCAGATGCCCGTTGATAGCAGATGATTTTTCTGCAGCCATGCACGCCATGCTTTTCTGTCTTTTGGATAATAAGCATCGAGGCTGTCAATAGCCCTTGGCATAAGAATACAATTAACCTTCGTGCTTGCGGTTCAGCATCCAGAGAAGGAACATGATGAGGAAGATAACTGTACCGGTACCTCCAAAAATGATGGCTGTTAATACTTTCTGTGCGCCGGTAGATAAAACCATTGACAGTGCAATTGCTAAATAAATAATATAGATCGTAAGGAGGGTGTAAATCTTTTTATCCATGATGGTAAAATTATTGATGCGAAATTGAGGAATAATCAGTTACAGCCCAAAATTTATTCACAGGACTGTGAACAAATAGTAAGAGAGGATAGGAAAGTGGTTTTGTTATATTTGCCAGCCAAGCCCCTCCAAACCTCCCCGGAGGGGAGGCTTTCCACACACAGCCCTTGCTTGACAATTTGTAAACAAAATGTATTAAGACTGTGAAGGTTGTTGAGTATTGTTTGATGTTGATGTGGAAGAATTAAATGTTTATTAAACATATGAAGTATCGCCTTCTCTCTACAGGAGAAAAGGAAGCCCGCCCGGATGACGGTCGGACAAGGGATGAGAGGCTTTAAAAATATAAACGAAGCAATGGCAGAAGAAAAAAAGAATTTGTTTGATTACGATGAAGATTCCATCAAAACCCTCGACTGGCAGGAGCATATCCGTTTACGGCCGGGAATGTACATTGGAAAGTTGGGCGACGGTAGCAGCCCCGATGATGGCATTTATGTGTTGATGAAAGAGGTGATTGATAACTGTATTGATGAACACACGATGGGCTATGGTAAACATGTGGATGTAACCATGGAAAAAGGTGTGATAACTGTTCGTGACTACGGTCGTGGTATTCCCTTGGGTAAAGTGGTGGATGTGGTGAGCAAGATCAACACCGGTGCCAAGTACGACAGCAAAGTGTTTCAGAAATCGGTTGGATTGAACGGTGTTGGTACCAAAGCGGTGAATGCATTGAGCAATTATTTTAAAGTAACTGCTTTTCGTGAAGGCAAAGAGAAAACTGCTGAGTTTGAAAAAGGAATCCTTGTAAAAGATCATAAAGAACAAAAAACAACAGAAGAAAACGGAACTCTTGTAACGTTTATTCCGGATGATTCTATTTTTAAAAATTACCATTATATCCATGAGTACATGGATAACCAGTTCTGGAACTATTGTTATCTCAACGCCGGATTGGTGATCAACTTCAACGGCAAGAAGTATGTTTCAAAAAATGGATTGCTTGATCTGTTGCAACGGAAGACCAATGAAGATGAATTGCGTTATCCCATCATTCATTTAAAAGGAGAGGATATTGAAGTTGCTATTACACACGAAAATCAATATGGCGAAGAATATTATTCGTTTGTAAACGGTCAGTTTACAACACAGGGAGGTACACACCTTGCAGCATTCAGAGAAGGTTATGTAAAAACAATTCGTGATTTTTTTAAGAAAGATTATGATGCGGCTGACATCCGTGGAAGTATTTGTGCGGCTGTGAGTGTACGTGTACAGGAGCCCGTATTTGAAAGTCAGACAAAAACAAAACTTGGTTCCAGTGTTGTGTTTGAAGGTGGCCCAAGTATGAAGAATTTTATTGGAGATTTTCTTGCCCGTGATCTTGATCTCTACCTGCATAAAAATCCGGCTGTTGCAGAAGCGTTGAAAAAACGGATAGAGCAAAACGAACGTGAACGAAAAGAACTGGCCGGTATTAAAAAACTGGCGAATGAACGAGCCAAGAAAGCGAATCTGCACAACAAGAAATTAAGAGATTGCCGCTTTCATTACAACGATGAAGCAACAGGGAAAGACAAGGATAAGATTCTGGAGAAGCAAAAGGAAACCACCATTTTTATTACCGAAGGTGATAGTGCCAGCGGAAGTATTACCAAATCAAGAAATGTTGAAACGCAGGCTGTATTCAGTTTGCGTGGTAAACCATTGAACTGTTACGGTCTTACTAAGAAAGTGGTGTATGAAAATGAAGAATTCAATCTTTTGCAGCATGCGTTGAATATTGAAGATAGTTATGAAGATCTGCGTTACAACAATATTGTGATTGCAACCGATGCCGATGTAGATGGCATGCACATCCGTTTGTTGTTGATGACATTCTTTCTGCAATTCTTTCCAGACTTAGTGAAGAACGGGCATGTGTTTATTCTTGAAACGCCTTTGTTCCGTGTACGTAACAAACAGGAAACCATTTATTGTTATGATGAAACGGAAAAACAGGCTGCTGTAAAAAAACTGGGCAGCAAACCGGAGATCACACGCTTTAAAGGTTTGGGTGAAATCAGTCCGGATGAATTTGGTCGTTTCATTGGTGCAGAAATGCGCAAAGAACCGGTGATGTTATTGCCTGAAACACATATTCAGCAAGTGCTGGAATATTATATGGGCAAGAACACTCCCGACCGGCAGGAATTTATTATTGATAATTTGAAAGTGGAGCTGGATAAAGTAGAAGAAGTATAACACGAATGAAGCGAATTTCACTAATTACACGAATTACTGGTGCGATGAATTGTGGCGATTTCAATTCGTGTAGATCGGAAGAGCG
>JALHRP010000060.1 GCA_022841365.1 Chitinophagaceae bacterium | reverse complement strand
CTTATATTCATCCGCTTTCTTTGATTCAGGGTAGCTGTTTAACAGGTTCGTAAAGGTAATGGCTGCAGCCCTGTAAGAAGCCACATTATAATAGAGCTCTGCACTTTTATATTCCTTCAGCTCAAGCTTTTCGTAACATTCTTCAATGATCTTCTTTGCCTCATCAGCTTTCGGCGACTCGGGATAATTATTGAGATGCGCCTGCATAAAGCCAATCGCCTTTTCTGTTGGTGTTTGATCCAGTTCAACACGGGGAGATTGTTTAAAGAAACAATTTGCCCTCATAAAATCAGCATCTGATGCCCGTTGGCTTTTAGGAAAAACTTCCAGAAATCCTTTAAAGAGGTTTTCTGCATTGCCGTAATCCTTCTGATAAAAAGCGCAATAAGCATACTTATAATAAAGATCTTCAAATCGGGGGTCATTCCTCAATAAAGGGAATAAATCCTCGTACAGAATCTGTGCTTTACTATACTTTTTGTTTGCATAATACTGCTCGGCCATACCGAGTTTGTATTCCACATCCTTGTTCTTGAGGATTTTAGCAACTGAGTTTTTGTTGCATCCTGCAAGTATAAGCACCGCACTAAAAACGACTAACAACCTTGTACAATTCATAAAAGCGAGCAAAGTTAAGATTTTCGGGCAAATTAGCCTTATCCTTTTTGTAATGGAGCGAACAGCGGTTAATCTTTTCATAAAGAAAGCCCTCCGGATAACCGGAGGGCTTTTTATATGCAGTTAGTTTATGAATTACTTCTGCTCAGCACGGAGCTCAACTACTGAAGGATCTCCTTCGTGACAATCGTATTGTGCAACCACACGGTCAGCACTGATACCTTGTACTTCAACCAGGTACTTCACGATTGCATCTACACGCTTTTGACCCAGAGACTGACCTGATTTGCTCTTAGCAGCGCTACCGCAAACGATCAGCTTACAAAGTGGGTTACCACGGAGTGAAGAAGCTACACTTCCTACTAATGCCTTCGCTTCTGCGCTTAATGAGCTTGAGTTACCGGCAAAGTTAATGCTCGGAAGATCAACCAGATTACAAGCAGGAGGAGCAACTACAGGATTTTTACAGCACTCAGGATCTGGGCACTTACCAACACCATCAGCATCTACCGGCTGACACTGCGTTGGAGTGATCAATTCCTTGTCTTTACAATCAGGAACACCATCACCATCAGTATCACGGCTTACACCATGTGTATCTACAGGACAACCTGCGGGGGTATTTGGCTCGTTATCGAACTGATCAGTTACACCATCGCCATCTGCATCATCCAAAACTGGTTTTGGAAGCTTCATGTGACGAGGAGCGTTTAACTCATTGTAAGCATAATCCAGAGGATTTAACCACCAAAGAGGCTCAACTGCTTTTGCACCAAGGCTATAGTTCAGATTTACATTTGTATAATGCCATGCATCAAAGTCACGTGTCATTGCAGCATCACCCAATGACGCTTCCTGCCAACGCTGACCATCTAACAAATCATCGTTTGACCAGCTGAGAATTTCTTCTACACCAACACTAAAGCGTCTGCTCAACTTAAAGCCTACACCAAATCCAACCTGAACAGTTGGCTTAAAAGTCATGTCAAACAGCTTAGGACGGCGTAACTGGTGACCATCAGCAGAACTTTCGTAAACTTTATCCATTCCAGCTCTTAAATCACGTAAGATGTCGCCTCTGTTTTTATTAGCAACTTCATACTTGTTTAACACAGAACGGAAAAGTGCGTTGTAAGGCAAACCTGCAGCATCAAAGGCATCAACCTTAGACTCGTAGATTAAACCACCAATACCACCAATACCGTATACAACAAAACCGGTTTTGGCTTTATGAAAACGAATGTTGTTTAATGTGATGATACCTTGTAAGGCTAACTGGTGAGAAACGGTTCTGTAGTTGTAATAAACCGGATCGCCCTGTAACTGCCCTACTGGGTAAGGTAAAAATCCGTTTGTGCTTTGCAGCTGACGGAGGTTACCGCTGTTGGGGGGACTTTGTACATTGATAGGAGCAATGTAGTTATTTTTCCAGGCGGGGTTTTTTGCATAGTTGTATGCAGGTAACCAGTTCATGCCTTTTGCTATACCACCGTGGTAAGCAAGTCTTGCAGAGAAAATATAACCGAATGCCTTTCTAACATGAGCACCCCATCCAATTTGTGGAACACGTGCACTAACATCTCCGCTGATTGCTACATTACCAACACTTAACCCAATTTCCCACTGATTACGTGGCTTTGCAGGGAAGGGGTATTGGTTTTGCAAAAATTCGCTTTGCTGAGATTTGCCGTTTTTTGGAATGAGAGATGAATCCTTCCAATCGTACTGACCGTACAGATTGGTAAAAAGAAGACATAGGGCCCCTAAAAGAAGGGTGTACTTTTTGCTTGCCATAGTTGTTGTATTAAGTTTCGAAAATTCCTGATGATTATTGCAAAAATAGAGATCAGTTATTAAAAAGCAAATTTTTTATAATTTATTTATACTCTTGCTGTTCCATTAGACTCTTTTACCACAAAATGTGCTGCATTTTGCTGAAATCAAATGAAAACTATTCATTTGATGTAAATTGCCGGCACATGAACTCTTCCCAACACATTCAACAACTCGTAAAAGACGAATTACAGGAATTTGAAGAAAAATTTAAGCAGGCAGTCAAAAGCAGAGTGTCCTTACTTGATCGAATAATGCAATACATCATCAGGCGGAAAGGTAAGCAAGTTCGGCCGATGTTTGTTTTTTTAAGTGCAAAACTTTTTGGACCTGTTACAGAACCAACTCACCGTGCAGCGGCATTGGTTGAGCTGTTGCATACCGCTACACTGGTTCATGATGATGTTGTGGATGAATCAATGGAACGCCGTGGTTTTTTTTCAATCAATGCCCTTTGGAAAAATAAAATAGCTGTACTGGTTGGCGATTATCTTTTATCCAAAGGATTGCTGCTTTCATTGAAGCATAATGATTTTAATACACTCAAAATTTTATCGGAAGCCGTTGAAAAGATGAGTGAGGGCGAACTGTTGCAAATTGAAAAAACGAGAAAATTAAATTTGAGTGAAGAAGTGTATTTTGAAATCATCAAAAACAAAACAGCCTCACTCCTTTCGTCAGCATGCGCTGCAGGCGCATGGTCTACCACCAATGATTTAGAGAAGACTGAACAAATGAAATTGTTTGGTGAAAAAGCCGGGATTGCTTTTCAGATTAAAGACGACTTGTTTGATTACGGCAGCGAGTCTGTTGGCAAACCAACCGGTAATGATATCAAAGAAAAAAAACTCACTCTTCCGCTGATCTATACATTGAATAAAGTTTCAAAAGAGAAAAAAAGAGAGTTGATTTATATTATTAAGAACGAAAACAAACATAAAAAATACGTACAGCAGGTCATTGACGAAGTAATTAAAGCCGGTGGCATTGATTATGCAACAGAAAAGATGAATCAATACAGAGATGAGGCCATTGCATTACTTCACCAGTTTCCTGAAAATGAAATCAGAAACGGCTTAGAATCGCTTGTGAGATATACAACAGACAGAAAATATTAAATCATGCAAAAAAGATGGACCATTTTGCATGCAGATGCAGAAAAAACCAAATCACTTTCAGGCGCATTAAAAATTAATGCAACCATCTGCGAAATACTGGTGCAACGTGGTATTGATACATACGACAAAGCAAAAGCGTTTTTTCGTCCTGATCTGAGTTCTCTGCATGACCCCTGGCTGATGAAGGATATGCAAAAAGCTGTTACAAGGATTCTAACTGCCTTTGAAAAAAAAGAAAAGATTCTGGTGTTTGGAGATTATGATGTAGACGGTACAACCAGCGTTGCCTGTATGTATCAGTTCCTTACTTCGGTGTATGAAAAAGAACTGACTGATTTTTATATCCCTCACCGTTATCGGGAAGGGTATGGTATTTCAAAGCAGGGAATTGACTTTGCAAAAGAACACGGCTTCACCTTAATCATATCACTTGACTGCGGTATTAAATCAGTTGAGCTGATTACCTACGCAAAAGAGCTTGGTATTGATTTTATCGTTTGTGATCATCATTTGCCTGATCTCATTTTACCGCCAGCTATTGCTATCCTTAATCCAAAGCAGAAAGATTGCAACTATCCATATAAAGAATTATGCGGATGCGGTGTAGGTTTTAAACTGATTACTGCATTAGGTAAAACCCTGCAACTTGATGATGAAAAGATTATTTGCTATCTGGATCTTGTTGCCACCGCAATTGCTGCTGATATTGTTCCAATAACTGATGAAAACAGAATTCTTGCTTTTCATGGATTGAAGCAGGTAAACACAAAACCATCTAACGGAATAAAAGCACTGATGTTTTTGAGCAAGGCCGAAAAGGAAATGCACATCACGAATCTGGTGTTTATGATTGCACCAAGGGTGAACGCAGCCGGCCGCATGGATGATGCCAGAAAAGCTGTGCAAATGTTTATTGCTCCTACTTATGAAGAAGCGCTAAGTTTTGCTGAACTTTTGCATGCTGATAACGACGACCGAAAAGAAGCCGACACATCCATTACTGAAGAAGCATTAGCAATTATTCAGCAAGATGAACACCTGCAAACAAAAAAGACAACAGTGCTGTATCAGCCACACTGGCATAAAGGTGTTGTTGGCATTGTGGCATCCCGGCTAACGGAACATTACTACCGTCCAACAATCGTATTAACTAAAAGCGGCGAAGTTGCAGCAGGCAGTGCCAGAAGTGTAAATGGTTTTAATTTATATGAAGCAGTGCATGCCTGCAGAGAACACCTGCTTGGGTATGGCGGCCATTTTGCTGCAGCAGGTTTAACATTGCTTCCTCAAAACATTGATGCATTTACAAATGCATTTGAAAATATTGTTGCCAACACAATTACCGATGAGCAGTTGATTCCTGAAATAGTGGTGGATGCAACCTTGTCTTTCAGTGATATTAAACAACCCTTCTTCAACATCATCAAACAAATTGAACCGTTTGGACCCGAAAACATGCGGCCTGTTTTTATCTCAAGAAATGTAACTGATACCGGCTTCAGTAAAATTGTAAAAGAGCAGCACCTGCGTCTGGTGGTAAAACAAAACAACGTAACCTTAACGGGCATCTGTTTCAGATCTGCACATTTATTTCCGATTATACAACAGGGACCATTTGATATGATATATACCATTGATGAAAATGAATGGAACGGCACTACTACCCTTCAGCTAAAAGTGATTGATCTAAGACCTGCTGCTCTTTGAAATTAATTACTCACATACAATACTTTCTTTACATCGCTGTGAACTGGGGATTACGAATTGCTTTATTTACATTGAAAGAAGAACTGAAAGGCGAAAGAAAGTACAGGATCAACAGCACTTCTTACAGTAAACTTTCCCGCTACCAATTAACAGGCAATCAACTTGCGCATGCAACGGAATACATGCCGGTGAATTATTTCACGTTAGAACAGTTATTTCATCATCTTCCTCACGATGCAAGGAAGGGCATATTCCTTGATATCGGTTGCGGAAAAGGACGGGCCATGTGCGTTGCTGCTGCTGCCGGTTTTAAACAAGTGGCGGGGATTGATTTTGCAAAGCAATTAATTGATGCTGCAGAAATAAATCTGCATCAAACAAAAGAACTTCATCCTTCATTAGAATACAACCTGTTCTGGAAAGATGTGGAAGGTCTGGAAATAGAGCAACAGGTAAGAACCATCTTTCTGTTTAACCCGTTTGATGAACGACTTATGCAAACAGTGATTCAAAAAATCAATGAATCTCTCCGGCTCAGCCCCCGTACTATATATATTATGTATGCCAGTCCCAGGCATGAGGATTTATTTTTTGCGGATAAATACGACGTAGTTTTCCGTATTAAAAAATTTAACTATCTCGAAGGGGTGATTTTGAAGAAACAGTAACCAGTCGGGTATTTAACAAAGTGCTTTTGCTGCTGTTAATAAATATTTAATCGCCCACTTTTAAAAGTGAACGCTGATTAGCATTACTTTTAGCCTCCCGATATCCCCCGATTAATCCGATCCATTCTCCTCCAACATTTATTCAGAAAAGTAAACTAACGTTACAATGAGAAAAATTCAACTTTTGTTGGCTTTCATTTTTTTGTTTGCAATTAGTCAAACTGCAAACTCCCAGGTAGTGATCAGTCAGGTATATGGCGGTGGTGGAAATACCGGAGCCACTTACACACATGATTTTATTGAACTTTTTAACAGAGGAACATCTCCTGTTTCTTTATCAGGCTGGTCTTTGCAATATGCAAGCGCTACAGGCACCGGTAATTTTGGAGCCAGTGCCACACAAATAACTGAGCTGCCTGCTATCGTTTTACAACCAGGCCAATACTTCCTTGTACAGGAAGCAGGTGGCGCTGTTGGATTAGCATTACCAACTCCTGATTTCATTGATGCTACTCCTATTGCAATGGCAGCCGGCGCAGGGAAAGTTGCTTTGGTTAATACCACTACCCCGCTTGGATGTAACGGATCCTCTACTATTTGCAATGCAGCAGCACTGGCTGCAATTGTTGATCTTGTTGGATATGGAAGCGCCAATTTTTTTGAAGGAACGGGTGCTGCCCCAACACTTTCAGCAACCTTGGCAGCATTTAGAGCTGGCAGCGGATGTACTGATAATAATAACAACAGCACTGATTTTACATCAGGCGCCCCAAATCCAAGAAATACAGCTACTGCATTAAATCCCTGTTCAGGTCCTCCGGTACTTACAGTTGGAGTTGCTGCAGGAGTTAATGCGTCTGAACCGACAACCAACGGAACATTTACAGTTACTCTTTCTGCTGCAGCTCCTGCATCTGGTGTTACTGTTACTTATACCTTAGGAGGTGTTGCAATATCAGGTACAGATTATACTGATGCACTGGCCGGTTCTGTTACAATTCCATCAGGTAGCACATCAGGTACCATTACGTTAGCTCCTGTTGATGATTTGGATTTTGAAGGAACCGAATCAATAAATATTACTCTGAACAGCGCTTCAAGTTCATATACCATTCCGGCAGGTACAAGTACAGCAAATATCAGCTTACTTGATAATGATTCTCCGCCTGCAGTAACCGTTGTTGCAGGCACGGCTGCTGCAGAACCAGCTACAAGCGGAACATTTACAATCAACCTCTCTGCTCCTGCTCCTGCAGGTGGCCTCACAGTAACTTATACATTAAGCGGCTCTGCCCTTTTAAATACTGATTACAATGATGCACTGGGTGGAAGCATTGTGATCCCTGCAGGAAGCAACAGCGGCACCATTACATTGAGTGTAATTGATGATGCTGATGTTGAAGGAAACGAAACAATCAGTATTACATTAAACACAGTGAATAATGTATTTGTTATCGGATCTCCGAATAATGCAACCATCAATCTGAATGACAATGACAATCCTCCGATTGTTGTAAACGAAGTGTATGGCGGTGGAGGTAACGGCGGCTCTAATTTTAAAAATGATTTTATTGAATTGTACAACAACAGCACTGTTCCAGTAAGTCTCAGCGGGTGGTCTGTTCAATATAATTCTGCCGGAGGTACCGGCAACTGGCAGGTAACTCCGCTTACAGGAACAATTCCTGCAAAAGGATATTATTTAGTGCAGCAAGCTGCTGGCTCAGGGGGTATTGCAAATCTTCCAACTCCTGATGCAACGGGTACAATTTCAATGGCAGCGGGTTCGGGAAAAGTTGCTTTAGTGAATAATACAACAGCTTTAACAGGACAAAATCCCCTGAATGTTTCCATTGTAGATAAAGTTGCTTACGGAACAGTTACAGGCGGTGGATTTGAAGGTACCGGTGCTGCACCTGCTCCATCAGCTGTTAATTCAATTCAACGAACACCGATTGGTTTTGATGCAAATAATAACAGCACTGATTTTACTGCTGGTCTTCCAACTCCGAAAAATTCTGTTACAGACATTACAGCACCTGCAGTTTCTGCATTCTCACCTGCAAATACTGCAACAAATGTGGCTACTGCTTTTACAGCATTCATTACGTTTAATGAAAATGTGGAGAAAGGAACGGGCACGATTACATTCAGAAAAACTTCCGACGGAAGCATCATTAAAACATTTGATGTTGCAGCTGTTGATGTGACCGTTGCAGGCAACACTGCTTCATTTTTAATGCAGGGTCTTGCTTTCACTACATCTTATTATTTTGAAATAAGCAGTGGTGCATTGAAAGATCTTTCCGGTAATGATTTTGCAGGTTTCTCCGGTAACGGAACCTGGAGTTTCACAACCAGAAGCCAGCCACTTGGAGTTGTGGGTACTCTTTACAACTTCAATACATGTACAGGTGGTTTAACAGATGGCTTCAGTTTCTTCAGTTCAGTTGGCGCACAGGTTTGGGCTTGTACTCCTTTTGGAAGAGATCCGTTAGCACCTGCAGGTACAACTGCTTCACCAAACGGCGTACAGATTAACGGATTTGCAGGCGGAACCAATGTACCTAATGTTGACTGGCTCATTTCTCCTTCATTTGATTTAACTGAAACAAGCTTCCCGTTACTTTCTTTCTGGAGCAGGGTTGCATTCAATGGACAACCATTGCAATTAAAAGTTTCTATTGATTATGTAAGTGGCGATCCTTCTTTGGCAACATGGACAGACCTGAACGGTAAGTTTCCCGGCGCAACTTCAAACATATGGACCTTATCAGAAAATATTAATTTGTCTGCATACAAACAATCGAATGTGCACATAGCATTTGTATATTATTCTGATGAAGACGAAGGTGCACGCTGGACGTTAGATGATATCAGCATCATCAATTCTGCAACAGCACCGCCTCCAAGTCTTACAGTTGGCACAAACGATCTGCAGTTTGCATATGCAGCAGCTGGTACAACTGCAGACAAGACATTTACATTTACCGGCAACGATATTGTAAGCGATGTAACATTGAATACAACAGGTGCATTTACATTATCAAAAGATGGTGTAACCTTCAGCTCATCTTTGTTGTATACAGTTGCTGAAGCAAACAATATCACTAAAACAGTTTATGTACGTTTTGCTCCAACACAAAACAACCAGAGCTTCACAGGTAGTATCGCTGTTGCAACAGGCAGCTTAAATACAACAGTTAATCTTACCGGCACAAGTATTGATCCTGTAACCACTCTGGAAGTTGTGAACTGGAATATCGAGTGGTTTGGAAGTACAACGAATGGCCCGACAAATGACAATCAACAGGAACAAAATGTAAAAAACATTTTACTGAACATTGGTGCCGATGTGTATGCCGTTTCAGAAATAGTAAGTGAACAACGATTGGCAAATGTTGTAAGTCAAATGCCCGGTTATGCTTATGTCATCAGCAATTTCGGTTCACATACAAATTCAAGTGCAAACCCGGCATCTGCATTAGCCGAAGCGCAAAAGATGGCATTCATTTATAAAACTTCGGTACTGAGCAATGTATCAACAACTGCATTGCTTTCACAGGGTATAAATTCTCCGGCAGACTTAACAAACCCGGCATATAATTACTGGGCCAGCGGAAGATTCCCTTACATGCTTACAGCGGATGCAACGCTGAACTGCGTTACTAAAAAAGTACACTTTGTATTAGTACATGCAAAAGCAAATACATCGCCTGTAAATGTTTCTTACGACAGAAGAAAGAAAGGGGCTGATACATTGCATTATACATTGCAACAGAATTATGCAAATGAGAATGTAATTATCCTTGGCGACTTTAATGATGATCTTGATCAATCCATCACTGCCGGCTTTACAACAACATCGTGGAGTAAGTTTACAACAGATCCGGCGAATTTTGATCCGCTCACTTTACCACTTAGTCTTGCGGGTAAAAAATCAACAGTAAGTTATAATGATGTAATTGATCATGTAGTTGTATCGAACGACATGCAGCCATTCTACATGCCATCAACTGCAGGCATTTTAACCGATGTTACATCGTTGGTTTCAAATTACGGTTCAACAACATCTGATCACTATCCTGTATTTACAAGATATATGTTCAGAAATACTACAGCTCCTGCTGTTACAACCTGTACAGAACAGGTTACCTTCTGCTCAACAACAAGCAACAGTTATACAATTCCGGCTTTTGTTGCTACCGATGATTGTGGAGATGCAGTTACATACACCTATACAGTTACAGGTGCTACAGAAAGAAACGGAACAGGCAATAATGCCAGTGGTATGTTTAATGTTGGCACAAGCGTTATTACATGGACAGCTACAGACAATTGGGGCAACTCAGCAACATGTGTAACAACTGTTGTAATTAATGAATCACCAATGGTTAGCGTTCCTGATGCATTTGTATTACCATCGGGTGTATTACCTAACACTGTTTATATTGGTTACAGTCCTGCTTCATCTATTACATTGTCTTCCACAGTAACAGGAGGAACTCCGACATATGGTTATGTATGGTCAAGCGGATCAACAGTTTCAACCGCAACTGTAAGTCCGTTGGTTCAAACAACATATACCGTAACCGTTACCGATGCAAACGGATGTACAGCTACTGCTAATAAAACCGTGAACGTGATAGATATCAGAGGCGGAAACAAAATGGATAAAGTGGTGATTTGTCATGGCTTCAATTCGCTCACCATTGCCGGCAATGCTGTTGCAACACATCTGGAACATGGTGATAATTTAGGAAGCTGCGTAACAGCAAACAGAAACGCACCTACACGGCCTTCATCTGCAGATGGAACAGTGAACGCTCCCGGCCTGTTCTCTGTAAAAGTGCTGTCGAACCCAACAATGACAGACTTTACATTGATGATTACCGCCACTGCTTCATCAGAAAAAATGACTGTTAGAGTGGTAGATATTCACGGACGGGTAATTGAGCAGAAAGTTTACGGAAGTACAAACCAAACCGTAAAACTGGGTGAGCAATACCATCCGGGGCTTTATTTTGTAGAGATCATGCAGGGAACTGAAAAGAAAGTGCTTAAACTGATCAAACTATAAATCACTATTCAGGTTCGTTTAATGGGCAGGCTGCAAAACAGCCTGCCCTTTTTTAATTGGATTATAAATTGATTGTCAAAGAGTTTTAGAACCTCAACAAAGGCCATTAGATCAAATCCATGATAATCGCTGCAGGTTTCGGTGCTTAAAAATGCTATACTTACCGGTTTGAGGTGCCTGAAAGCCCCGAAAAGACTGAAAAAGCCGGAAAATTACCCGTTCAAATGCTTGGCTGGCAAGGCCTGTTCCCCTACCTTTGCAGCCCCAAATCTGTATTGGCAGATTTCCCGATCGCAAGACCGGGATCCGATGGGCAAACCCAATTATTAATTTTTAAATCACAAACTGTAATGAACAATTACGAAATGATGGTGATTTTTACCCCTGTTCTGTCTGACGATGAGTTTAAGGCAGCACAAAAACGCTACACCGATTTACTCGCTGCAAATGGCGGCGAAGTGGTGAACAGCAATCCATGGGGTTTAAAATCTCTCGCTTATCCAATCGAGAAAAAAACAACCGGTATTTACTGGGTTATTGAGTACAAAGCTCCTTCTGATTTCAATGCAAAACTGAACATTCAGTTGCATCGTGATGAGCAGGTACTCCGTCACATGTACACTGCACTCGACAAATATGCCGTTGAGTACAACGACCGGAAGAAAAAAGGCATTCCTACTGGTAACCAAAAAGCGGAGGCTTAAGTCATGGCAAAAAATGAAATTAAATACCTGACAGCGATCAAAACTGATAAGCCCAGGAAAAAGTATTGCCGTTTTAAGAAATACGGTATCCGTTACATTGATTACAAAGATGTTGAGTTCCTGAAAAAATTTGTAAACGATCAGGGTAAGATCCTTCCCCGCCGTTTAACAGGTACTTCACTCAAGTATCAGCGTAAATTATCTGATGCAGTAAAGAAAGCCCGTCAAATGGCTTTGTTACCTTACGTAACAGATTTATTGAAATAAGAAAAATTAGTAACCTTTCCCTAACCCCCGATGTTCGGGGAGACAGTTTTAAGTAACTGGGTTTCGGAAACTAAAAAACAACACAATGGAAGTTATTTTAATTCAGGATGTAAACACACTTGGTGGTAAAAACGAAGTGGTGAAAGTAAAAAACGGATATGCCCGTAACTTTTTAATTCCGCAAAAAGTAGCTGTTGAAGCTTCTCCTTCTAACTTAAAGCAATTGGCTGAGCGTTTAAAAGTGCAGAAGAAGAAAGAAGATGCAATGCTCGCTGAAATTAAATCGGTAATTGCAAAATTAACCGAGGCTCCTGTAAAGCTCACCGCTAAAACAGGTACAAGCGGTAAAATTTTCGGCAGCATAACTACAGTTATGGTTGCACGTGCAATTCGTGAACAAAAGGGTTACGATATTGACCGTCGTAAGATCCATATCATTGACGAAGTAAAAGAACTTGGCACACACAAAGCTAAAGTTGATTTTGCTAACGGCAACGAAGCTGAAATTGAATTAGAAGTTATAGCTGAAGCTTAATTTCTTTTTAACTGAAATACAAAGTCCTGCTTTTTTAAGCAGGACTTTTTTATTTTCATCCTGAAAACATAACTATGGACTGTAAGAAATTTTCAGCGTTTGTTTTATTTGCAGGTTTTCTTTCAATCAGTTTATCCTCCTGCCGTTCTTCCAACGGGAAAGAAAAAGAGATTGTTATTGATTCTCTCCCAAAGCCAGCCAACGATATTACATTACCGGGCAATTTCAGCACGCAAACAAAACTGAAATTCGACAGCATTGCAATCCCCGCCTTCTTTCAACAATACCCATTATTAAAACCGTTTGAAAAAGATCTGATTGGGTTTTACAAAAGCCGAACGTTTACCTACGCCTGGTTCGATCAGAAAGGCTTAATTGAACAAGCCGGTAATCTGTTTAACAGAATTGAAAATATTTCTGATGAAGGAGTCACTGTTCAATTACTGTATGAAGATGAGTTTCATAAAATGATGGATGACGATTCAACAGAAATCCTCACAGATAAAGCAAACCCAACTGTTGAGCTGATGCTGACGGCGCAGTATTTTTTTTATGCAAAAAAAATATGGACCGGACTCGGCATTAAAGGAATGAAAGAAAGCAACTGGGATCTGCCAAGAAAAAAACTGGCATATGACGCATTTCTCGATTCATTGCTGGAGCAACCATCTTCAGCCTTTATGAAAAATGAACCGGTGTTTCGCCAATATGGTTTATTGAAAACATTCTTAAAGCAATACCGTTCCATTGAAGAAACCGGAAAATGGAAACCGATTCAACCAGATCAAAAGACATACAGATTAAACGACAGCAGTAAAGTTGTAACGGAGATAAGAGAACATCTTTTTTTGTTGGGCGATTTAGCATCAAACAATCAATCCCATTTGTTTGATGCTGAACTTGAGATGGCTGTAAAACGTTTTCAGCAGCGTTATGGCATTAAAGACGATGGTATTGTTGGCCAGAGCATGATTACAGAATTAAACTACCCGCTATCCAAACGGATTGAACAGATTATAGTAAATATGGAACGATGCCGCTGGTTGCCTGTTGCATTAAACAACGACTATATTGTTGTAAATATTCCCGATTACAAATTTCATGCGTTCGAAAACGATTCACTTGCATGGAGCATGAACGTAGTAGTTGGTACGGTGTTAAACAAAACAGCCATTTTTAACGGCATGATGGATAACGTGGTATTTAGCCCGTACTGGAATATACCCGCCAGCATCAAGAACAAAGAAATACTTCCGGCCATACGCAGAAACAGCAATTATCTTGAAAAAAACAACATGGAATGGAATGGGAACATGATTCGCCAAAAACCGGGGCCATGGAATGCATTGGGTAAGGTGAAGTTTTTATTCCCCAACAGCCATAGCATTTATCTGCACGATACGCCATCAAAATCATTATTCAGCCGAGATAAAAGAGCATTCAGTCATGGTTGTATACGTGTGGAAGATCCAAAACGTTTAGCCATGTATGTGTTACGTCGCCAACCTGAATGGACAGAGACAAGAATTGACTCAGCCATGCACGCAGAAAAAGAGTTGTCTGTAAAAATTGCAAAACCCATCCCTGTGTTTATTGCTTATTTTACATCGTGGGTTGACAGAGAAGGGCGACTCAATTTCCGTAACGATATTTATAAGCGTGACGGACGTTTAGCTGAAATGATGATTGAAAATTCAAAACTGAAATAATGTACTCAAAAATTATTGCCGGCACCATGAAATGGGGAGCTTGGGGCGCCAGGTTTGATACTGCAACGTATGAACAAATGATTAAGGACTGTATTGAAGCAGGTGTTACTACATTTGATCATGCAGATATTTATGGCGATTATACCACGGAAGAAGAGTTTGGTAAAGTACTGCAGCAGGAACCATCGCTTCGCCGGCAAATGCAAATCATTACAAAGTGTGGAATACAAATGGTTTCGGCTAACCGGCCTCATCATAAAATAAAATCGTACAACAGCTCGTATGAACATATCATTGAATCGGTTGAAACATCACTTAAAAATTTAGCTACAGATTACATTGATTGTTTGCTCATTCATCGTCCGGATCCTTTATTCAACGCCGATGAAGTGGCAAAAGCATTTGAACAGTTAAAACAGCAGGGAAAAGTGTTGCAATTCGGTGTTTCGAATTTCCGTAAATGGCAGGTTGATTTATTGAGAAGCCGTTTCCCCGTTGCTGTAAATCAGATTGAATGTTCGCTGCTTCATTTGGATCCGTTTGGCGATGGGACATTGGATCAATGCCAGCAACACAATATCATTCCGATGGCCTGGAGCCCGATGGGCGCCGGAAATTTATTTAATACAACGGATGATGACGAGCGGAATAAACGCATCATTGCTGTAGCTAACATGCTTGCAGAAAATTATGCAACAAAAGCTGATGTGATTCTGTTAAGCTGGTTAATGACACATCCCGCCAATATTTTACCGGTATTAGGTACATCTAAAACAGAACGTATAAGAGCAGCAGTATCTGCCACACAATTAAAATTAGAACGTGAAGAATGGTTTATGCTTTGGCGTGCAAGTACAGGCAAAGAAGTAGCCTGATTATTTTTTAACACACTGCAGCACCAGATAACGATTGGTAAACCCAAAACGAAGTGTTGAATAAATCCGTTTTATCAACGAACCGGGATGTGTGCTGTAGTACCCAATCAGATTTTGCCGCAACCCTTCTGATCGTTTTTCTTTTTTCTTCCGGATGGAAAACAGCGAGAACGGTTGTACCTGTATCATTTTTTGCTGAATGATAAAACCATTTGCCCAAAGCAACTGCTCAAAACTTTTTTCAGTAAAATCATGCAGATGATACGGATTGGCATCAACAGATGGAGTAACTGGAACAGAGCATATCAACTTTCCATCGGCACGGAGCAGATTGTTCAGGTGTTTAAGAAATGCAGGAGGATCGGGAAGATGTTCAATCGTTTCAAGTGATACAACAGTATCATAAAAGTTTTTTTCGCCAAAAGTCATCGCATCGGCTTCCACAAAAGAAATCAACGGATGAGCATACCGTTGTTGGGCATACCGGATTGCTGTACCATCAATATCAACAGCTGTAATTGAACCAACTTTTTTTTCTGCTTCAGTTGCCAGCACATAAGCTCCATAACCTGTACCGCAAGCCATATCAAGTATATCCCCTTTTAGAAAAGAGGAAGCAAATTGATACCTCTCCATGTGTAGCTGCACTGTTTCAGCCGACCATTTCTGCGACAGATCCATTTCATCGGGTATAATCCGTTCAAGTGAATGCAAAGCCATTCTTTTTATTTTAAAAATAGGTAAAGAAATTTTACTGCCATTTTGATTTACCTGATACCCCGTAATAAATTATTAAACAGCATAGGAGGTACTTTTTTGTCTGCTGCTATACCTGTCTGCTGTGAATTGACTTCCGGAATATCTGCTTAGGCATATTTTAACGGAGAAGGAAAATACAACCGGCAACTGTAACTTTGTCTTCTTTATGAACAGAACAAACATACTGCTTCTATTTACTATCCTCATTATTGTTTATTGCTGCGCTATTCCTGTTGATGTAATGGATGCAGATGCCTCACAGTATGCAGCCATGAGCAGAGAAATGAAAGAGAGCGGCAGCTATCTGCAGGTGTATGAACAGGGAAAAGACTATTTAGATAAACCTCCGTTTTTATTTTGGGTGAGTAGCCTCTCGATGTTACTGTTTGGTGAAAACAATTTTGCATTTAAGTTTCCGTCAATCCTTTTTGCATTGTTTGCAGTTTTTGCAACCTATCGTTTTGCAAGGCTATTTTATGATCATACAATTGCCCTTCTATCGGCAATTGTTCTGGCAAGTTGCCAGGCGTTTTTCTTAATTACCAATGATATCCGTACAGATACTATTTTAATGAGCTGGGTGATTATTGCACTGTGGCAACTGGCGGTATGGATGCAATCAAATAAAATCATTCATTTTCTGTTGGGTTGTGCAGCCATTGGCGCAGGCATGGTTACCAAAGGGCCCATTGCTTTATTCGTTCCTGTTTTTGCATTTGGCAGTCACTTTGTTTTGCAACGAAAATTCAAGTACCTGTTTAAACCCGTTTATCTTTTAGGATTATTAGTAATTGCAATTGTATTGATTCCAATGAGCATCGGGCTGTACAAACAATTTGATCTGCATCCGGAAAAAACGGTTAATGGATTGAAGAATGTTTCCGGTTTAAAATTTTTTTACTGGACACAAAGCTTTGGCCGCATTACCGGCGAAAATACATGGAACAATCATGCGCCTTTCAGTTTCCTGTTCGAAAATTTATTGTGGGGCATGTTACCCTGGACATTGTTTTTTATTGCAGGCTTTATCCGTGATCTTGTACTGATTATTCAAAGGAAATTTCAAGTTTCAGCTTCTGAAGAATTTATTACAACCGGTGGATTTGTTTTAACCTATTGCTCACTGGCTATTTCAAAATACCAACTGCCACATTATATCTATGTAGTGTTACCATTAATTGCCATCAGCACGGCAAAAATGATCCATGCCATTTTCTGGCAAAACAAATTTCCGGTGCTCAAAAAAATCATCCTTCCTGTTCAATGGCTGGTTGCGGTTGTATTACTCGCTGCACCGGTATTACTGTTGATCTATGCGTTTCCTGCACAAACAATCTGGCCTTGGTTAATTCCTGCTGCAGGAGTAATTGCAGTGTTGTTGATTTTAGTGTATAAAAACATCAGCCAAAAATTATTCAACATTTCCCTTGCGTTGATCATTATCTTAAACATCTTTTTATCACTCTGGTTTTATCCAAACGTTTTAAAATACCAGGCAGGAAGTGTTGTTGGGCGATATATTGCCGAACAAAAAATTGAACGTGATAATTTTTTTATGTTTCAGGTTACAGGGATTGCTGAATCAATTCATTTCTACAGCAAACGCATTGTAAAAGCTGTTGACCGCATTGATTCACTCCCTGCAAATACTTATCTCCTCACAATGGATGGAGGGTTGCAACACATTAAAACAACCGGTCGTTCTTTTGAAATAGTAAAGCAAGGGAAGGATTATCATGTAACTGCATTAACTGCCAAATTTCTCAATTACAAAACGAGAGATGAACAGGGAAACAATTATTATGTAGTTAAATTAAAGTAATTGATTACTTAAAAAGATTATAACGCAGGATGCACCAGATGGCTCTGAACCCATCTTTCCAGTTGATCTTTTTACCCTCCGCATAGGTTCTTCCGTAATAAGAAATGCCTACTTCGTAAATACGGATATTTGGTTGGCGTGAAATCTTGGCGGTTACTTCGGGTTCAAAACCAAAACGGGTTTCTTTTAATTGAAGAGACTGAATAATTTCTCTGCGGAATAATTTATAACAAGTCTCCATATCAGTAAGATTCAGATTGGTAAACATATTGGAGAGTGTAGTTAACACTTTATTTCCGATACTGTGCCAGAAAAATAAAATACGATGTGCATTGCCCCCCATAAAACGGGAGCCATACACCACATCTGCAAATCCATCCAGAACAGGCTTTAATAAAATATTGTACTCCTGCGGATCATACTCCAGATCTGCATCCTGAATAATTACCAGATCACCCGTTGCTTTTCCAATACCTGTATGAATAGCAGCACCTTTTCCTTTATTAACCTCATGATTATACAATTCAATAGGCAAGGCAGATTGGCTCATGTATGTTTCAATTGCCGCTTTTGTATCATCAGTGCTGCAATCATTTACAATGATCACTTCTTTTTGAAAATTATGCACAAGCTGAACAGCAGCTACCTTGTCCAGTATCAAGTGAATGGTTTTAGCCTCGTTGTAAGCAGGAATAATAATTGACAGTTTGCTGATGTCCTGTGCCATGTATCGCTGTTCGGTTTAAAGCTGCAATTTTACTGAATAATTATCTGGAGAGCAGGATTTATTTCATGGACTGTATCGAAACCGGAATTGTTGCTTTTTAATAGAAATCACGAATTGTTTTGCTTTGATCAGCTCTCCGTCCAGTTGAGCGGGCAACTCTTTCTCACACTCAATAGTGAAAGCTGTGCCTGTCAGATGTTGTACAATTGGCAAGTGCAGATGTTTCCCTTTTTCAATTTTTGGTAAATAAAAAAACCGTTTTAATACAGGTAATGGCTTTACTAATACAAGATCCAGTAACCCATCACGTACACTTGCTTTCGGCGACACATGAAACCCTCCGCCCGTTCTGGATGAATTATTAATCATAACCAGTAAAAACTTTTCATTAGCATTAAACTGATCTGACGATATGTTAAAAAACGATTCGTTGAAATAAAGAATTTTCTTCAATACAACGAGGTAGTAACCAATATGACCACCCAGCAGTCGAATGGCCTTCATTGATTGCAACACCTCTCCATCAAACCCAATACCCACTCCGTTAATATACAGCATATCATTACAGGATGCCGCATCTACAAATTGCGGAGATGATTGCAATACTATTTCAAATTGTTTGTCTGTAGTACAATCACCGTAAAGTTTCCAGGCAAAATCATTTCCTGTACCTCCTTTGAAAATGGATAAAGGCAGATCAATAGAAGAGTACCGGTTAATAAAATAATTAACGGTACCATCACCGCCAATAATCCACACATCGGTAAACCCATCAAACAAAACCGGCCATTGTTCGGTAAAAACTTCATACGCTATTTTTTTGCCTGTCAGCAAATGTGATAGCCTTTCACATACTTTCAGTGACCGGCCGTTACCGGCCTTTGGATTTACCGCCAGAGCAACTCGTTGAATCATATAAACAGCAGGTAGTAAAAAAGATGGCAACAGAATTGTTGCCATCTTTTAATCAAAATATTATTGAATCAATGGAGAAATATTAGCGGCTTTAAATTTAAGGTTATATTCATCTATTGCCTTTTTCAATTCAACATCCATCTGTGTTTTATATTTCATCCATTCTGCTTCCAGATCTGCCAATCGCACTTTTAAACCATTAGTAATTCGTGGGTCATGCGTATCAGCTAAACCTTTCAGGTTAAAGAACTCTGCATTGAGTTTACTTGGCCAGTTAATAACATCCTGAAAATTACGTTGCCTTGTTTCAATTAAATTACTTTCCCAGCTTGTAATCTTTTTAATAAGAGCAGTTCCGGTTTCCATCAATTCTTTCTGTTCTTTACGATCCTTCAGCAGTTCATTATAATGTTCAACCTGTTTTTTTACTTTACGCATATCAATAATGGCCGTATGGATGGTGCTGATATCTTTTGATACCCGGGTAAGAAATTGTTGCTGCTCTGCCCAGTCAGTTGCAGTAACAGATAAATTTGGATCCTGCGATACTGTAAAGATTGTTTCACTGCTTGCTCCTTTAAAATTCAATACAGCTTTATAATTTCCGGGGGGTAAACGATGCCCTCTGAAATCGCCCATGGTATAAGCACCGGTAATATCAGGAGTAATATTCTCTCCACGGAAATCCCATGCAAAGCGATTCATTCCTTCTTCAGCAGCTAACATAACCGGAGGAGGTGGTCCGCCGGGGTATCTTTTATACTCAGGGTTTGGTTTGTTGGTATATGTTCTTACAATAGTTCCTGCAGCATTCATTACCGTGAGTTGAACAGTGCTTGTATCCGGTTTTGATGGCAGATAAAAATCAAACATTACTCCTTCAACAGGATTACTTCCAAACGCATTGCCGGGATCCAATCCCGGAATACTGGCTGCACCACTGTAACGAACTGTTGTTTTAGGACTGAAAAGTTTTAATTGTTTATTGGTCCAGATATTTGCTGCCTGTTGAAACGGACTGAGATCATCCAGTATCCAGAATGCACGGCCGGCTGTTGCAGCAACCAGATCATTGTCTTTAATCATGAGATCGGTCACAAGCACAACCGGTAAATTCAATTGCAGTTTATTCCACAGCTCACCACCATTATAAGAAATATAAAATCCACGTTCACTGCCGGCATACAACAATCCTTTTACTTTTTTATCTTCTCTGATCACACGAATAAAATCATCGGCATCAACACCGTTGCTGATCTTTGTCCATGTTTTACCATAGTCGGTTGTTTTGTAGGTGTATGATCCATAATCGTTGAATTTATAACGGGTGGCAGATACATAAGCAGTCGCTTTGTCATGCGGAGAAAGTTCAATGGAATGAACCATGCTTTCCTGCAAACCTGCCGGTGTTACATTACTCCAGCTGCCGCCTGCATTCATCGTAACAAATACATATCCGCAATCACTGCCGGTCCAGATAACTCCTTTTTCTATGTTTGATTCGATAATATAATTGATGGTGTTATAATTTTCACCACCTGCTCCTTCGTTGGTGATAGGTCCGCCGCCAACACCTTGTTTTATTTTTTCATTGCGTGTTAAATCAGGGCTGATGGCTTCCCATGTTAGTCCGCCATTACTTGTTTTTAAAACAACATTGCCTCCATGATAAATTGTTTTAGGATCGTGTGGCGATGCAAGGATGGGTGCATTCCAGTTGAACCTGTACTTCATATCCTTTGGCTCAATAGCAAGATTCAATGATGGATACGCCTGAATATCTTTTGCCTCCATCGTTTTTGTATCCAGCACTTCAATATAACCCTGGTAACATCCGCCATAAAGTAATACAGGATTGTTGGGGTCAAATGCAAGTGTAGAACTTTCGCATCCTGCGCTGGCCATCCAGTCTTTATCTGTAATACCAAACCCGTTGGTACGGCTGGCGATCATCACCGATGTATTATCCTGTTGGCCACCATATACCCAATACGGAAAACGATTATCAACATTAACTCTGTAAAATTGTGCAGTTGGTTGATTCATGATACTGCTCCAGCTTCTGCAACTGTTATAAGTGATTTCTGCTCCGCCATCATCAGCTAAACCAATATTGGCGGGGTTATCCGGATTGATCCACAGATCATGTGTATCACCATGACCAACTCTTACATTGCTGAAAGTTCTCCCTCCATCAATTGATTTCATCATGGGTGCATTTAATACATACACGATGTTTTCATTTTTAGGATCTGCATACACTTCCATATAATACCATGAGCGGGAAGTGATGTTTTGATCATTACTTTGTAATGCCCAACGTTTTCCTCCATCATCACTCCGGTATAAACCTGCTTTTGATTTTTCTGCTTCAACAATAGCATATACTTTATTTGAATTAGCTCTTGAAACAGATAAACCGATCTTACCCATTTCTGCAGGAAGTCCATCCATCATCTTTACCCATGTTTCACCTGCATCAGTTGATTTATAAATTGCACAACCATTGCCGCCACTCACTACTTTCCATGGCAAACGTTGATGCTGCCAGGTAGCGGCATACAAAATGCGTGGATTGTTTACATCCATTACTAAACTTGAAACACCTGAGCTGTCATTAACAAACAATGTTTTTTTCCATGTAGCACCACCATCTGTTGATTTATATACACCACGATCGGCATTGGGGCCATGGGCAGTTCCCTGTGCACCAACATAAACTACATCAGGATTGTTGGGATGAATAACAACATCACTGATATGTCTTGTATTCATCAGGCCAACATTCTTCCATGTTTTTCCTGCATCTGTTGATTTATAAATACCGTCTCCGTAAGAAGTCATTACACCACGAATGGCATGCTCACCGGTGCCGACATAAATAACATTGGGATCACTTTCACATACAGCAATATCTCCAATAGATCCAACTTTAAAAAAACCATCGCTGATGTTTTGCCATGCAAGTCCGCCATCTTCTGTTTTCCATACACCGCCCCCGGTATACCCGGCATAAAATAAATGATCGTTTCCTTTTACGCCACTGATGGCATTGGCACGCCCACCTCTGAACGGGCCGATATTTCGCCATTTCAATGATTTAAATACTTCATTATAATTAACGCCGTAACCGGATGATGAAGTGGTTATTTTTTGTTTTTGTGCAGTAACTGCACTCGCAAGAATAAAAAACAAAGACAGGAGGAAAAAACATTTTCTCATGGCA
>JALHRP010000059.1 GCA_022841365.1 Chitinophagaceae bacterium | reverse complement strand
CCTGTCCAGCAGAAACCTTAGCAAGAAAAAAGCAAAGCAGAATTAAAAAGATGTTTGATTTCACGGGTTGTCAATTTATTGCACCTTACTCATAAATATACGCACCTTCTTGTATAAATTTCGATTGGTTTTCAACTCATATCTATACAATAAATCATTTCAACAACTGATACGCAATCAAACTAAACAGGTAAGCCAGCCCCGTCATATAAACCAATTGAATCACGGGCCATTTCCAGCTTTTGGTTTCACGTTTTACAACAGCGAGTGTGCTCATGCATTGCATGGCAAGGAGATAAAATAACATGAGCGATACACCGGTGGCCAGTGTATATACTTTGGTACCATCTTTTTTTACAGCGGCATGCATTTTCTGCCGCAGGGTTTGTTCATCACTTCCATCACTGTCAACCGAATACAGCGTGGCCATGGTTCCTACAAATACTTCACGGGCAGCAAAAGAAGTAATGAGTGCAATCCCGATCTTCCAATCGTAACCGAGAGGTGCAATCACGGGTTCGATATATTTTCCCATTTGTCCTGCAAAAGAATTTTGCAACAGAGCGGTTTGTTTTTCTTTTTCCAGCACAGCGCTTTGCTGCGGGTTGGAAACAATCAACTGATCGTACTTGGTATGTACGGCCTGCATATTTTCTTTTGGACCGTAAGAACTCAAAGCCCATAACAGCAAACTGATGACCATGATTACTTTACCGGCATCAAACACAAAGATCTTTGCTTTCTCGATCATGGTAAATAATACATTCTTATATCGTGGATGACGATACAATGGTAACTCCAGAATAAAAAAACTTTTTTCTTTGATCTTGATAAACCGTTTGGCGATATATGAAACCACCAACGCAATCACCACACTAAAGATGTATAAACCCATCATCACTAAACCCTGTAAACTCAAAAAGCCCAACACATAATCGCCGGGGATCACCAATGCAATTAAGATGGTATACACGGGCAGCCTTGCACTGCAACTCATGAGTGGTGTTACAAGAATGGTGAGCAAACGTTCTTTCTGGTTTTCGATATTCCGTACACTCATAATGGCGGGCACTGCACATGCAAACCCGCTGATCATGGGCATTACACTTTTTCCGTTGAGTCCAACCTTGCGCATTACTTTATCCGTTAAAAATCCAATCCTTGCCATATAACCTGTTTCTTCAAGAATGGTAATGAGTCCAAACAGAATCATGATCTGCGGTACAAACACAAAGATGCCGCTAAGCCCCGCCAGCACACCATTCACAAACAGATCAGTTAACATGCTTTCAGGTAACCAGCTGCTAAACCAGGTAGATGCTTTTAAGAAAAACAGCTCAATCATATCCATGGGATACTGTGCAATCCAGAATACACTTTGAAACAAGAGAAACAACACGGTTAACAGAATAGCATAACCCCATACCTTGTGCAACAGCACCCGATCTAATTTTTCTGCAATGAGTTGTTTCTTTACCGGCGATACTTCGGTAATAGAAGTCTGCACAATCTGTTTGATGCGCTGATAACGCTGCATGATCTCTTCGGCCTGGATCTTTGTATGCTGTACGTTGTTTTTCTGTTCAATGTGTTCAATCTGATCCTGCATGGTATTTGATAAATCAAACGACTCATGATTGATGAGATGATGAATAGCTGCATAATCGCTCAACTGCGGTAAGAGTTCTTTTACTTCTGTAACTGCAGCAGAGGCTAAATTTTTATTCGGGATAAAATCAAAAGCCGGCGGACGGTAACGTTGCTGCGCCGTTTCTTCTACTGTTTTTTTCAGCAGCTCAATGCCTTTGTTTTTTCGTGGGTTCACGGGAACAACAGGAACACCGAGTTCCCGTTCCAGACCTTTGAGATCTATGATGATGTCTTTTTTTCTTGCTACATCCATCATGGTTAAGGCAAGCACAACAGGCACTTTCAGGTCAATGATCTGCGAAACAAATAAGAGATTCCGTTTTAAAGTGCTGGCATCGGCCACTACAATCACCACATCGGCCCTTACTTCTTTATCCTGGTTCATGAGCACTTTGTAGCTCACCCATTCATCTGCACGACGGGGATATAAACTATAGCTGCCGGGGAGATCAATGAGCTCGGCCGTCAGTTCAGTTGATAAACGCCAGTCTCCTGTTTTTTTATCAACCGTAACACCGGGAAAATTGCCCACCTTCTGGTTTAACCCGGTAAGGTTATTGAACAGTGATGTTTTACCGCTGTTGGGATTACCGACTAATGCAATATGTATCTTGTTAGTGGACATGAAAGAAGTGCAAATGTAGGTGCTTAACGCTTGGGGGATTTACGAAGTTCGGAAAGAAAGTCAGAGTTGTATCACACAGAGGTCACGGGGTACACGGAGAAGGCAAGTGAAATGGAGTTGAACTTTTCTCTGTGTTCTCTGTGCCTCTGCGTGCAAAGTTTATTGAAGGCTTTCACGCAAAGCCGCAAAGGGCGAAAGAAAGGCATAAGAATCTCTTTGCCCTCTGTGCCTCTGCGTGCAATTTCCCATACCTATTTGTGAAAATTATGTAATTGATTGTCCCCACCTGCACAAGGCAGCAAGCTTGTAATTACCTTTGAAATTCTAATAACCGCACCAACATAACATCATGATGAAGTTTATTTCTTTTCTGCTGCTTGTTGTTTTTACCCTTCACAGCAATGCACAGAAACTCAGTAAATCGGATAAGCTCAGTTTAGAAAATATCCGCAGCCATGTAAACTTTCTTGCCAGCGATCATCTGGAAGGAAGAAGAACTGGAACAAAAGGCGAAGAACTGGCGTACCAATACATTAAAGAACAGTTTGTAAAGAATGGTCTTGCGCCAAAAGGCGATAACGGAACTTTTCTGCAGGCGTTTGAAGTAAACGAAGGCAAACAGATTGCAACGGCATCTTTTTTTATTATAGACGGAGAGCATTTAAAAACGGAGAAAGATTTTTTTCCTTTCAGCTGGAGTGTAAATGCCGGCGGCGAAGCGGTAGCATCTCCCAGTTTACATGAAAGTGGTGCCCCGTGGTTTTGGGATATCAAAGAACTGCTGCAGGAGAATGAAAACAATCCGCATTTCGATTTAATGACGGTGATTCGCAGCAAAGAAAAGGATGCAGTTCAAAAAGGAGCTACTGCATTGATGGTTTATAACAGCGGCACAAAAGATGCAGGAGTAAAATATGACGGCAAAGACCGTTCTGCATTATCTACCATTCCGGTTATCTGGTTGCAGAAAAGATGGGCCGATAAAATTGCAAAAGACCCATCGCACATGATGGATATTTCTTTTAAAGTGCTGCAGGAAGAAAAAGTACGGAAGGGACATAATGTTGCAGGAGTCATTAATAACAGCGCAGCAACAACCATTATCCTTGGTGCACATTTTGATCATTTGGGTTATGGAGAAGATAATAATTCCAGAAACACCGGTGCTGCAGCTATTCATAATGGTGCAGATGATAATGCAAGTGGTACAGCAGCATTAATTGAACTGAGTAGAATCTTAAAAAAAGAAGGAAACAAAAATTACAATTATCTTTTTATTGCTTTCAGTGGTGAAGAGTTGGGTTTGTACGGATCGAAACATTTTGCAGATCATCCAACCGTTTCATTAAAGGATGTAAACTATATGATCAATATGGATATGGTGGGCCGTTTCAACGATTCGTCTAAAACTATTACTATTGGTGGCGTGGGTACCTCGCCTGCATGGGGCAGTTTACTTACAGAAAAAAAACCTCCGTTTACAATTAAGATAGACAGCAGCGGTACCGGACCAAGTGATCATACTTCGTTTTACAGAAAAGATATTCCGGTGTTATTTTTCTTTACAGGTTTGCATACAGATTATCACAAGCCATCTGATGATTTTGACAAGATCAATTATGAAGGAGAACTGATGCTGGTGAAATACATTACCCGTTTAATTGAACGGAGCAGCAAAACAACCAGGCTTGCTTTTGTAAAAACAAAAGAACAACAAGTGGGTACATCAACCAGGTTTACCGTGAGCATGGGCATTATGCCCGATTATACGTACAATGGCGGCGGTGTAAAAGTGGATGGTGTAACGGATGGCCGTGCCGCACAAAAAGCCGGATTAAAAGCAGGTGATGTGGTGATTAAGCTGGGCGAATTTTTCATCAGCTCTGTTGAAAGTTATATGCAGGCTTTGAGCAGGTTTAAAAAAGGCGATGCAACCAAAGTGAAAGTGAAAAGAGGAAATGAAGAGCTGGAATTTGATATAGCGTTTTAAGCTGTTTGATTTACCTGGTCACTTTTGTGTCCTTTGTGTATTCTTTGCGTTCTTTGTGTAACAGTATTTTGACCGATTTTTTTGCAGCACAAAGAACACAAAGGTTTTCACCAGGTTCACAAGGGGAATCAAACAAACAAGGCACCTTATTTTATGGGCATTACTAAAACCAGAAAATGGAAAGAAAACAAAAGAGAATCAAAGCGTACTACGGAAAATAAATTGCTAAAGGCTTTTCTAGATGTTAAGCTTTCGATGGCTGGAAAAAAAAGTCTTAAGAGTGCTGATCAGTTTTTGAAAGAAATTTAATTTAGTCAAGGAAAGCAGGATCGGGAAAACATGAAACTGAAAATAGATAACGAATTACTGGCAGAAGAGTTTTTTGAAGATACTTTTCTGTTGGGCATTATGGCTCCTGTTGAAAGCCATCAGTTTGTATGGCAAGTAAACCAGGGAATGCGTTTTGATTTTCGGGTGAACAACGATATGGAGATTCAGCTCAGCAAAAAAAACCGGCAGTATTTTTTTTCGGTGTACGAATATCAGGAACCCAATAAAGCCTTGTTCTATTATCTCTATAAAAATCAGTTCGATGGTGAGTACCTGTTGCCGGAATTGAAACATCTGGATTATCTCTGGTTAACAAAAGGCGATCTGCCCGGTAAAGAAGAAGAGAAAGAACTCATCAGCGGTATACGAAATCTGCAGGGCGTGCAACTGGTGGTTGAATTAACCAATGAAAAGATCAAGCACAAGCAACACTTGATATTATAAGTCAGATAGCAGAGGTACGAACGAATCATTCATCTTCAAATTATTTTCACATGTGGACAGAAACAGACAACAAACTGTACAGAAAATTTGAGTTCAGTAATTTCTCAGAAGCATTTGCTTTTATGACACGTGTGGCAATTGAAGCAGAGAAAATGGATCATCATCCATTATGGACCAACGTTTATAACAAAGTGGAGATATGGCTCAGTACACATGATGCAGGCGATGTAGTTACTGCAAAAGATAAAAAGCTTGCCGAACGTATCGACAAGCTTTTACAATAATGAGTGTAAAGCAAATTATTTGATGAATTGAAACCATTGCTGAAACAACGGTCCTAATACGGGAACAGGTTTTTCTTCGCCCTGCACAGCAGCAATGAGACCAATGATCCACAAAATAACCAGTACAACAGTGAGGCAGGCGTAAATCCAGTACCAGCCGGAGAAACCAAAAACGAGCATCATGTTTAAAATCCACAATGCGGTACTGGTGGCGAGTAAGCCGAGTGATTGCCGCAAGTGAAATACAACCAGTGAAGGTTTGGGGTTTGTATTATTACTGGTAACAAGCGAAATGATCCAGCCAATCCACCAGAGATAACTGACCCAGGCAGTAGTTTTTGCATCCATAATAAAGTTGGTTTAAGGTGAAAGAACAACTCTAATATAACTACTGCATCCTGCTTTTGCAAGCCATCAAACCAATACCTGTATTAGTTTCTCTGCTTTGGGTATAAGTTTACCAATGGGCACCGTAAATGCTGCGAGTTGATGTTGCTCTAACAACTCCTGTACTTCATGCAGATGGCTTTCTTTCACCGCAATTAATAATCCGCCATTGGTTTGCGGATCGGGCAGGAGATTAAATGCTTCCATTACGTTTACACCTGTTCCAAAAGCAACTTTACTGCTATAGCTGTTCCAGTTACGGTATGTTGCATCCGGCACTATGCGTTGGGCAAGATATTCTTTCGCAGGCTCCAGAAAAGGAATCTTGCTGTAATATAATTCTGCAGAAAGATTGCTTCCTTCAGCCATTTCAATCAGGTGACCAAGTAAACCAAAACCTGTAACATCTGTCATAGCAGTTACTGCGTTTAATTTACCAAGCTGCTCACCAATTTTATTCAATTGTACCATTTGTGCTGCTGCCAAACCTTTGTGTTCTTCTTTCAACACAGCACGTTTTTCTGCAGTACTTAAAATTCCTACACCAATTTTTTTGGTGAGTAATAATATATCGCCATCATTGGCTGTATTGTTTTGTTTGAGATGAGATGTATTGATGATACCGTTTACTGCTAAACCAAAAAATGGTTCAGGCGAATCAATGCTGTGTCCTCCGGCTAAAGGAATACCTGCTTCATTACAAATCGTTCTTGCACCTTCTAACACCTGCTGTGCAAGTGATGCCGGTAATTTTTCAACAGGCCATCCCAAAACTGCAATGGCCATGATTGGTTTGCCGCCCATTGCATACACATCGCTGATGGCATTGGCCGATGCAATACGTCCAAAGTCAAACGCATCATCAACGATAGGTGTAAAAAAATCGGTAGTGGAGATCAGCGCAGTTCCGTTGCCGAGATCATAAACAGCTGCATCGTCTTTACTGCTGTTGCCAACCAGTAATTGCTTGTGTTCAACAGTTGCAGTGGTTGATTGAAGAATTTGTTCTAATACTGCAGGAGCAATCTTGCATCCGCAACCTGCGCCATGAGAGAACTGTGTAAGTTGAATAATTTCTGAACTCATGCGGCAAAAGTAATCTGCTTAGTTTTTACGCAGCATAACAGCAGCCGATTTCTTTTTATCTGAGCTGAAACGAACTTCATATCGTTTCTCTCCATCACGGATAATCAGCAAACCGGTGTTGGGTGGAATGCTTCCTTCATTTTCTGCAAACATGGTAATGAGCATTCCTTCTTTTGTTGCAGGAAGATGGATTGTTTGTTTAATGGCTTTATCACTCAGCAGGATATGTTTAAACAGAAGATTGTTGTTCATAAAGACGGAAACACTGTCGCCATCCATCAACCCATCATCGTACAGCTCCAGTACAACTGAGTCTGCAGTTGCATCAATGGTTAACAGAATTTCTTTTTGCCGTGATGCCAGTTTAATGGAATCTTGATTAACAACAGATGGTTTTACCGGATCGTTGATCTGAATTGCATTTTTTTTCTCCAGAATTTTCAATAAACCTGACTTTGACGGATCTTCTTCTTTTTTCAAAAATGTTTTTCCTTGTTCAAGAAACATTTGCGTTGGACGTTTATTGGTTTGTTTCCATTCGCCTGTTGCTTCTCTATTATCTGCAGTGAAAAACAAGATATGACTTTGCATAACGCCCGTGGGCTCGGGGGGATTTTGATACAGCGTCTTTTTTTCTGTTACAACAAAATAATCATCGTACAGTTTTCCTTTGATGTCGCAAACCGCATAAAATTCTCCTGTAGAAAGTGATGAGTAAGAATAACCGGTAAGACTATCCCCATTTTGAAAAAGCAATAGTTCATAGGTATACGATACTTCCTGTTGTAAAATGCTTACCGATGTAAAACGTCCACGCCAAAGACCAGCCGCTTTTTGTGCCGAAGCAGCAAAGGAAACAAACAGTAAACAGATGAACAGGAATCTTTTCATTCTACAAAGAAAAGCGTTCAACTGCTATTTTTCTGTTATTGTTTTCGTCGTAATAAAATCGAAGAACTTTTATTGAGGTTTGAGCTGAAGTTAATTTGGAATCGTTCGGTAGCAGTATAAATTACCAGCAACCCTGTGTTGGGTGGAATGGAGCCGAGATTTTCTGCAAACAGTGTGAGCTGTACCGTTTCACCAGGCTTAAAGTAAAGGGTGTATTTAAATGCTTTTGCACTTAAACCAACTTTGGCTACTACCAGCTCGTTGTTTACAAAAACGCTTACTGTATCGCCGTCAATTTCTCCATTATCATATAAGGAGAGTACAATGCTGTCTTCCATTACTTCTACTGCCTGAATAATTTCCATGGCCCGTTTTGTAATCACAGGATTATTTATCACCGGCGGCGCTGTTGGTTGTACGGTTGGTTTTCCGGGTGTTGATGCAGTTGTTTCCTGCCCAACTTTGTTCAGATCAACAGCTGGTTTCTCAGGAGTAATAACAGTTGATGTTTGTGTTGGGTTGCCGGTTGAAACAGTTGGTTTCTGTGTTGCAGGTTTTGTTTCAGTTTTAACTGTATTGATGGTTGGTTGCTGTTGAACAGAGGTTGTTGGCTTTTGTGATGATGATGTATTCGTTGGGTTTTGTTTTGGCTGTGTTGTTACATTTCCCGGTTTGTTTGTTGCAACAGTTTGTATGGTATCATTTGGTTTGTTGAGTGCCGGTTTATTTACAACCGGATTTGTCGGCAGGTTTTGTTTTGGTTGATTGGTAACAACCGGATTGTTATTTATTGGTTTTGTATCTGTACCGGTTTTTGCAATAGCCTGTGTGGTATCTGCAGTTGGCTTAGCCGGCTTTGGAGCAACGGGTGCAGTTGGTAAATTTTGCTTTGGTTCTGTTGTTACAACAGGGTTATTATTTTGAGGTTTTGTATCGGCACCAACTTTACCAACAATTGACTGCATAGTATCTGCTGCAGGTTGTACAGTGGTTGGTTGTACTGCGGGATCCTGTTTAGGTTTTGTTGATACAACAGCAGGCTGTGGTTTTGCCGGTTGTTCAAATGCCATTTCTTTATCCAGCTTTTTATCTTCTAACCGTTTGTATAGCTGTGTGGCTAAATAATTCTGTTCTCTTGTTACTGCAATCTTTCCGGTAATGGGTAGAAATTTTTTGGTTCGTGATGTACTCCACTCACCCGGCATTACAGAAACGGTATCGTTTTCTTTTTGAATCTTAAAAAACATCACCGTTTTTACCCCTTTTGTTTTTTCTTCAAAATTGTTAGAGACAGATTTTTCATCTTCAACAATCAACATACTGTCTGCAATCCGTGCATTTACTTTTACGAGATTATAAAAGAGTACATCATTAACAATAAAGAGACGATGGCAATAACCATAAAGCTTACCGTCTTTTTCCTTGAGTGTTAATTCAAAGTCAACAGTATATTTCGGACTGTCTACTTCCATTTTTCCTTTGTATACTCCCGTTACTACCTGAGCTGATGTGGTAAGTGATATGACAAGCAGAAAGAAGAAGAGCAGTCCGTTTTTCATACTAATGCGGTTGAAGTAGTTGGTTGAAATTGGATTCATGAACAGTTGCACAGGGTATCTTCTGTAATAACGCTTCCAGGCCTTCTCTATTATGCATGCCCTTTAAATACCACTTGTCGTAGTAGCCCAGCAAGATGCGGAAACTGTCTTCAACCCGGTCTTCTATCAGGGCAAGTACTGCTTCTTTGGTTTCAAGTCCGCCGAGTCTTTTTTTAATGCGGACAACAGAATTGATCAGCTTCTCCTTCTCCAGTTTTCCATACTCCGCCACAATATGTTTCAGACGTTCTTCAAAAGGGATATCCAAAAAGTAAAGAGGTTTTTTTCTCATTTGTTTCCAGAAGCTGATGGGTATATTAATATCGCCGATGCGCTGGCTTTCATCTTCAACCCAAATGGGTTTTCCTTTTTGAGATAGAAAAAATAGTTCTACTGCCAAAATGTTTTCAAACATTTCAGGGCTCGGTTGTTTGGGCATGCCAATATTTCCAAAAGCCGATCCTTTATGAGAAGCTATTTTTTCCAGGTTAATCACACTTTCTTTTTTGTTGTGCAATGCTTCCAGCACATAGGTTTTACCGCTTCCCGTAAAACCACCCAGCACATGCAGGTCGTACGGTTTTTCAAACTGTGCCAGCGCCCAGTTTCTAAATGCTTTATAACCTCCGGCCAGACTGTAAACTTTAAACCCATACAGATCCAGCAACCATGCAACGGCTGCACTGCGCATACCTCCACGCCAACAGTGAACAAGTACGATTTTTTCTAACGAAGCTTCTTTGCCTGTTGACCTTTGCCTATTGGCAATTATGGATTCTGCTTCCTCCACCATCTTCCGCATCTTAATGCCAAAATAATCCAAACCAATTTTAATGGCCTGTTCCCTGCTTTGTTGTTTATAAGTTGTTCCTACAACTTTCCGTTCTTCATCTGTAAACAACGGCAATGAATGTGCAGATGGAATATGTGCATGCAGATATTCGCCGGGACTTCTTACATCCAGTACAGGATGTTGTTTGGCCAGTGTAAGAAACTCTTCAATATGTATTTTTTGAACAGGCATAATGAATGCAAACAAAATTATTTAGTTCTTCTTGCAACTGCAATGGAGATGATCCATAGTAAGATTGAAAGACTGAAAAACAGAATAGTGAGTAGTTTGCTGACAGCAAAGAGCTGCAGGTTGCTTGTTAAAAACCATGCATAGCACATTACAATAAATGAGAGAATGCCCAGTGCCCTGCAGATATTACCAATCAGATACAGTGTAGACATAAGAAAAAAGTCCTGCCTTTGCAGGCAGGACCAGTTATGATTTAGTTTTCTTTGATCTGGATATTTACGTTCTTTCCTTTCTTCTCAATTTTCAAACCTCCACTTTCACCGGTATTGATTTCCACTTTACCGTTTTTGCCTTCTATTTTAATTCCATCCTTTGCGTTGATTTTGATATTCATTGTATCATCAGCATCCTTGCCTTCAACTGAAAGTCCTCCTTCGCCAATTTTTATATCGGCTGAATCTGTCTTGATTTCAATGTTGGCATTTTCTTTTTCATTGTCTGATTGTTGAGAACTATCAGCACAACTGAACAGTAAAAAAAGAGCAGAAGCAAACAGTAATTTTTTCATTTGAAATTAGTTTATCCGTTCATACTTACAAGGAACTCGTTGTTGTCTTTTGTGCCACGCATGTTTTGCAGCAACGTATTCATTGCCTCTTCTGTATTCATATCGCTCATGTGTTTGCGTAACACCCACATACGCTTGGCGGTATCTTTATCTAATAACAGATCATCACGGCGTGTGCTGGAGCTTACAATATCAATAGCCGGGAATACACGTCTGTTGGCGAGTTTGCGGTCAAGCGCCAGTTCCATATTACCGGTTCCTTTAAACTCTTCAAAGATCACCTCGTCCATTTTACTGCCTGTATCAACCAATGCAGTTGCAATGATGGTTAAGGATCCGCCATTTTCTATTTTACGTGCTGCACCAAAAAACTGTTTTGGTTTTTGCATGGCGTTTGCTTCCACACCACCGCTCAATACTTTACCACTTGAAGGAGCAACAGTATTGTGTGCTCTTGCCAAACGTGTAATGGAATCAAGCAATATCACCACATCGTGTCCGCATTCTACCAAACGTTTTGCTTTTTGCAAAGCAATGGTACTCACCTTCACATGTTTTTCTGCAGGCTCATCAAACGTACTGGCAATTACTTCGGCTTTAACACTGCGTTCCATATCTGTTACCTCTTCCGGACGTTCATCAACCAACACAATCATCAAATAACATTCAGGATGATTTTCTGCAATGGCATTGGCCAGCTCTTTCAGCAACATGGTTTTACCCGTCTTCGGTTGGGCAACAATTAAACCACGCTGTCCTTTACCAATAGGAGTAAACAGATCCATAATACGGGTACTGTAATTATTGGAAGTGGTGCAGAGATTTAATTTTTCGTAAGGAAACAATGGTGTTAAATAATCAAATGGTACACGGTCACGCACTTCATCGGGGCGTTTACCATTGATGGTATCAACCTTTAATAAAGCAAAATATTTTTCACCTTCTTTCGGAGGACGAACAGCACCATAAACTGTATCACCTGTTTTTAAACCAAATAATTTTATCTGAGACGGAGATACATAAATATCATCGGGGCTTGATAAATAATTGTAATCACTTGAACGTAAGAAGCCATATCCATCGGGCATCATTTCCAACACACCTTCACCAAGAATTACACCATCGAACTCGATATTAAATGCCTGATCACGACGGTTAGGATATTGTTTTTGCGGAACGGGACGGCCCTGTTCCAGCGATGTTTCAGCTTCCTGCGGACCTTCTTCTCCACTCATTTGTGACTGCTCTGTTTGAATAGGAGCTGCTACAAAATCATCTTCACCGGGAATAGTAAAACCCGGAGGAATAATGACCTCTTCCTTGCCCGGCTTCCGGATAGGTTTTTTGATGGCTGCTGCAGGAGCGTCTTCTTTTTTCTTGCGGGGAGCTTTGGGCGCAACTTCAGGGTCGCCACTTTCCACAACCGCTTCTTCGGTACCGGAGCCGGTGGTGGTTTTTACAATGCGTTTGCGTTTGCCTTTTTCTTCGGCGCCGGAGGTTTCACTTGCCATAACAGCTTGTTTATCGAGGATTTTATAAATGAGTTGCTGCTTATCCATTTTTTTGGACCCTGCAATCTTTAATTGCTCCGCTACATCGAGCAATTCGGGAACGAGCATGTCGTTCAGTTGTAAAATGTCGTACATAAAAAGTTTAATTCAATTAACACGGATACACAAAAACGAAAGGATTGTTTAAATCTGAAAGTATGTATTGAATGTTTTGGGAACCCGGAAGGACTGAATTTGATGAGCTTATTTGAAGATCGGATTTTGAAAATCAGTCGAATTCCAGTGCAATGTTACGGCAATTTTAAGAAAAGCAAAAAAAATCTGGCCTTAATCGTCTTGTTCTATCAACTTGCACAACCCGCCTGCTCTTTTAATTGATGGGTGATGAGTAATGAGTAATTATCTTTGCCGCTCTAAATTTCAGGCGATGTTTAACAAAAGAGTGAAGATTAAGGATTTACTGCAACAGGATGCAAATGAACAGGAAGTAACGGTTATGGGCTGGGTGCGGACTTTCCGCAACAACCAGTTTGTGGCGTTGAATGATGGCAGCACCAACAACAATCTGCAGGTGGTGCTGGAGCTGGGTAAGTTTGATGAGGAATTGCTCAAACGCATTACCACTTCTGCTTCACTGAAAGTAACCGGTATAGTATTGCCTTCGCAGGGCAAGGGTCAGAAGCTGGAAGTAAAAGCAACTTTACTTGAAATATTGGGTGATAGTGATGCGGAGAAATATCCGCTTCAACCAAAAAAACACAGTCTTGAATTTTTAAGAGAAATTGCTCATTTACGTTTTCGCACCAACACATACGGTTCTGTATTTCGTTTAAGACATGCGCTTGCATTTGCTGTGCACAAGTTTTATAACGAGAAAGGTTTTTTATATCTGCACACACCTGTCATTACTGCAAGCGATGCTGAAGGTGCCGGAGAAATGTTTCGTGTATCTACCTTGCCCTTTGACAATCCTCCACGTAATGAAGACGGAACAATTAACTATAAAGAAGATTTTTTTGGTAAAGCAACCAACTTAACCGTAAGCGGTCAACTGGAGGGAGAGCTTGGTGCCACTGCGTTTGGAGAGATTTATACCTTTGGTCCCACCTTTCGTGCAGAGAACTCCAACACTGCAAGACACCTTGCAGAGTTCTGGATGATTGAACCCGAGATGGCTTTTTGTGATCTGGAAGATAACATGAATCTGGCCGAAGAGTTTATCAAATACATCATCCGTTATGCAATGGAACATAACAGAGAAGATCTGGAATTTCTTGCACAACGTTTGGCCGATGAAGAAAAACAATTGCCACAGGATAAACGCAGCGAACTGGGTTTAATTGAAAAGCTGGAGTTTGTTGTAAACAATGAATTTGAACGGATCACTTATACAGAAGCGATTGATATTTTATTACAATCGCCGGCATATAAAAAGAAAAAATTTCAGTATGATGTAAAGTGGGGAATTGATATGCAGAGTGAGCACGAACGTTACCTGGTAGAAAAGCATTTTAAAAAACCGGTGATTGTTACCAACTATCCTGCAGCCATTAAAGCATTTTACATGCGTCAGGATGATGGTTGTGAACCGGGCAGAGAAACGGTGGCGGCCATGGATATTCTGGCGCCCGGTATTGGAGAAATTGTAGGCGGCTCACAACGTGAAGAACGTTTAGATAAACTGGAACAACGGATGAAGGAAATGCATGTACCTGCTGAAGATCTCTGGTGGTACCTTGATACAAGACGTTTTGGCTCGGTTCCACATGCAGGCTTTGGGCTTGGTTTTGAAAGGATGGTGCAGTTTGTAACAGGTATGGGCAATATTCGTGATGTAATTGCCTTCCCGAGAACCCCCAAGAATTGTGAGTTCTAAGCAACATGCAGCACAAAAGAGCGTTTTAGTATCTTTAAACAAAATAATACCATGCAAAAAACCCTGATCGTTTGTGTAGCTGCTTTTATTATACTCTCTGCAGGTAATTGTAAAAAAAATCCGGATGCACAACCTCCTGCTGATCAGGGAGATTATCAACCCCTTACCATTGGAAGTGAATGGAACTATTCCACAACAGGTACAACAGCTGCCGGTCCGGTAAACAGCATATTTAAGTTAACTGTACTCAACCGTGATACAGTCTCTGGCGGTAAAACCTATAAAGTGTTCAGCAACTCCGCCGGACAAAACGAATACTATAATAAAAGCGGGAACGATTACAACCGTATTTCTTTTTTTGCTGCGTTGCCTCAACCGGTTGAAGTGTTATACCTGAAAGATAATGTAGCAGCAGGCGGTACATGGAGTGAAGTTGAAAATATTACCGTCTCCGGCGTTCCCTTTCCTGTTCCTGTAACATTAAATTTTGCTGTTGAAAAAAGTAAGTTTGATACAACCATGGATGGCACCACTTATAAAGATGTAATTAAAGTTCGTTTAACACCTGTGGTAACAGGTGTGTCCATCACATCTGATATTTCGTATTACTATGCCCGTAAGGTTGGATTGTTCTACAATAAAACAACAGTAGTTATTTCACCTCCTGTGAGCATTAATGTAAACACTGTAACAAAGCTCAATTCATTTACCATTAAATAAGTCGCTTCCTTTTTTTGCATCATCAATGCTTTGTTTACGGATAATGTCTGTGAGCTGCTGCTCCAGGTTTCTGATGCGTGAATAAAGTTTCATGATCACAAAACAGAACAGAACAATACAGAGATAGAATAACAGATCTGCTCCACGGCCTACGCCTAATTTTTGCGCCAGTACATTTGTCCAATCCGGAAAAAGAATCAGTAATACAGCTCCTGCTGCTAATGTAACCAGCAGCAGCACATCAGCAATCCTGTTACGCAGGCGTACAAAATAATAAAGAGTCAGAAACAGAAATGCGCTGATCAATAGAAGCTGAATTGCACTCATTCAAATAGTTTATGTAAAAGTAAATCGAAAAAAATTCTGATGCTGTTGAAGGATGATTGTCCTTTTTGTTTTGAATAAGCTGTGTAGTCAATTGTAACCGGAACTTCTTTAAAACGCAGCCTGTTTTTTTTAAGCAGAAATAAAAATTCTGAGGCATGCGCCATTCGGTTTTCATGGAGCTGAATTTTTTCTGCAGCCATTCTGTTCATGGCCCTCAGCCCGTTGTGTGCATCTGTTAACAGGATGCCGGTAAAGAAATAATGCAGGTACCTTGCGCTATGCAACACAAATTTTCGTGTTGTTGGTATTGTTGTGTTGCCCGCCAGAAAGCGGGAACCCAAAGTAACATCACATTCATTCCGCAGGATAGGACTCAGCAAAGCTTCAACAGATGCAATCTGGTGTTGACCATCGGCATCAAAATGCAGCAAATAATCGGCCCCCTGTTTCAGTGCATAACTGTTGCCTGTTTGCAATGCAGCTCCCTGCCCCAGATTGATGGGATGTTTTAAATAATGTACCGGCAGATCGTTAATGCAGTTGTACAGATCGGTTGCAGAACCATCATCCACCACAACAACACGGTGTTCTGTTTCTAACAGCGACAGAACGGTTGAACGAAGGACCTTTTCTTCATTATAGGCGGGAACAATAATATAAACATTGGCAGCCTGCATAGTTAAAGTTAAAGAAGCTGTCTTTTTATTGTGATTTTGAATTCTTCTCTGCGAGCAGATAATACAGATTACTCATGCCGCCATTGTATATCAACTGTGCACCATTTCGTTTCAGAAAATCCGTTTCTCTTTCCGATAGTTCTTTTTTTGTTAGAATTAAGAACTGTACCGGGGCAGTTGTTTTATAACCACTATCAAGCAGGAAGGGAATTTTTTGCGTAACAGCATATTGTGTTGGCATGGAATAAAAAGCAAGGAATGGATCTTTATATGAAATAATAACCGGCAGATTGTTTTTTTGCAGATCCAGAATTTTCTGTTCAATGATACGTCTGTCCGTTTTGCTTTGGATTTCTTTATCGGGTAAGTTGTTAGTTGCAATATTAAACCCAAACTTAAGCCACAGTAAACTATTCCAGATGATTGTAAATATGAGAATGACTTTTAACAGACGATGTTTGAATAGTTGATCCTGATAATAACGCAGAATGCCAAGTAGAATAAGCAACACAGGCACCATAAAATACCTTGCTTCTCCTGCATAGGTCCAGCCGCCAAAGACACCACTACGGCTGTTATAGATCAGAGACGTTCCAATCAGTGTAAATAGTACAGCACAGCTTACAAAAAAGAAGAGAAGGTTTTGCAGCAAATGATCAGATTCAGATTGGTGATTTCTGTTTTTTCTTAATTGAAGCAGTTGGTTTTTAAAGTAACGAAGAAGAAAAATAAACAATGATACAAACAGACAAATGTGCAGCGCCAGATAAGAAAGTTTAAACCACTGCAGATGTTCCGCCATACGATTTTCGAAGTACCCACTGTTGATGAAACTTTTTATAAGAAAAGGATAAAGAAACAACAGGTTACCTGGATACAATCCCTTGCTGTCTGTTACAGCATAAAAAAGCCCTTTGGTATATAGTTTTAATACCATCACATAGATGAGCATGTATGCGGTTAACAACAGAAAAGATTGTAGCGATTTCTTCGTCAGTTTTTTGTTGTGTAACAACCAACCCGCAGCGATCAGAAAGAAGGGAAATACAAAAATGACGGGATAATACTGATAGCGGAAGGCGGCAGGCAAAATAAAAATCAAGGGCGACCATAAACTCCAGTGCTTCTTAGCTTTGTTTGAAAGAACTTTTAAACAGATATATACACTCCACAGACAGCTAACACAACCAAACAAATCACTCAAACCTATTGAACGGAAAGGCTCCGGATTTGTCATCAGCATAATCCAAATGATTGTCTGTGTATGCTGGTTGCACTGCAGTTCATGCATTACTTTTTTTATCAGCAGGAGCAGACAAAACATGCCGCTGAACATCAGCATAAGATCGGTTGCTTCTTTACTGTGTGTAATACCTTTAACGATGGCTACTAAAAAAGCTGTAAGCGGAGGCCAGTACCGCATGGGATCATAATATATTTCAGACAAATTGTTCAGGTAGCTTCTTGGATATGCAAGTCCGTTACCGTTTAGCAGATTGTCAGCTGCTACATGTGTTAACTGATAATCGGTATCAATGAGCGGCTGATAAATAATGTAAATACAGCGTGACAGAAACGCAAGGAGAAACAGGAGGATTCCTTTAGAAGTTGGTTTTTGCAGCAGTTGTACAGTCATCAGTTAACAGATGATTATTTGTTTGCAAGAAAATAGGCTCTCTTTCTTGTTTCAATGTTTTCCTGAATATTTCTGTAAAACAAATTGATATCACCTACATGATAGTTTTTTGTTTTCAGTAAAATAGCTCCCGGAAATTTTGGTTTGCTGATCCATAACACATCATCTTTTATTCTTGCCCCGTTTGTATGTTTATATATTTTCCGGAAATTATACAGTAAAGCACCTTTGTTTGCTTTTCGTGAAACAGCTATACTGTCCATATTCCAGGTAAGAGGGTTTGTGACCCATGATGGAATTTTTTCCGTTTGTATATAATCGGGCACATATCCTTCTCTGAAAGTTCGCCATGTAACAAAGCAACCGGTAGCCACTGAATCTCTGCAAGGTTCCAGTACCTGAAAATAGTTTTTCGGAACAGCAAGTCCAATGATATATGCACACACCAGTTTTTTCTGCAATGGTTTTGCTTCAAAAAATTCTTTTAATAAACGCCCGCTGTGATAAGTGCCCTGGCTATGTGCTGCAATAATAATGGGCCTCCCGTTATTGTGATTTTGAAGATAGTAGGTAAAAGCGGCTTTAATATCTTCATAAGCAAGTTCAAGCGCTTCTTTCGCCTTGATTGTGTCACTTGCAAAAAAGGAATAAATATGTGCCTGTCTGTATCTGGGTGCAAACACCCGGGCACTTCTGTTAAACACACTTGCCTGATACAGCATGGAAGTATAATCTGTTTTTGCATTGATTTCTGCATCGCTCAAGTCAGCATTCCATACCTTACCAGCCAAAGATTGATCGGTGAGTGTGGTAGGATGTATGAAGAACACATCCACAGAAGTATCAACAGGTAGTTTTCTAAGGGGCTTTGGAACACTGTCCGACAGATCTTTTTTCCATGGATGGGCACCCCAAAAAGAAAGATCAGTGTAATCGGGAGCGGCGCCTTTTACGGTTGAGGTCCTTTCATATTCCTGTACATGTGAACGGTATCCGGGTGAGCAGGATATCAGCAGAAACATGTAAATTGTAAGAAGCTGTAAAAAAGCTTTCATGAAATGAATCAAAATTGTAATTTTTGCAGCCCAAACCTAATTGAATTCATCCAATATTTATTGACATTAAAACAAACGATATGAAGATTCCGGTAGTTGACTTGTCAGAATTTACAGCGGGAAACGCACAGCAAAAGGAACAGTTTATACAAGAACTGGGTAATGCTTACGAAGAAGTTGGATTTGTTGCCGTAAAAAATCATGGCGTACCTGCCGATTTAATTGCAGACCTGTATAAATATGTGCAACAGTTTTTTTCATTGCCCATTACAAAAAAAAGAGAATACGAAATACCTGATTTAGCAGGGCAAAGAGGATATACCTCTTTTGGGAAAGAGCATGCCAAAGGAAGTGATGCTCCGGATCTGAAAGAGTTTTTTCAATTTGGTCAAAAGGCTGAAGGGAATGATTTTGTTCCCGAAGAGTATCCAGAAAATGTGCAGGTACATGAAATTGCTGCATTCAATCCTACGTTTCAACAGGCTTACCGTGCATTTGAACAATCCGGAACAAAGCTGTTACAGGCCATTGCTCTTTATCTTGGTTTAGAAGAACATTATTTTGATGAATGGGTGCGGAATGGGAATTCCATCTTACGGGCTATTCATTATCCTCCAATAACGAATGAACCGAAGAGTGCCATCAGAGCAGAGCAACATGAGGATATCAATCTCATTACATTGCTGGTTGGCGCATCTGCCGATGGACTGCAGATCTTAACCAAACAAAATGAATGGGTTCCTGTAACATCATTGCCCGATCAGATTGTAGTGAATGTGGGTGATATGTTGCAACGACTCACTAATAATAAATTACGGTCAACAACACATCGGGTAGTGAACCCCCCAAGGGAGTTGTGGCATACTTCCAGATTTTCAATTCCTTTTTTTCTGCATCCAAAAGGAAACATGTCGCTTGCATGTTTAAGCAGTTGTGTGGATGATGCTCACCCTAAGCAATATCCGGATGCTACTGCAGGAGAATATCTGGATGAGCGTTTACGGGAAATCGGTTTAAAAAAATAACAGTAACATTAAAGTAGATAGTATCTGAAGTTCATACGACACATTCCATTTCTGAAAGCTGTATTATTTTATACACTTACTGCGTTCGGCGGACCGCAGGGTCATTTTGGAATGATGATGAAAACCTTTGTAAAAAAAAGGAGAGATGTAACGGAGGAGGAACTTACTGATTTGCTTTCGTTTTGTCAGTTATTGCCGGGCGCAAGTTCTACTCAAACAATTACATTAATCGGTTACAAACGGGGAGGCTTTTTACTATCCGTTATCACCTTTCTTATTTGGATTACTCCGGCATGTTTAATGATGGGCGGACTTTCTTTTCTGGTTCACTACATAGATCGCAAAGCATTGCACACTGATATATTTAAGTTTTTGCAGCCAATGGCTGTCGGGTTTTTATTATACGCTACCTGGAATGCTTATCGTATAGCTGTAAATAATACAATCACCCGAATAATTATGATTGTGGCAGCACTGGTGGTTTATTTGTTTTTTAAAACGCCGTGGGTATTTCCCATTGTTCTTGTAGCGGCCGGTGTTGTAACAAACTTCAGCGATAAACGAATTCCTGAAAAAGAAACACCAGTTAAAAAAATTAAGTGGACGAATATCTGGGTTTTTGCATTTGTATTTCTGCTTGCCGGTTTTTTAAGTGAAACTGCAAGAAAACAAAATTGGGAAAACAGAAGAGCTTTTAATCTTTTCGAAAATTTTTATCGTTTTGGCAGTCTGGTTTTTGGCGGAGGTCAGGTGCTTGTTCCAATGATGTATGAACAGTTTGTAACCCGTGAAAAAACGCAATACATGACGGGAGAAGAATTGCTCACAGGTGCAGGTTTTGTGCAAGGAATTCCCGGTCCTGTTTTTTCCATGGCTTCCTATGCAGGTGGCATGGCTATGCGGAATGAAGGGAAAGGGAAACAGGCACTTGGTGTACTGGTTGGAACGGTTGCAATTTTTCTGCCCAGTGCATTACTGGTTCTTTTCTTTTATCCTATATGGAGTAACCTGAAAAAGTATGTTGTGGTGTACCGGTCATTAGAAGGTATTAATGCTGCAACCGTTGGTTTAATGCTTGCGTCAGCTATTTATCTGGCAAGAGATATTTCCTTATTAGATTTAAATACCATCAGCTATGTAAATATTGTGGTGATGTTTTCTACAACTATTGTTTTAAGTACCACACGCATACCAACGCCCATCATCGCACTAGTTTGTTTATTACTTGGCTGGATCTTTTAGTTTGTAATAACCTGCATTTTCAATTTCATCACAAACAATATCAGGAACCAGATAACGGATGGATTTGCCTGATTGTATTAACTCACGGATATGTGTAGCCGATATTTCAAGCAACGGAGCTTTAGCAGCAAACAGTTGCTTTACCTTTTCATGAACCGCAGAAAACCCCGGACGTTCATATACATACACTGCATATTGATCCATGATTTTTTCTGCATTTTTCCACTGTGCCAGATTTTGTAAACTGTCACTGCCCATTAACAGTGCAAAAATGTGTTGAGGATATTTTTCTTTCAGATAAGTAAGTGTGTCAATTGTATAAGATGGTTTCGGCAGCCTGAATTCAATGTCTGAAGCTTTGAGTTTTTGTGATTTTTCAATTGCCAGATTAACCAAATGCAGTCTGTCGTATTCATTCAGTAATTGCTTTTGTTGCTTAAACGGATTTTGTGGAGAAACCACAAACCAGACCTGCTCCAGATCAGTTTCGTTTAAAAAATGCTGGGCTATGATCAAATGCCCGTTGTGTACAGGATTGAAAGAGCCAAAATATAACCCAATCTTCATTAATATATTGATTTACAATTAATTAGCAACCAATACCCAAATACTGTTTGCCTCTTCAAGCCGTAAACTTAATTGATAGCCTGCAACTTTCACACTAATGGGGTCGCCCAAGGGAGCAAGCATTTCTACGCTAATTTCTTCACCAGGGACACAACCCATTTCCATGAGTTTTAAAAAGATCTCGTTGTTCTCAAAGGAATCTATAATTGCATGTTGTCCCGGTTCCAGCTCTGATAGTCTTTTCATAATCAACTGCAAAAGTATCACTTCCGCAAGGGAAAGTTTTCCGAATTTTGGAAACAAATGAGAAAGAATTCAATTCATTTTTTTTATCAGGATGTTCAATTTGGGTTTCCAAACCGGACCATGCTAAAAGGATTTCTAAAAAAACTCTTTTCGAAAGAACAAACTCCACTTCAATCACTGAATGTAATCTTTTGTACTGATGAGGAATTGCTCAGTATAAACGCAAGATTTTTGAATCATCACTATTATACCGACATTATTACATTTCCCTTATCTCAGAAAGGTGATCCTGTAGAAGCTGAATTGTACATCAGTATTGATCGGATAAGGGATAATGCCAGGCTTAATAAAACCAGCATCAAGCAGGAGTTGCACCGGGTTATATTCCATGGATGTTTACACCTTACGGGTTACAACGATAAGTCTTCACAAGAAATTAAGATCATCCGTGAGCGGGAAGATCATTATTTGCGTTTATATGCAAAAATGAACAAGTGATCAGAAGTATAGCCTTATTGCTTTTTTTGTTGACTTCAACTATGTTGTTTGGACAAGGGTCCATTGTTTTGCAAGACAAACCTTTTGTCTATAATGAATCAAGAGATACATCTGTTTGGAACAAGCTCGTGACTAACCCCTCTTTCAGGAGCCTCTCCGGAGCCGAGCAGGAGTTTTTTTACTGGACTAATCTGTTTCGGAAAAGCCCATCTGCTTTTAATAATAAGGTGATCAAAGAATTTCTAAAACAGTTTCCCGAAGCTGTTTCAGCCAGTTCACGAAGTTTGCAAACTGAACTGAGTAAAGTAAAGAACGAATTGCCCTTTGTTTCCCCTGATTTTGGATTGAATAAGATGGCAACCGAGCATGCAAACGATTTGAAAAAGCGAAACGCTGTGCTGTCACACCAATCTGCTGCAGGTAAAAATTTTGTTCAACGAATAAAGGAAGCTGGCAATTACAGGTGTGGGGCTGAAAATCTCTTTCTGGGTAACCCGTCGCCACTTGAAGCCCTTTTGCTTTTGTTGATTGATGAAGGCGTTAAAGACAAAGGTCATCGGAAGAATCTCTTAGACCCTTCGTTTACATTAATGGGCATATCTTCCCTGACCATCAACCCCAAAAAAGTAATTCTGGTTCAGGAGTTTGGCTGTAAATAAGTTCCACGAAACACAGTTTCATAGTGAAACTGTGTTTCGTGGAACACTATCTTTGTGAAAAGAAGATCTATGAACAGGAAAAAATGGACTGCTCAAACAGAAGTAACCCCATCCCTTATAAAATTCAGAGAAAAAAGAAAGTGGCAAATAGCCCTGAGGAGGTACCTGTTAGAAAGAAACCC
>JALHRP010000058.1 GCA_022841365.1 Chitinophagaceae bacterium | reverse complement strand
TAAAGAATAAATCAGATATTAGTCAGCGGTTTTACTTTACTGAAAATAGTGTTGGAATATCTGTTGATGAAGCATATCGCTTTTTGCAAAATAAATGGCTTGAAAAGCAATTGCAACTGAAAAAGAAACAAACAGATACAACTTCTGAAAATGATAACGACGAAACAAACGGTACAAAGGGAAGTGGCTTATTAAAAAAACGTCGAGTAAATGAGTCCGCAAGAGGTAAAAGAAACAGGGTTAACCAGGATTAAGCAGCATGGAACTCTTTCCGCCATTATCAGGATTTTACCAGGCCATTGCAGATGACGCAAGAATAGGTAGCACTCATATCAGTATTTATATGGCTTTACTACAGCAGTGGAATATAAATGGCGGAAATAATCCTGTAACAATCGAAAGAACAATAATTATGAAAGCTGCTAAAATAAATGCCCGGCAGACTTATAACAAATGTATTAATGAGCTGCAGGAATACGGTTATATAATTTATGAACCTTGTTCCAATCAGTTTGAGGCAAGTATAATTTATTTGAAAAATGTGGAAATGAAAACTTAATAATAAATCAATTTCAATAAAGGAGGTGTGATATGGCAAGTGTGAAACCGGAACAGGTTATTGAAATATTAAAGCAGCATAATGTGCATATTTCGTTGGAGCAGGCAAGATTAATTTTAGACTTTATGTTTAAATTTGCTAACATAGCATTAGCTAAAATAAAGTAATATGATTGCGGATTTATACATACGGGTAAGCACCGATGAGCAGGCCGATAAAGGATACTCTCAAAGAGACCAGGATGATCGTTTACGTAAATATTGTGATGCGAATCAGATAAAAGTAAGAAAGATTATTTACGAAGACCATTCAGCGAAAACTTTCAACCGGCCACAATGGAATAATTTGCTGCTGGATTTAAAGAAACAAAGAGGGCAGGTTAATTTTATTTTATTTCTAAAGTGGGATAGGTTTAGCCGTAATGCCGGGGATGCCTATCAAATGATAAGTACTTTACGAAAATTAGGAGTGGAGCCTCAAGCTATAGAACAACCTTTAGACTTAGCTATTCCGGAAAATAAATTAATGCTAGCTTTTTATTTGGCGGCACCGGAGGTTGAAAATGATCGCCGTGCTTTAAATGTTACTTACGGAATGAAGAAAGCAAGGAAGGAGGGTAGATGGATGGGTAAAGCTCCTCTGGGTTATGCAAACAAAATTACAGAGGATGGTAAGAAATATATTGCACCAAAGGAACCTGGTGCTAGTATTTTAAAGTGGGCATTTCAGACAATCGCAAACGGACAGTACCAGGTAGAACAGATATATAAGGAAGTAAATAAAAAAGGTTTTAAGGTATGCAAATCTGGTTTTTGGAATATTCTTCGAAACCCGGTTTATTGTGGTAAAATATTGACCTGCGGTTGGAAAGAATTACATAAAACCTATGTACCTGGTCAGCATGAACCAATTATTTCTGAAGCACTATTCAACGATGTTCAGGACTTCCTGGATGGGAAGAAAAAGAATTATCGCACGAAAGTAGGCGCTTTGGAAGTACTTCAATTAAGGGGCTATATTAAATGCCCAAAATGCGGTAAACTTTTAACCGGAAGCGCCTCAAGAGGGCATGGTGGACTATATTATTATTACCATTGTTCTTCATCTTGTGGTACCCGTTTTAAATCACAACATGCAAATGAGCTTTTTGCCAGCGAACTAAAAAAATACATCCCCCGTCCGGGTATGGCAGAAGTATTCAAGTTAGTAATCAATGAAGTTTATCTGGCAAAAACCAAGAACCAAAAGGATGAAATCAAGAACATAAAAATTGAGTTAGAACAATTAAATAACCGACTTTTAAAAGCACGAGAACTGTTATTGTCAGGTGATTTAGATGGAACAGATTATAAGGGAATTAAATATGAATCAGAGAAGAAAATAGCTTGCCTGGAGGGCAAAGCCTTGGATTTAAACCGTGGGAATACAAGCATATCTACCTTGTTAGATAAAGCTTTAAATAACCTCTCAAGGCTTGATAAACTCTACGACGATGCTGATACTAATCGTAAAAGGGAAATAATAGGTTCGATGTACCCCGAAAAATTGACTTTTGACGGATTGAGTTATCGAACCTCTCGACTCAATGAAGCAGTTGAGCTAATATACAAGCTGGGAGAGGGTTTTAGCGAAAATGAAAAAGGACAAATCTGCAAAAAAGCCGATTTGTCCTTGTTGGTTGGCCTACCTGGATTCGAACCAAGACAAACAGAACCAAAATCTGTCGTACTACCATTATACTATAGGCCAATCTACCTTTCGGTATCCCAACCATTTGCGTAGATGGGGGTGCAAAAATAAGGCGGTAAGCAAGATGAACCAAAAAATTTATCTGCTTCAGGCCGCATTTTCTTCTCTTGCCTTTAATTCTCTGATCTTATCCAGTGCTCCTGCCACCACATCGCACATGATGGTGTACAAAGCGCCCTGCACTGGGTGGGCATAAATATATTCCAGTGCTTCGTTTTCGTTGGCAATTACTTTTGCCGGAAGCTTCGGATTAACGGCATCAATCCCTTCTTTCAGCAACGAAATAATTTCATCGGCTGTTCTTCCACGCAGATTTTTATCGCATCGAATAATAATTTCATCAAAATATCTGGCGCTGATGGCCCCCAGTTCACGAATGTCTTCATCTCTTCTGTCACCCGTTCCGCTGATAACACCTACTTTGTATTTGTAATCCAGTTTACTTATAAAGTCGCAAAGCAATTGCAATCCGTGTGGGTTGTGTGCAAAATCTGCAAGGAACGTATAGTTTTTAAAATGAAAAAAGTTTAAACGTCCGGGTGTTAAGCTTTCACCGGGAATAAATGTTTGCAATCCCTGTCTGATATCTTCAATACTGATATCTCTGTATAAATAAGTGGCCAGCACAGCAGGTAAACAGTTGGCAATATTGTGTATGGCTTTTCCTTCGTACGTAAGCGGAATATCTTTTGCCGGCATCACTCTTATTTTCCATGTGCCTTTCATGATGCTGATGAATCCGTTCTCATATACCGTGGCCAATCCTCCTTTTTCACAATGCTCTTTAATGCGTGGATTATTTTCATCCATACTAAACAAAGCAATGTTGCACTTTAAATCTTTTTTCATGGCATACACCAGATCATCTTCTGCATTTAAGATGGCATAGCCATGAGGGAAAACGGTTTCCGGAACAACCGCTTTTACTTTGGCCATTTGTTCAACGGTATTAATACCACCCAGGCCAATATGATCTGCTGCAACATTTGTAACAATCGCCACATCACAGTTCTGAAATGCAAGACCTGCTTTTAAAATTCCTCCTCTTGCACATTCCAGTACGGCAAAATCAACTGTGGGATCTTTTAATACAAATGTTGATGAGACTGGTCCTGTGCAATCTCCTTTCATCATCAATTGATTTTGGATATACACACCATCGCTTGTTGTGTAGCCTACTTTTTTACCTGCACTTTTTGCAATGTGTGCAGTTAAACGTGTGGTAGTTGTTTTTCCGTTGGTGCCGGTAACGGCAATGATGGGTATTCGTCCAACACTGCCTTTAGGAAACAGCATATCAATCACCGGTTCTGCAACGTTGCGTGGTAACCCTTCTGCAGGATCAATGTGCATACGGAAACCCGGTGCTGCATTTACTTCCAGTATTGCTCCTCCGTTTTCATTCACCGGAGTACGCAGGTCTGTTGCCATGATATCAATGCCGCAAATATCCAGTCCGATAATTTTGCTGATGCGTTCACACATGAAAATATTTGCAGGATGTACTTCGTCAGTTACATCGGTTGATGTACCACCTGTTGAAAGATTGGCTGTTGTTTTTAACAATACCAGTTCACCTTTAGGAGGAATCGTTTCAAGCGTATAATTTTTTTCTTCCAGCATTTTCATGGTGCTGCCATCCACATTAATTTGTGTGAGTACTTTCTCATGACCAAAACCACGGCGTGGATCTTTGTTGGTTTCATCAATCAGCCATTGAATGGTATGTACGCCATCACCCACAACACTTGCAGGTGTGCGTAATGCAGCACAAATAAATTTATGGTTGATGACCAATACACGAAAATCGAAACCTGTTATAAAACGTTCTACAATAACACTGCGGCTGTAAGCCTTTGCTGCTTCAAATGCCTTAAGTGCCTGTTCTTTATTGGTGATGTTGGTGGTGTTGCCTTTTCCATGATTTCCATCAATCGGTTTAATCACAAGCGGGTAACCAAATTTTGCAATGGCTTCATCTAATCCAACTTCGGTTCGAACAACCGTTCCTCTTGGCACCGGAATTTCTGCAGCTTCCAGCAACATCTTTGTTTCTTCTTTATCGCAGGCAATATCAACTGCAATGTTTGATGTAGTAGATGCAATGGTTGCTCGGATTCGTTTTTGATGCACGCCATAACCTAATTGCACTAGGCTCTGTTTGTTTAAACGGATGTATGGAATATTTCTTTTCAATGCTTCATCTACAATACAACCGGTTGACGGGCCGAGCCGTGTATCTTCACGGATCTCTCTTAACTTTTGTATATCCTCATCCAAAGTGTACGGTTCATCTTTTGCCAATGCTTCAGCAATACGTACTGCCGCTCTTGCAGCATAAATGCCTGCATCTTCTTCCAGATAAGTAAACACTACATAATACACACCTTCTTTTTCATTGGCACCTCTGGTTCGTCCAAACCCTGTATTCATTCCGGCCAGTGTTTGCAGTTCAAGTGCAATATGTTCAATTACATGTCCCATCCATGTGCCTTCATCTACACGTTTAAAAAAACCACCGGGCTCACCAACACTGCAGCGGTGAGAGTACATGCTGGGGAATAATTTTTCCAATCGTTCACGAAAACCGGGAATCTTATTGGTTGGTGTTTGCTCCATCTCTTCCAGATCCAGTTTCATTTGAATGAGCTTGGTGCGGCGTACACTCCAGTAGTTAGGTCCACGTAATACTTTTAATTCAAGAATTTGCATACAAATAGGTTTGATTACTCAGGATTCCGAATATATCAAATTTTATCTGATGCCCGCAGGTAAACCGGACATACAAGGGAAAATATTTCCCTTATTTTTGTAAGCGAACCACAAAATACTTGCTTTGCAGTATCCCAAAGGAAAGTTAATCGCTATCGGAGGCGCAGAAGATAAAGGAACTGATCAGGAACCTGAAATAATTCACCGGCATAATCTCAATTTTTTTGAGCTTGGAATTTTAAAACGCATTGTTGAAGAGGCAGGCGGATTTACATCACGTATTGAAGTGATCACTACTGCATCTATGATTCCGTTTGAAGTAGGAGATAACTACATGAATGCATTTGGTAAACTCGGTTGTACCAATATTGGAGTGATGCATATCCGTAACCGTGCAGATGCCATGCAGCCCGATTTTCTGGAACGGATCAAAACCTGTAATGCGGTCATGTTCAGCGGAGGTAACCAGTTACGTTTGTCCAGTATTTTTGGCGGCACATCTTTTCTGAAAACAGTGTTGGAACGTTATCACAACGAAGAAGGATTTGTTGTTGCTGGTACTTCTGCAGGTGCAATGGCTATGAGTAATACTATGATTTATGAAGGCAATGCCAGCCGTGCACATTTAAAAGGTGAAGTGAAAATGACAACAGGTCTTGGTTTTATTGATGATGTGATAATTGACAGTCATTTTGAAAAACGTGGCCGCTTTGTTCGTCTTGCGCAGGCAATTACCAGTAACCCGGCATGTATTGGAATTGGATTGGGCGAAGACACCGGTATGCTGATCCTCGGCGGTAGTCATATGGAAGCAATCGGCAGCGGATTGGTGATTATTATTGACGGGCATGAAATCAACTATTCCAATATTGCCGATATACCCGATGGCAATCCCATTGGTATTGAAAATCTGAAAGTTCATTTTTGTGAGAAAGGAAATGGTTACATCGTGAAAGAGCGAAAGTTTCTGGTAGAAGCTGCAGAAGGTGCTCTCATTAAAAAACAGGTTGATGTTGAATAGTAGCATGAATGATTGCTCAAATTCTGTTTATGAAAAAAATAGCTGTCTGTTTATGTATGTTATCTCTCATGGCGTTTGCGCAACCACGTAAAATGAAGGTTGTATTCTTTGGCGACTCCATTACAGAAGCAGGTGTTAAGCCCGGCGGTTATATTATGCGGATAGACAGCATGAGCAAACTGCAAACAAATGTTGCTTACGAATTAACAGGTGCAGGTATTGGCGGTAATAAAGTGTATGATTTGTTTTTGCGGATAGATGCGGATGTGCTGGCTAAGCTTCCGGATATGGTTGTTGTTTATGTTGGAGTAAATGATGTGTGGCATAAAAACTCGTTCGGTACAGGAACCGATGCAGATAAGTTTGAAAAATTTTATCAGGCAATCATTGACCGGCTGAAAGAAAAGAGTATTAAGATCATCTTATGCACGCCTGCTGTGATTGGTGAAAAAACAGATTTCAGTAATCCGCAGGATGGAGACTTAAATGCTTACAGCAACATCATCCGTTCACTTGCAGTAAAAAATAAACTTCCTCTGGCTGATCTCAGAAAGGCATTTCTGGATTATAATCTTGTTAACAATAAAGCTAACAGCGATCGTGGAAGTTTAACCACAGACAGGGTTCATTTAAATAACAAAGGCAACCAGTTGGTTGCCGATGTAATATGGAAAGTAATGCAACAGTATTAAACTGCTCTTACCAGATAATAATTCTTTTTGCCTTTTTGTACCAGCAGATATTTGTGATGCAGCAAAAGTGTATCTGACACAGTAAAATCAATAGCATCAATTTTCTTACGGTTAATGCTTACACCACCGCCCTGTACTGTTTTTCTGGCTTCACCCTTACTGGGGAAGATGGTTGTTTCTGCAAGAAAAGAAACAATATCAATTCCTTCTTTCAATTTATCTGCAGAAAAATCAAATTTCACTACGCCTTCCATTGCTTCCAGATCATCTATGCTCAAACTTTCTACCGGAGCTGTTTGATTGGCAAATAATTTTTCAGTTGTTTCAATAGCTGCTTTCAATTCCTCTGCTCCGTGTACAAATTTGGTGACTTCTTCTGCCAGCTTTTTTTGTATCACTCGTTTTGATGGATATTTCTGATGCGCTTCAATCAACCCTTCAATTTCTTCTTTAGAAAGGAAGGTGAATATTTTAATCCACTTCTCTGCATCTGCATCACCTGCGTTTAACCAGAACTGATAAAACTGATAGGGACTTGTTCTGTTTGCACTTAACCAAACCGTACCACTTTCTGTTTTACCAAATTTGCCGCCATCTGCTTTGGTGATCAGCGGACAGGTAAATGCAAATGCCTCACCGCCTGCTTTTCTTCTGATGAGTTCGGTACCGGTTACAATGTTTCCCCACTGATCACTGCCACCCATTTGCAGTTTACATTGTTTGTTCTGGTACAGCCACAAAAAATCGTAGCCCTGTAACAGTTGATATGCAAATTCGGTATAGCTGATTCCTGTATCGCCTTCAATACGTTTTTTTACACTGTCTTTGCTCATCATGTAATTCACGGTGATGTGCTTGCCAATATCCCGCAAAAAACCAATGAACGAAAACTCTTTCATCCAGTCGTAATTATTCACCATTTCGGCACTGTTTGGTTTGCCGGGAATAAAGCTGATATACTGACTCAATTGTTTTTTCAGTGCCTCAACATTGTGTGAAAGTGTAGCTTCATCGAGTAAGTTCCGTTCTTCGCTTTTGCCGCTGGGGTCGCCAATCATTCCTGTCGCCCCGCCGACAAGTGCAATAGGTCTGTGGCCGTAATTTTGAAGATGGCGGAGCAGGAGCACAGGAACCAGATGGCCAATATGCAGGCTGTCGGCAGTAGGGTCGAACCCAACATAACCGGCAGTTGATTCTTTAGCCAATTGTTCTGCTGTTCCCGGCATGATGTCCTGAATCATACCTCTCCAACTGAGTTCTTCGATCAAATTCATGGTTGTAACTGCAATTTTGGGCAAAAGTAGGGCAGTAGCGGCCATCTTTCGAAAAAAGAAGCAATAATCACTGAAAATCAACGTTTGTACACGTTGCTCCTTTCTTCAACAGAACTTTGCTTTGGGCAGGATAATGTTTACTTTTGTTAAGCTCTAAGCAGCTTTCAATAAGATGGGAGCCTCTATAAAACTAATTGTTTATCTGAAAACCAACTGGATGATCACCCGATCCACCTTACTATTGTCCGTGTCCTTTTTACTCAGTCTGTCTGTAAGCGCACAGTTCAGAAAGTATTCCAACGAATTTTTAAACATTGGCGCCGGTGCCCGTGGTCTTGCAATGGGCGGAGCACAGGTTGCATCTGTAAATGATGCAACAGCCGGTTACTGGAATCCTGCCGGTTTAACCGGAGTAAAAAAAGACCCTTCACTTTCGTTGATGCATGCAGAATATTTTGCCGGTATCGGTAAGTATGATTTTGGAAGTCTGGCAATTCCTGTAGCAAATAATAAACGCACCATTGGAATTTCTGTATTGCGTTTTGCAGTAGATGATATTCCCAATACACTTTTTCTGGTTGAACCGGATGGCAGCATCAACTATAACAATATCCGTTCTTTTTCATCAGCCGACTATGCCTTTCTTCTTTCAATAGCGCAACGGATAAAGGAAACAAAAGATAAAAGCATGAGTGTGGGCATGAACGCCAAAGTGATTCACCGCAGTGTAGGAAGTTTTGCAAAAGCATGGGGATTTGGAATTGATCTCGGCTTTCAAATGAAAGGAAAGAACTGGTCGTTTGGTGCAGCAGCAAGAGATATTACCACCACATTCAACACCTGGTCGTTTACATTTACAGAGCGTGAAAAAGAAGTGCTGTATCTCACCAATAATGATATTCCCATCCGCTCAACCGAGTTAACAGCTCCAAGACTGGTTGTTGGCGGTGCGTATGATTTCAGATTAACAAAAGGAATTAAATTAAAAGCAGAAGCCAATCTTGAACTCACTTTTGATGGCCAACGTAACAACCTTATCAGCTCAAGTGTATTAAGTGGTGATCCAAGAATTGGTGCAGAATTAAATATCAAAGATGTTTTTTTTCTGAGGGGAGGTGTTTACAACTTTCAGCGTGCTCTGGCCGATGGAGATACACTCAACCAAAAGAAAGTATGGATTTACCAGCCCGGAGCCGGCGCAGGGTTTAAACTCGGCAATTCTTTTTTTGTAGATTATGCCTTTACAAATCTGGCGAACCAGTCAAATCCGTTATATACCCATATCATTTCCCTTCGTCTCGACCTTTTGAAAACAAAAAATAATCCAAATAAAAATAATCAGAAAGCAAAATGAAACGACTCCTACTCTCAGCTGTCATTTTGATGAGTGCATTCACCTCCATGCAAGCCCAGACTTACATGAATGAGTGGATTGATTTCAGTAAAACCTATTACAAATTCAGCATAGGATCAACGGGTGTATACCGTATATCGCAGGCCCAGCTAGCTGCCATGGGTATTGATGGCAGCGATGCTGCTCATTTTCAATTGTGGCGCCATGGTAAACAGGTACCTATTTATACTTCTGCAGCTAACGGTGTACTTCCTGCAGATGGTTATATTGAATTCTGGGGCGAATCGAATGATGGAAAATGGGAGAGAAGAATGTATCTGCAACCACAGTATCAAATCAACGACCGATGGAGTTTGTTTACAGATACAGCTGCATTCTTTTTAACAGTGAATCCTACAGCGAGTGCAAACCGTCGTTTGGTTACAACAGCTAATGATCTCAGTTCTCCCTTGCCTGCTGAAAGTTATTTCATGCACAAGGCTGCCAATTATTTCCGCAATATTATTAATCCCGGTTTTGGTGCTGTGGTAGGAAGTACTGTGTATTCATCTTCGTTTGATGAAGGGGAAGGTTTTACCAGCGGTGAGTTCAGACCTGCCAACCCAATCACTTCTACTCAAACAAATTTATTTGTAGCTCCTTCCGGCCCTAATGCCCGGTTAAAGTTTTCTGCTGCCGGGCGTACGTTGAATAAACGTACTGTGCAGGTACAAATTAATGGCACAACCGTTTATATTGATTCGGTGATGTCGTACTTCAATGCCATGATTGATGAGTCTGCAAACAATATTCCCTTATCAGTAATCAACTCCAATACTGCCGCTATTGAATTCAGAAATATTTGTCCGGTTGATGCAAATGACCGGATCGTAATCGGTATGTATGAACTCACCTATCCACGTCAGTTTAATTTTGGTGGACAGGCAAATTTTGAATTTGAATTGCCGGCAAGCGCAACAGGAAATAACCTGGTGATTGATAATGTAAACATGGGTTCTGCCGCACCTGTGTTATACGATGTAACAAACGGACTGCGCATTACTTCCGCCATTATTTCTTCTTCTCAGGTTCGTGTTGTTCTCCCACCATCTGCTGTAGACAGAAAATTAATTTTAATCAGTCAGGATGCTTCTAATATCCGCAGCGTAGGATCATTTAAAAGCAGAACTTTTACCAATTATGGCCTGCCTGCAAATCAGGGAAATTATCTGATTGTTTCAAACCCCCGCTTATATACTGATGCCAATGGAGTAAATCAGGTTGAGCAATACAAGCAGTACAGAAGCAGTGTAACAGGTGGCGGTTTTAATGTAAAAATATTTAATGCTGAAGATCTGCTTGATCAGTTTGGATTTGGAATTAAGAACAATGCATACGCTATTAAAAACTTTTTACGCTATGCTTACAACAATTTTGCAGTAAAACCCGAAAACTGTCTGATCATAGGAAAAGGAGTTGTGTATACCAATCACCGCTCATTGGAATCGAATCCTAACATTGAATTATTAAATCTTGTTCCAACGCTTGGTTTCCCTGCTTCTGATATGGCCATGTCTTCTGAAGACGGCAATATCATTCCCAGAATACCTATTGGCCGTTTAAACGTTGTGAACGGGAATGAAATTAAAGGCTATCTGGATAAAATAAAAATTTATGAATCATACTATAATTCAAACTCCTGTAAAGTAGAAGATGAAATCTGGAAAAAGAATGTGATTCATGTATCAGGTGCCAATGATTTTCTGGGAGAGCAAATCCGGTTCTATCTAAGTCAATATGAAAATGTGTTGAAAGATTCATTATTTGGTGCCAAAGTTTATTCATTACAAAAAACCGGCGTTGCAGCAATACAAACCATTGCTAACGCAAATATCACCAGATTGTTTCAGGAAGGGTTTTCATTGCTTACTTATTTTGGTCACTCATCCCCAACAACACTTGAGTATAATCTGGATAACCCCAACAACTATCCGGCTATTAATAAGTTTCCGATTCTGTTGGTAAACGGATGCCAGGCAGGTAACATGTTTTTGTCTGATGCGTTGCGTCTTACCGGAAGTATGATCATTACAGAAAAGTGGGTGTTAACACCTCAGCGAGGTTCGGTTGCCTTCATTGCAAGTACACACCTTGGTATTGTTAATTACCTCGACTTATATACAGAGGAGTTTTATGATCAGATGGCGCATGCCAGTTATGGCAAGTCCATCGGCCGCATTATGGCGAATGTAAATGACACATTGGTACGGAAAAATACATACAATGATTTTTATGTAAGGATGCATCTGGAAGAAATTACGTTACATGGAGATCCTGCAATTAAGTTTTACAGTTCTGAAAAGCCTGACTATGCCATTGAGGAGTCAATGGTAAAAATTGAACCCGAGTTTATTTCCATTGCAGAAGATAAGTTTAAAGCAAAGATTAGGTTAGTGAATCTCGGCAGAGCAATCGGTGATTCGTTGAAAGTGGTTATTACCAGAGAAAGTCCTAATGGTACTAAGACCATTGTATTTGATAAAAATATCCGCCACGTTTCTTATGCCGATTCCATTGAACTGGAGTTGCCTATTAACCCTTACACAGATAAAGGTTCTAATAAAATAAAAGTTGAAATTGATCCGCAGAATAAGCTGAATGAAATTTGTGAAACAAATAATGTTGTTACAAAAGAGTTTTTCATTTTTGAAGATGAAATACGCCCTGTGTATCCTTACAATTATTCAATCATCAATAAGCAGAATATTACCTATTATGCTTCTACAGCCAATCCTTTGGGAACGGCCCGTAAATATTATTTTGAGATAGACAGTACGCAGTTGTTTAATTCCACACTAAAGAAAATTGACTCTACAACTTCAACAGGCGGATCAATCCAGTTTAAACCTGCAGGGATTAATTTTAGAGATTCAGTTGTGTATTACTGGAGAGTAGGTATGCGTCCGCAACCAACTTCACCAATTCTTTGGAATAACTTCAGCTTTGTGTACATACCCGGAACTGAAACAGGATTTAATCAATCTCACTTCTTCCAGCATAGGCAAAGTAATTATACAAGAATTCTGTACGATACAAATGCAAGAACATTAATTTTCGATTCGTCGTTTAAACGTATTCAGATACGTACCGGTATAAACCCATTCCATAATGAAAGCAGTCTCGATGTGGCCATTGATTTTGAAAACATCGAACGTTATGGATGTAATGGAGGTTCGGTTCAGTTTTATGTATTTGATGGAAAAACATTAAAACCATGGGAGAACTTTAATGTAACTCCGGGTGTAGGCCGTTTCCTGAGCCGAAATGTTTGCGGTGCTCCAACCCGTAAGTTTTTTGAATATAATTACTACGATCAAACTAACAGGAAACGTGCAATGGATTTCCTCGACAGTGTACCAAATGGCAGTTACGTTGTAATGACCAATTATGGATCTGTTAACCTTCCGTACTTTGATGCGGCCATGCTGAAAGCTGATGAATCAACTTTTGGTCCCGGTCAATCGCTTTGGCATAAATTGCAGGGCTTTGGTGTTACTTTAATTGATTCATTTAAAAACAGCAAACCTGTTGTATATACTTTCAGAAAAAATGATCCTTCCTTTACACCAATACAATCTGTTGGCGAACCCGCATTACAGTTAGTGCAGGTGTTTGAAGTGCCAAGTACTTATTCAGATGGCTTTATTGAATCTCCCTGGTTTGGTCCTTCAAAAGAATGGAAAGATATGATCTGGACAGGCAGACAGGTTGAACCTGCTGTTCCGGACGAAACAAAAATTGATATTATCGGAAGAACATTGTCAGGTACAGAAATGCTGCTGGCAACTGTAACCAATGCAAGAGATACTACGTTAAACTTTGTAAGTGCAGCAAACTTCCCGTACTTAAAGCTGCGGATGCATAATACTGATAAGATCAATATTACTCCGCATCAGTTAACATCCTGGAAGCTTTCCGGAACCTATGCCCCTGAAGGTGCAATTGCACCCAATCTTACGTTTAGATTCAAAGATACACTCGACCTGGGTGAGCCGCTTGATTTTGCCATCGCATTCAGAAATGTAAGTGAAACTGCATTTGATAGTTTATTGCTGAAGATGGTTATTACAGATCGTAATAATGTTCCAAAGCAAATTATACTGCCAAGAAAAAAACCGTTGGTAGCAGGCGATTCAATTGTTGTTTCTTATACAATCGATACAAAAGATCTGGCCGGATCAAATACCATTTACCTCATGGTAAATCCTGATAATGATCAAACGGAGCAATTCCTGTTTAATAACTTTGTTTACAAAGGGTTCTTTGTAAAGCCGGATAATTATAAACCATGGCTTGATGTAACATTTGATGGTACGCATATTCTCAACAGAGATATTGTTTCGTCAAAACCTCATATCCTTGTTAAACTGAAAGACGACAGCCGTTTCCTTGCATTAACAGACACTGCCGGAATGAAAATTCAAATCAAGTACCCGGGTGCAAACGGACAAATTGTAGATTACAAACCGGGTTCAGATACGGTAAGGTTTACCCCTGCCAATCTTTCTAATAACGGAGATAATGCCGCTACCATTGATCTGTTTCCATTCCTGAAGGATGATGGTGAATATGAGTTGACGGTATCGGGTACCGACAGAAGTGGGAATAAAGCAGGTGATCTGGAATACAAAGTTTCGTTCCAGGTAATTAATAAGCCGATGATTTCTAACCTGCTGAATTATCCTAATCCGTTTACAACATCTACGTCATTTGTATTTACGATTACCGGTTCAGAAGTGCCTCAGAATATCCGTATACAGATATTAACTATCACGGGTAAAGTGGTAAGAGAAATTACAAAAGCAGAGCTAGGCACACTTCGTATTGGCCGGAATATTACCGACTTTAAATGGGATGGAACCGATCAGTATGGAAACAAACTGGCCAACGGTATCTATCTCTACAGGGTTATAACCAATCATAATGGTAAAGGACTTGAAAAATACAAAGCCGAAGGTGATAATACCGATCAGTTCTTTAATAAGGGTTACGGTAAAATGTACCTGATGCGATAATCCTTTTTTTCAATTAAGTTGCACCCGGCAAATGATTCAGTAAATCTTTGCCGGGTTTTTTTTACATGATGAATCAGTCTCATGATATGATAGCAGAACAAAAACAGATTAAGAAGGAGAGAGGCGTTTTTTATTTCTCAATGCTCATTTTATTTTTTGTTTTGCATGGTTGGAATAGTTTTTTTGAAGTGTTGCCTGCGCCTGTTGTTTTAAAAACCTTCGTGGCTCTGCAGCTTGCAGCATTTATCTATTGGTTAACAACCCTTATATTGTTCAAAAGAAAAATAAAAGCAGCCATTTTTACTTTTTTTTCTTTTTTCTTTTTTCTGTTTTTTGATTTGATACAGACTGTTGCTGTAACCCTGCATAAAAATGGGATACACCTCAGCGAATGGACATTGCTGCTGGTTTTGTTAAGTATCACTCTGGCTGTTGTATTTTTTTGGAGCAAACCAATGCAAAAGCTAAAGGCGTTTTGCAGAGCTTTACTGATTGTACTGGTTATATTCGAGAGTTTGTCCTTAATCGTTAAAGCAGTCAGCCCGCAACAAAAAACAGATTCTTTTTTAACTGCTGCTCCGGCAAAAAGGCATACAGGGATTTATCCATCGGTTTATTTGATTGTGCTGGATGAATATGCAGGGAGTGAGACATTGGATAAGTATTTTAATTATCCAAACAACCGTTTTTTATATTCATTAGATACATTGGGGTTCAGGGTTGTAAAAAATGCAGGCAGTAATTACCATTACACTGTTTTATCAATGGCTTCAATACTTAACGGAGAATACGTAAAGCTTCCGGCAGGAAGACTAACCTATGCAGATGAAAGTTACCGGGAAAGCATCCGGGACATTTATTACAATAAAACATTTTCTACATTCAGCGAGCTTCAATACAAACTGTACAACTATTCTCCATTTCCGATTAATGGCTATCCGTCAAAATATACCAATCGGTTTTTACCTGTTGATTATTGGTTGCTGTTACATCCTTCAGTATTTGACAGAGTTGTAGAGTCGCTCCCTTACTTTATTGCCAGGCGTTTAGGCAACCCTCAACAACTGGAACGGTTATTTAAAAAACAGGTGTTGCTGAATAATCAGATATTGGATGAAGTGCTTGCTGAAGCCCAACAGAAAAAAAATACTCCTGCATTCTGTTACATGCATTTAATGATGCCTCATGCACCCTATGCTGTTGACAGCAGCGGAAAGTTGAATATGGATTTTCTTACAAGAACAGGTGGTACATTTCAACAGAAAAAAGATGCTTATCTCCAGTATCTTGTTTATGCCAATAATAAAGTAACTTCCTTTATAACCCAACTTAAAAAGCAAACAGATGGCAATGCTGTTATTTTACTTGTAAGTGATCATGGATTCAGAGATCAGTTACATAAAAATGATGAGCTCTCGAAGTTTAATTCATTGGCTGCAGTCTATTTGCCGGCAGGGGATTCAATTCGCTGGTATAACGGAATGAGTAATGTAAATCAGTTTCGAATAATATTTTCTGAACTAACCGGGCAGAAGCTGCCTTTATTGAAAGATTCCATGGTGCTTAAATAAACATTGCTGCTATTTGGTATAAATAGTATGAAAGAATGTATTCTGAAACTGCTTACTCAATGATTAAGCAGTTAATCTAGAATGCTTCTTTAATATTCGCCCGGATAAATAATTGATGCCGGCAGCTGAAAGTATGATTAGAATTGGAAAAATTGAAAGCGTAAACCTGTAATGCCATTCATTGTAAGTGAGTGCAACAAGATTTGCAGCAAAGAAAACAGAAAGAATAAACAACAAGAAAACCGGTTTGTTCTTTTTAAACAGCAGAATAAGTCCGGGTATAGACAAAAGATAAAAAGAATAGTGCAGGATCAAAACGCCATTATTCAAGTTTGAATAGTATGGCCTTGTAAGCGTAAAAAAGGAAACCATTTTTTTTGAATACAGCTTTGCAATATAGCTGATACCATATTTAGAGGTAAGATAATAATAAGCAGAAGCAAGTGTGCTTTTATCTGAAGCGTCAAACGCAGGTACATCATAATCAGCTTTGTCAACAATAATAGCGCCCGCAGCAATTGGTTTTATATAGCCTTTGGTTTCTACAGGCAAATAGAATAAGCTCAGAAATATGACAGCGAATGCAACGATTCCCGTTATGATCAACTTTTTCGTGGCTATGATTCTGCTGTTATGTAAAAAATACAAGCCAAACATCATTACAAAAAAGACTCCTGGTGGTCGGGCTGTTACCAAAAGAATATTCAGGAAAACCCAAAATGCAAATTCTTTTGATGATTTGTTTTTGAGTGTATAGTAAAGGATAATGCCAATCAATGAAACAAAATAACTGTCACTGAAAAGAGTCAGGGTCCAGTACTGCAGAGGATAACTGAAAAGAAAAAAAAGCATGCCTGCAAAAGCGAGCCTGCTGCTACCGGTTAAGAGGTTAATTGTTTTCTTTATACAAATGGCCGATATAAAACTGAGCAATGCCTGAGCAATAACTACTGTTTTTATGCCTCCTGCAAAAATGCCTGCTGCTGTAAAAAAAATATAACTGCTGTAAAAGAAAAAACTTTGGAGTACTTCAATCATATCTCCCTCTAACAATCTTTTTGCTGCTGAAATATATTTGTCTGCTTCGTTAATGGTAACGATGCCTGTACGTTGATATACGAGTGAAAGAAACAGACAGTATAACAATGCGACAACTGTATAAGTAATACCACTTTTAAATTTTTTCGCAGTGTGGATTGTCATCTGTGAATGAATTGGTTTTGCTGCATTGTACACACAAAATAGTCAAATTATACAACAACTTTACGGTTATACTTTGGCAGACATAAAAACACACAGAGCAAAATGAATAGGAATGCACTTAACCAGAATAATGTTATGATAAGAGTTGGTTGAAAAAATACTTTGATATCGTTTTCTCCTTTTTGGACCGGGATCGCCATAAATGCTATCCCTGCTTTTTGAACTTTGTTTGTGTTTCCGTTTTCGATGTAAAACCAGTGCGGATAATAATTCTGGAGAATGACGAGGTAGCCATTTTCTTCTGCCACAAAGTTTAGTTGCATGCCATTTGTGGTAAACTTTTTTAAGTTTTCTGCATTGATGTTTTGTTGGTTTGTAAACACAGGCCCGGCGACAGATTTCGTAAGAAAAAGAAAGGGAAGCTCTGCAACCGATAACGAACTGTCTTTTTTTACCCGTTCATAAAACAGTAAATTGTCTGATATCTTAACTGGATATAAAACAGAAGTTGCTTTTCCTATTTGTTTATTATAGAAACTCCAGTCTCCAACTAACGCACTGTCTTTGTTTGAAATCATGGTATGTGCTTTCATTGGTTCAAGCGAAGGAACAGGAATACCATCTGGAGATTGTTGATGGATGGAATGGATTTTTGCAACAGATACTTTACCAACTCCGGTAAACGGCAAACAAAGCAAGGTGGCGGCTATCAGATCAACTGCTGTAATGATGGTCACGGCTTTTAATTGAAACTTTTTAATCGCTATCCAAAGTGCTCCCAACAGCAATAGTTGAATGAAGCATTGAAAAAGAACTGCATCATAAAAACTTAGTCCATCAATGATTTTTTTAAGCTGATCTCTCCAGCCACCTGCATTAACTGCTATAGCAGCTGAGAAGAAGGTTTCTCCTTGTGTTATTTTAACAATGCTGTAAATGAGAGCAATGAGGAAAAACAAACCTGTGAGTAATAATAAAGGTTTGATTTTTCTTTTTAGTTCTGCGGGATTAGCTGCATAGAAATGAAAACAGCTCACTGCTGTAATTAAAAAACTGATCAATGCAAAAATTCTGAATTCGCCGTTTACTCTTACATAACCAATCAACGGCAAATAATTGTGGGCAAAAAGTTTAAAGCCTCCTCCCAGTGAAAGTAGCAGAAAGAATATGCCGGTAAGTAAAAAAAACCATTGCATTTTTGTTTTAGCAGTAATGAATGTTAAGACTAAAAATAGAAAATAAAGGATGCCGATATAATTATTTCGTAAAGCAATATCGTTTTCAAAAAAAGCCTGATTTTTTACTGTGCTGAAAGGAAGCAGGAAACTTACCCAGCTTTCAATACTTGTATTCTGTGAAAGAGACAACGATAAATCAACTTTTCCGCTTCTGGCAAAATAAGGTAGTATGTCCGTGTATCCCGCCATTAATCCTGCTGAGAGAACTATTGTCAAGCCCAATAAAAGCAGAAATGGCTTTGCAGCCCTGATAATTTTTTTTTCAGAATTGTGGTAACGGTTGTAAACAAGAAATAAAATAAATGCTCCAAAAAAATAGATACTGCTGATGATCATGCCCGGGTGGGAAGAGGAAAGGAGAAAGTAAAAAAATAAGGAAGTGATACTGATATTTCTTAATGATGCTGATTCATTTATTTTCAAAAGGCCCCAAATACAGCAGGGGATAAATGCAGCAGCGCTGATCCAGTTAAGATGCTGGAGGTGGCCAATAACAAATCCATTACACATATAAGCAAAGGCTGCAGATAGTTGTATGTATTTGTTTTGAGTAAGGAATCCGGATAGTTTAAACATGCCTGCACCGCCAATGAGGATATAGAGCAATAGTTCTATGGTAATGGTAAATGCATTATATCCTGTTGTCCCTGCAATGAGCCAGGTAATAGGGTTCCAGTAGGCTCCATTCATATCTGCATAAAAAGGAAGCCCAAACGAAATGTATGGATTCCATAAAGGCAACTGTCCGCTGCTGATTGTTTCACTCAGTAAAAATTTGGGTGGAAAGTATCCAAGAAAAAAATCGTTTTTTAATGCAAAGACAAAGCTCAGGATTGGTAAAAAAGCAATCAAAAAGACCAGCGTAATGTATAGAAACGGGATTGCCTTTTTCACAAACGGTTTTTAATTTGTATGCAACCAAATATACAATTACCTCTCAATATTGAAAGAAAGCTTGAAGCAGATATTTGATTTTAGCAGAGAGCTGCAATGAAGTTGTTATTTTTATAAAAAAAAGCATGGATATTCTGTTGCATGCCGATGATGCGGGGATAGGAGAGTCGGCTACTCATATGATTGCAGATGCATGGCAGCAGAATATGATCCATGGCTTTGGTATTATTGCAAATAAAGCATGCAGTAAAATGATCGGTCATGCATTGGAGAACCATCAACAGATCGCTTGTACTTTATCTGCCCATTTAAATCTTACAGATGGGTTATCTTTTAGAACAAATACACACAGTTCCATTATAGCCGATGCCAATGGCCATTTAAACGTTCAGTTTTCAAAGGCGTTGTTTTTATTGATAAGAGGTGGCGAAAAAAGGAAGCAATTTTTACAGCAGGTAAAAGAGGAGTGGGATGCACAATTGAGTTTTATTCAGCAAAATTCAGGTGGACGTAAAATCACAGCAATTAATGGCCACAACCACATTCATATGCTTCCGGCAGTTTTTGAAATTGCGGTTGAACTGGCAAAAAAATATCAAATTCCTAATGTGCGGTTTGTGAACGAAGCTTTCTTTCTTGCCTCCCGGCGGGATCTGTTTAAACCTCTATTCTATGTGAATATGATTAAATTGATTCTGTTGACATTTTGTAAATGGAAGATCAGAAAAAAGAAAATACAGTTTGCTGCATTGTCTCAGGAAACATTTGGCGTGCTGTATTCAAATCATATTTCAACTGCTGTACTGAGAAAAGCTATTGCTGCTGCTAAAAAGCGCAACGTACTTTCTTTGGAAGTGATTGTTCACCCCGGTCAATCAACAGCAGCAGAAATGGAGCAATGGGCGTCGTTTAAAGGGGGTAAACTTTTTTTTATAGATGAAAAAAGAAAAACAGAATGGGAAGCATTAAAACAATTTCAACATGAATCAGGAAGTTCGTATTCATATCACGGGTCCTGATGAGCTTGACATGCAGCAGTACTGCCAACTGCAGCAGGCTGCATTTGAAAAACTGCTTCATAAAAATAAAATCAGTTATGATTTTATAACGCCGGCTTTTTTTCAATGGAAGTATAATACCCCTGCAGGAAAAGCAAGAATTGCATTGGCAACAGAGAATGGACAAATACTTGCATCTGTTGCTATGTATCCGGTAAACTTAATCAGCAAAGGAAGAATGTTTAAGAGCTGGCATTTTACAGAAGCCGCTGTATTACCACAATCAAGGCAAAGAGGTTTGTTTCATGCCTGCATGCAGGCCTTAATTGACACGTTACTTCCTGAAGAGATGATTTATGTGTTTCCCAATCATAGCAGTATGAAAGGAACAATTAGGCTTGGCTTTCAGCCGTTGGCTGATCTGCCTTTTTATATCAAATTACTTTTTAAACATCCTACAGCAAAGTTCAATTTATTACAGCCATCTGTTAACTATAATGAAGCACAGGATATTTATGCAGGTTCAATTGCAGCAAACAGTAACATGATGTTGTACAAAGATGCTGCCTATATGAACTGGAGGTATAAGCAGCATCCGCATGCAAATTATTATACTTTTTCTGCTGCTGCAGGTGAGACGGTTACGGGAAATGTTGTTGTTCGTGCTGTATTTGTAAAAGGAATAAAGCTGTTACTTATTATGGAGCTGCATGTTGCTGATAAGAGTGCAGAGAAGGAGTTGTTTGCATTTATACAGGAAGTGGCAAATGCAGAAAAATGTTCATTGGCAGGAATATTTACAACAGACAACAAAGCTGCAGGCAAGCTAATCCACGGATTTTTTAAAGTTCCTTCAATGCTGATGCCCAAAAAACAACGCATGATGGGGTATCTGAAAAAGATGAGTGCTGATGGACAGAAATACAACTGGTTTTGCCAAACCGGAGATTGGGATGCCTTTTAATCTACATTAATTTTTTCGTTGATGATATACAACGGTCTCTTTTTACTTTCTCTGAAAAGGCTGGCAATGTATTCACCCATCAAACCAATAACCAGAAGCTGAATTCCACCCATAAACGTTACCACTGTCATGATAGAAGCCCAGCCCGGAACTGTTTTCCCCTGAAAATAATTAATGAGCACAAGTGCCAGTAATAGAAACGATATAAAAGAAACAAAAGTACCGATAAGTAAAGAAATCCGCAGCGGTTTAAAACTGAAAGAAGTGGTACCTCTCAGCCCAAGCCTTACCATGTGCATAAAACTGTATTTGCTGTTTCCGTGCAGTCGTGATGGGGCATCAAAAGGAATGGTTATTTTTTTAAAACCAATCCAGCTGAAAATTCCTCGTAAAAAAAGATCTCTTTCTTCAAACTTATGAATGGTATACAGCACTTTTCGGGAAAAACCTCTGAAGTCTGAAACGTTTTCTTCTATCGGGATATCAGAAAGAAAATTGATGAGACGGTAAAAGAGCTTCGTTGATATTTTTTTAATGAAATTTAAATCTTCGGTTTTTCTCCGTTGAGTTGAAACAAGATCATAACCGTTTTCAAGGTGTTGAAGTATTGCAGGAATGCAGGAGGGCGGGTGTTGCAGGTCGCCATCCATTGTAATAATAAATTCACCCGTTGCATAATCCATCCCTGCCATCAATGCATTCTGGTGACCAAAATTCCGTGAAAACGAAATACATTTAACACGTTCATCCCTCTCTGAAAGTTGTTGAATTTCCGCAAACGTAGCATCATTACTTCCGTCATCTATGAAAATGATTTCAAAATCATCCGGCACAAATTTTTTTATTTCAAAAAATAACGGAAGGATGTTTTCTGCTTCATTTAACACCGGTATAAGAATGGATATTCTCGGCATTTGTTTAAATGTAGTTTTGGTTTTAAGTATGCCGGCAATTACAGGCTGGCAAGCGACTGTTACAGATACAATATTAACGGAATTAACAGTACATTATTTCCTAAGTCTTTTTCAACTGTTGAGTACGCTGCACATATTTGCCAATAATATCATACTCCAGATTTACAACTGACCCTTCTTTTGTATGCTGCATGTTCGTATGTTCATACGTGTAGGGAATAATGGCAACTTTAAAGGAGTTGTTGGTTACTTCAAAAACAGTAAGACTTATGCCGTTTAAAGAAATAGATCCTTTTTCAACAATCAGCCCGCCAAATTCCTCAGGGAATTGAAGTTGATAAACCCAGCTTCCGTTCAATGTAACAACTTGCGTGCAAATACCTGTACTGTCAACATGGCCCTGTACAAGATGGCCGTCAAGTCTTCCATTATAAACAAGACATCGTTCCAGATTCACAAGGTCACCTTTTTCCCAGTAATTCAGATTCGATTTTTCAAGGGTTTCTCTGATAGCTGTAACCCGGTGTTTATTTCCATTTAATTCTTCAACCGTAAGGCAAACCCCGTTATGAGAAACGCTTTGATCTGCTTTTAGCTCCTTTGAAACAGGGGAGTTGATCCAAAAAGTTTTATTGCTGCCGGTCTCTGTTATTTCGTCAATGATGCCTGTTGTTTCAATGATTCCAGTGAACATACTATTTTACGGCTGCTTTTAAACGTTAAACAGCCCGTTGAACGAAGGTACGGCAAGAGCTGTTGTTTATATTCCTGCTTCAAACAGGCCGGGTTGTTTTCCTTTTCTTATTGAACAAAAAAAACTTTCTACAACTGCAGAAAGTTAGTTTTTAACCCCTATCTTTGCGCCTCTAAAAAACCTTAAAGGAGGTATCATATTATGTTGATCATTGATTCAAAAGACTGCGAAAACATAGACAAAGCGCTGAAGA
>JALHRP010000057.1 GCA_022841365.1 Chitinophagaceae bacterium | reverse complement strand
CATGTTCTTTACTCTGATGGTTTGAATGAATACACTCAGTATAATAATAGCTATACCCCAGTAAAAACCAATCCCTAATTCCTTTTCTTCACGGTACAATAAAAAAGCAAGAGCAATCCCATAAACAGGTTCCAGATTGTAAGTAAGATTAGCAGTAAATGCAGATATTTTTTTTAGTGCATTCACTGAAAGCTGAAACGCAATCACCGTGCAAAACAATGCAAGGATCAGCAACCAGAACCAGTCGGATAAAGAAGGGATATTTTTTTCTGCAGGTGAAAATTGCAAATAAAGCGGCAGCAGCAAACTCAGCATCAGCCATCCGCCACCAAGCTCATAGAATGTTAAGTTACCAACGGGTACATGGCGAATAAGTCTTTTATTGAAAATGGGAAACAAGGCCGAAAGAAATGCAGCAGCAATACCTAACAGAATACCCGTTTTAAAATGTGTATCAAAATGAAACATGAGATAAATGCCGAGTAACACAAATAAACCCAACAGTATTTCAACAGCATCAATTCTCCGTTTCATTAACAGCGGTTCCAGTAAAGCGGTGAAAGATCCTGTAGCAGCAAAGCAAACGAGTGCAACAGATACATTGGCATATTTGATACTGCCGTAAAAGAACACCCAGTGCAAAGCTATTACAGCACCAATCATTACACATTGAATGAAATATTTCCGTTCAATACGTAAAGATGTTTTTGTGAATACAAAAAACAAAAACAACAGTGCAGCAGATAGTAACATCCTGTACCATACCAGCCAGCCTTCGTTTAAATCAATTAAACGGCCCAGCACACCGGTAAAGCCGGCCAGAAAAACAGCAGTATGTAATTGTAAAAAAGCTTTTGTGGTGGGATTCATGAAACAGTTCAGGAGTTGCTTTGTGCCACCATTTCTTCCTGTGAAAATTTAGTGATGCTGTCTGCAGGATTTTTCATCCGTACATGATAGTTTTTAAAGATACTCTGCCAGCGAAGTTTTAATACACCCAGAATCCCTTCTTTCACAATGCCCTTGTTCATTTTACTTACGCCAAATTTGCGATCAACAAATGTGATGGGCACTTCCACAATTTTGAATTTTAATTTCCATGCAGCAAATTTCATTTCTATCTGAAACGCATAACCGATGAAACTGATTCCATCCAGATTGATCGCTTCTAACACTTCCCGTTTGTAACAAACGAAACCTGCTGTAGGATCCATCACAGGCATCCATGTGATGAGCCTGGTGTACAAAGAAGCTCCTTTTGATAAGAGAATGCGGTTACGGGGCCAGTTGGCCACAGCACCTTCTTTTACATACCGGCTGCCAACTGCAACATCGGCGCCATCATATTTACATGCATGAACTAACCGTTCCAGATCTGCAGGGTTATGACTGAAATCGGCATCCATTTCACAAATAAATGCATAGCCTTTTTCAATGGCCCATTTAAACCCGTGAATATAAGCTGTACCTAATCCCAGTTTTCCTTTACGTTCTTCAATAAATAATTTTCCGGTGTAAACAGATTGCAGGTTTTTTACAAGCTGTGCAGTTCCATCAGGCGATCCATCATCAATCACCAATACATGAAAATCGCTGTGCAGCTTAAATACTGTCTGGATAATAAGTTCAATATTATCTTTCTCGTTGTAAGTTGGTATAATCACTAATTTTTCCAATCGAAGAAGCTTGAGTGTGCAAGTTAGTTAATTTTTAAAAAGACGATGCTACAAAAACTGATGTCCAATGTGTTTAGTTCTTTTTTAACAAGGTACGGTTCAGTATCTCGGTAAGTTTTTGTTTGGTGTGTAAAGGAAAATCTCCTTTCATCATCCAGTCATAATATTGTGGTTCCTGTTTAAGTACCAGTGTTACAGGTTTGCCTTTATGTTTTCCGAAATTAAAGACTTCTACTCCATTTTCCATCACAAAACGCCTTGCGAAATCCACAATCTGATCTTCGCCTGTGAATTTCACAATTGCTTCAACCGATGCGCCCATTTGCGGATAACGTTTTACCTGCGCCTCCAGTATCTCTAATGTGGCTGTTGCATCTACCTCGGCACTATGTGCACCTTCCAGTATTTTATCACAATAAAACTTATACGCTGCAGAAAGTGTGCGCTGCTCCATCATATGAAACACCCGTTGTACATCCAGTAACTGACGGTCGTTTAATTCAATATCCAGTCCTGAGCGGAGAAACTCTTCCACCAGCAACGGAATATCAAACCTGTTTGAATTATAACCGGCCAGATCGGCATTGGCAAGAAACATTTTAATTTCGTTTGCTGCCTGTTTAAAGGTTGGTGCATCTTTCACCATGTCGTTGCTGATGCCATGCACCTCTGTAGCTCCAGGAGGAATGGGCATTTCAGGATTGATCAGTTTACGTTTTACAGTCCTGCTTCCATCAGGCATTATTTTTACAATAGCAATCTCCACAATACGGTCGCTGGCAATATTAATTCCGGTTGTTTCAAGATCTATCACTGCAAGTGGGCGCTTTAACTCTAAACTCATGGAATGGCTGCTTGGTTGGTTATTTGACTCAAATCCGATCGGTAGCTGTTGGCTCATGGGGCAAAAATAACTAAAAACAAGTGCTTCGCCTTATACGTAAACAGTTATGTTTTGCGTTCTTAACTGAGAAATACACAATTATTCAAAAAACCTGACTATTTTTACGGCACTCAAAAATCCGTTTTAGTATGAAAAAAATCATGATTACCCTCGTTCTTGCAGTTATTGCAACATTCATTTTCAGTTCATGTGCAGGCAGCCGTAATGGCATGGGCTGTCCTACTACTGTAAAAAGCAAACCTTTCAGAGCGTAAGCTGTTATTAAGAAAAAAATTACATGAGTTGGATTTCACTCAGTTCGCAGGAAGAACTGGAACAGTTGGTACATTTATCAAAAACAAGTCCGCAGGTTATCTTTAAGCACAGTACACGCTGCAGTATCAGTTCTGTAGCAAAAAGCCGACTGGAGAAAAATGTACTGCCGGGTGATATTCAGTTTCATTATCTCGATTTACTCTCACACCGTTCTTTATCCAATCATATTGCTGATCGGTTTGATGTTGCTCATCAATCGCCACAGGTTTTAATCATTAAAGACGGTACATGTGTGTACGACGAAAGCCATTTGGCTATTGATGCATTCGATATTGTTGAAAAGGCACAATAATCATCCTCCTGCTTTACTACGGGTTGTTAACTGTTATTAACGGTTACTGCATTTGAAGAAATAAAGCGTTCTTTATACTTCAAGTTTTTAATTATGCGCAAACTCACTTTGATCGTATTCTTCTTTTCCTCTGTTAGCCTGCATGCACAACAGAAGATTGATTTTGAAAGTTATAATCCGCCATCCACACTTGTAGTACCTAAACACCCGGTACAAAAAGCAAAGTTCCCGTTTATTGATGTACACAATCATCAGTTCAACATGCCAACAATGGATTTAAATACATTGACCATTGAAATGGATAAGCTGAATATGCGTGTGATGGTGAACCTGAGTGGCGGCAGCGGTAACCAGATCAGTACAGCTGCAAAAAACATCAGAGAAAATAAACCCGGACGTTTTATTGTATTTGCCAATGTTGATTTTAAAGGTGTGGGTGAACCGGGTTGGGGTGATAAGGCTGCAAAACAACTGGAAGAGGATGTAAAGAATGGTGCCAATGGATTAAAAATTTACAAGAGCCTCGGCTTTTCTGTAAAAGACATCAATGGAGTTCGTGTTCCTGTTGATGATGAAAGACTGGATGCAGTATGGAAAAAAGCGGGCGAATTAAAAATACCTGTGCTGATTCATACAGCCGATCCAAAACCATTCTGGGATCCGTTGGATAATACCAATGAACGCTGGCTGGAATTAATCATCAACCCCAACCGGAAACGTAGTGATGAGAATCCTGCATCCTGGCAAACACTTATAGATGAACAGCATCGCCTCTTTAAAAAACACAGCAACACAACTTTTATTGCAGCTCATTTTGGTTGGTATCCGAATGATCTCAACAAGCTGAGTTCTATTCTTGATGCCATGCCCAATGTTGTGGTTGAGTTTGGTGCGGTGATTGCAGAACTGGGCCGGCAACCAAAAATGGCCAAAGCTTTTTTTATGAAATACCAGGATCGTATTCTGTTTGGTAAAGACAGCTGGGTGCCTGCTGAATATGCAACTTACTTTCGTGTACTGGAAACGGAAGATGAATATTTTCCGTACCACAAAAAATATCATGCTTATTGGGCCATGTACGGAATGGGTTTACCTGATGAGGTGTTAAAAAAAGTGTATTATAAAAATGCACTCCGCATTATTCCAAACCTGGATAAAAGCGGATGGCCTGAATAAAAAAATGCCACGATAACACATCGTGGCATTTTTGTTTATTATCTTTTTTTAACCGGACTTTCAATAGCGGCCTGTGCTGCAGCCAACCTTGCAATGGGTACACGAAATGCAGAACAGCTTACATAGTTCATTCCTATTTTATGACAGAATTTTACACTTTCGGGATCGCCGCCATGTTCACCACAAATACCCACTTTTAAATTGGGTTTTGTTTTACGTCCACGTTCTGTTCCAAACTGAATCAATTCACCAATTCCTTCCTGATCAATGGTTTGAAAAGGATCATCGGGCAATAATTTTTCATCGAGATATTTTGGTAAGAAGCCTCCAATATCATCCCTGCTGAATCCAAAACTCATTTGTGTAAGATCATTGGTACCAAAGCTGAAGAAGTCTGCTGCCTCTGCCATCTGTGCTGCTTTTAAAGCAGCCCTGGGAATTTCTATCATGGTACCATAGAGATAAGGTATTTTTTTCAGCTTCATTTTTTTGCATACCTCTTTATAAACAACGTCAACAATTTTTCGTTGATGAATTAATTCATTGACTGTACAGGTAACAGGCACCATAATTTCAGGTAATGTTTTTTTACCCTGCTTCATTAATTCTGCTGCTGCTTCAAAGATGGCCCGTACCTGCATTTCAGTAATCTCAGGATAACTGATGCCGAGACGTACACCTCTGTGACCCAGCATGGGATTGTTTTCATGCAACGACAACACTCTTCTTCTCAACACACTCATACTAATGCCCAGTTCTTTACCAAGCTGTTGAAGCTTCTCTTTATCGTGTGGTACAAACTCATGTAAAGGCGGATCAAGCAAACGGATTGTAACAGGATAGCCTTCCATTACTGATAATGTTGCTTTGATATCTTTCTTTACATACTTAAACAAATCATTCAGCGCTTCTCTCCGTTCCTTTTCAGTTTTACTCACAATCATTTTACGAAGTTGAAATAAAGGATCTTCACTACCCTCCCCGTAAAACATATGCTCGGTACGAAACAATCCGATACCTTCTGCTCCAAACTTCAGTGCATTCTTTGCATCTTCGGGAGTTTCAGCATTTGCTCTTACAGCAATTTGTTTTACTTCATCTACCAACTTCATCAAATCTTTATACGAACTGTTTTTTTGAATGTCAATATCAACCAGAGGTAAACTTCCTTCAAACACCAATCCCTTTGTTCCGTTTAAACTGATCCAATCACCTTCTTTTATCACAAAACCACCATTTGCATGAAACAGTTTTTCCTCCGGATGAATTTCAATATCACCACAACCTACAATACAGCATTTGCCCCAGCCTCTTGCTACAAGTGCTGCATGCGAAGTCATACCTCCTTTTGTTGTTAAGATGGCCTGTGCTTTATGCATACCATCTACATCTTCGGGCGATGTTTCTTCACGTACGAGAATTACTTTTTCTCCCCTGCGTGCCCATTCAACAGCATGTTCTGATGTAAATACTACACGCCCCTTTGCACCTCCCGGTCCTGCAGGTAAGCCTCTTGCAATAACCGGTTGTAACAATTCTGCTTTGGGGTCAATCATAGGCAATAACAACTCAACCAATTGATTTGGTGCAACACGCATCAATGCTGTTTTTGCATCAATTAATTTTTGCTTGTACATTTCAGTAGCCATCCGCACAGCAGCTACACCATTGCGTTTACCAACACGGCACTGTAACATGTACAGTTTTCCCCGTTCAATGGTAAATTCAATATCCTGCATGTCTTTGTAATGTTTTTCAAGTCGCTGCTGATAACTGTTCAATTCTTTATACTGTGCCGGCATTAATTTTTCAAGAGAGGTAAACTGTTTACTCTGTTCGTTCATTGAATATTCGTTCACTGGTGCAGGTGTGCGGATACCTGCCACCACATCTTCTCCTTGTGCATTCACCAGGTATTCGCCATAAAATTTATTTTCACCATTGCCCGGATTGCGTGTAAAAGCAACACCAGTGCAACTGTCTGTTCCCATATTTCCAAATACCATGGCCTGCACATTTACAGCTGTTCCCCACTCATCCGGAATTTTTTCAATTCTTCTGTATTCAATTGCACGCTTACCGTTCCAGCTGGAAAAAACTGCACCAATACCGCCCCATAACTGTTGCATGGGGTCATCGGGAAAATCAACACCCAAAATTTTCTTTACCGTTTTTTTATATTGTTTTACCAGGGTTTTTAATTCTTCAACAGTAAGATCTGTATCACTCAAATATCCTTTTGAGTTTTTTATCTGTTCAAGTTGTTCATCTAATAATTTACGAATGCCTTTTCCTCCTTTGGGTTCAATTGCTCCTCCTTTTTCAAGAACCACATCTGCATACATCATAATTAACCGGCGGTACGCATCATATGCAAAGCGTTCATCACCACTTTGTGCAATCATTCCTTTAATGGTTTCATCATTCAGTCCCACATTCAAAACGGTTTCCATCATACCCGGCATACTTCTTCTTGCACCCGAACGAACAGATACAAGTAACGGATTAGAACTGTCGCCGAATTTCTTACCCGTTAATGTTTCCATTTTTTCCAATGCTTCTTCCAGCTGCTTTTTCAGAAGCTTTGGATAGTTTTTTTGATGGAGATAATAATAAGTGCAGACTTCAGTTGTAACTGTAAAGCCCGGAGGAACAGGCAACCGGAGCGAAGGATGGCCCGCCATTTCAGCAAGATTGGCGCCTTTGCCTCCCAATAAATTTTTCATGGATTCATTTCCATCTGCTTTACCTCCTCCAAAAGAGTAGACATACTTTTTTGCTGTTAATGCTGCCATAACACATGTTTGTAATGAGCTGCAGAAACAGGCCGTAAGCGGAACGGATCACTGTTTCTGTTTGCACGGGTGATTGAATAAATAAAATGCTGAGATAAAAGTAGACGGGCAGAACAGTTCAAAAAATGATGGAAGGCAAGAAAAAAACAAATCATCGTCAGTAAAAAGCAAACAGGAGAATGATGTGCATCAGCAGAAATTGCAGTGGCTTACATAAAAAAAGATTGTACAGAAAATCTGTGTACATACTGCAGATACATACAAGAGATGAAGACAGGTATTGATCTTTGCATCCCTTATATAAGTTTTCTGCAAAACAGTTTTCTATACAACCTTTTAATAACAGTCTGTCAGTTGTTTCTTATCGTGCAACCAGTTTGCCACGAATTTCTCCTGAAGGATATGCAGCTGATTGCACATTGATATAGTAAGCACCTGATTTCAGCTCTGCTTCTGCAGCAGCATCTAATGTTACACTAAATGTAAAAGGTGAGCTTACAACTGCACCAAGAGAAACCACAATGGATCCATTGGTTGTTGCTGTACCTCTTTGAATGTACCAGCCTGTTGGTGTTATACCGCTGTATGACAGTGTTCCTGAAAATGTTTTTGTGCTTGAATTGTAAGTGCCATTAAACGTTGCCGTTGCAGATGATGAATTTGGCGGCGCCTGATTGGATCCGTTACAATCTGCTTTGTATGGCTGAGCAGTTGCATCATCATTTGATTTTTTGCAACCGGCCAGCAACGCTCCTGCAACAATGGCCATAGCAAACACTTTTACTGTAAATTTCATAATGTAATGATTTAGGTGAACGAATACTCAGCATTTTTCAATTACTGTGCCAGTATTTTTTAACCAGCCGCAACACACTTTGAATCACTTGCTTATAAACCAAAAAGATGGATGAATAAAAAGAAACGACGCTCTGTTTGAGCGTCGTTTCTTTTTATGATCTGTAAAAAATAATTATTTCTTCCCCTTTACATATTTCTCCAGCCACATGTGCTCTTCCCACAACAAATGCAGAATGTTTTCTTTACCACGATAACCATGTGCTTCGTAGGGTAAACTTACATAACGCACATTACCACCATTCCCTTTTAATGCAGCAAACATCCGCTCACTTTGAATGGGATATGTTCCTGTATTATCATCAGTATCTCCATGCACTAACAGGATGGGTGTTTTTAATTTATGTGCATAGCTGAACGGACTCATATCAAAATACAATTGAGGAGCCTGCCAGTAAGTACGGTCTTCGTTTTGAAAACTGAAAGGAGTTAATGTACGGTTGTATGCACCGCTGCGTGCAATACCTGCTTTAAACCAATTGGTATGTGAAAGCAAATGAGCTGTCATAAAAGCACCATAGCTATGTCCGCCTACTCCTACTCTGGTGCTGTCGCCCACTCCCATCTCTGCTAATTTATCAATTGCAGCACGGGCATTTAATTTCAGTTGCTCAATAAAATCATCGTTTGGTTTTTTATCGGGTGATGTACTTACAATGGGCATCTCTGCATTATTAAGAACAGCATAGCCCTGTGTTACCCAAAATATAGGTGATCCCCAACTGATACGTGTAAACGCATTTTTCGATCCTCTTACCTGTGCAGCATCACGTGCATTGGTAAACTCACGGGGGTAAGCCCACATCAGCACAGGCAAAGGCCCGTCTTTTTTTACATCATACCCTTTTGGCAAATATAACTCGCCGGTAAGATCAACCCCATCGGCACGTTTAAACGATATTTTTTGTTTGATGATCCCTTCCAGTTGCGGATAGGGATTTTTAAAATCAGTCACCTGCCTGTCGGGCTGCATGCCTTTGAGCGGTTTGATATAGTAGTTCGGAACTTCTGTCTGGGTTTCTTTTCTCGTTAATACAATCAGGTTGTTTCTGTCAAGAACTTCCATAATCATTTCGTAACTGTCCTCACTGCAACGCCAAATGATGTCGTTCTTCTTTGTTGCCAGATCAAAATAAGAAAGAAACGGAAGATCCCCTTTTGGTGATGCACCGGTGGTATTATTCATCAGCAGTTTACCGTCATGAGGTATCACTACATCACGACCGAAACTATTTTTTTCAGTTACAGGATTGCCGGGATTATTATATGCATCGTTCTGGCTTCTTTCCATCAACACAACAGTTTCACCTGTTGAAGGATTTACCTGGCTCATCCTCGTCATAGCTTTACCACGCAAACCTTCCTGTACCAGAGCAAAACTGCTGTTACCCCATGCTGTTCCGAAATAACGCATTTTTGTTTTAAACAACTCTTTGGGTGCACCTGCAAACGGCGCCTGCAAAGCATAAACCGCATCACGAAACTCGGCTGTGTTTTTCATTAATCCATCATCCAGTGGTTTGCACCAAACGACAGTTGCAGCTTCATCATCTCTCCAGCTAACTGCACGTGGTGCATCCTGTACATTATCATTTCCTGCTGGTGCTGTTTCTGAAGAGGGGATTTTTGCCAGCTCTTTAATCAACTTACCATTTGCATCATGAATGGTTATAACTGAATTAAATCCATTTGCAGGAACGATGTAAGAAAACGGCTTTACGATGGTACGTACAAGCAAATATTTTTTATCGGGTGATGCATTCACGGATGTATAAATAGCAGGCTGATTGATTTTTGTTTCAACTCCGTTTACATTTTTCACCAGTTGCGATGTTGCAAAAAACTCAAACAACTGCTCATCATAAGGGGATTTAATCATGTCCTGAAATGTAGGACGTGGCGCTGCGCTGCCATAACTTTCCTGTACAGTAGGTCCTTTTGGTGTAACCGGCCGCTTGGGCATTGCTGCAGGAGATTTTGTTGCAGTCTTATAAAGAAGTGTGTTATCATCAAGCCAATTAAAAGCACCACCTAACACAACATTCAAAGCTGATTTATTTACTCTGCTTGCTTTTTGAGTAGCCACATCTATCACATACAGATCAACCTGTGATGCAGTGGTATTGGTGAAAGCAATTTTCTTTTCATTGTTGCTCCATGCAACTGAATTGGCGAGCATATTGGCAGGCAAGCCCGTTATTTTATATTCTTTGCCGGTTGCAATATTGCGGAGCATAAAATTGTTGATGTAATTCTGCCGGCTCAATGAAAAACATGCCGGGTTAATCCGCAATCCTGCAACCCTTACTTCGGGCTGCCCCAACTCATCCACTGTTGGATAACTGTTTTGCTCTATCAGTAACATCCACTCTCCCTTACTGTCTATACTTACAGCAGGTGTTGGTTTAGCCATTGCCAGATCCATGATTGTTTGGGGAGGCAGCTGGTAATTCACTGCATCCTGTGCCATTACATTGGCACAGATAAAGAAGATCAAAAATGATACAACTGTTCTCATGCTTGTTGATTTTTTTGTTTTGGAAAGGAACAATGCAACGAATGTAAAGAAGGGCGGTTGTTTTATAACACCGTTCAACAAATAGTGTCCGTTTGCGCCTCAACGAAAACAACCGTATATCAACAAAATCATACGTTCAGTTGAGACTAAAAACAGATCGTAATTTTTTTTATGGTTATTTCATTATCTGACCCTATTTTTGCGGCATGATCACAAGCACACATATTCATCACCACCATACTTTCCTTAACAGGTGAGCCGGTTGATGTATTGTGTTATAACAATAATGGAAAGGCTTACGAAAGTGAGCCTTTTTTATTTTCAATGAGGTATGCCATACCTCTTGAAGAGATCAGAATGAAAAAAAATATTGACAGGTATGGCATACCTGTTCAGGATTAAAATTGATATGATGCAGGAAAAAAAATATACGCCTTTAAGTGAAATCAGTGGTGGCAATGCAACCACGGCCAAACTCCGAATCGCCATTCAAAAAAGCGGACGTTTATACGATGATTCAGTAAAGCTCTTAAATGAATGTGGCATTGAACTTCGTAATGTAAAAGACCGTTTAAAAACTGAATCGGATACATTTCCCATGGAAGTATTCTTTCTCCGTGACGATGATATACCTCAATATGTAGAAGATGGTGTAGCCGATATTGGCATTGTTGGTGAAAATGTATTGTTCGAAAAAAACAAACAGGCCACTATTGTTGAAAAGCTGGGCTTTGGTAAATGCCGGCTCAGCATTGCCATACCAAAAGCAGATGTGTACAGCGGTGTTCAAAGTCTGGACGGCAAACGCATTGCAACCAGCTATCCGTTTCTTGTACAGCAGTTTTTAAATACCAACAATATTCAGGGTGAAGTACATGAGATCAGCGGCAGTGTGGAAATTGCACCCGGTATTGGTTTGGCCGATGTAGTAGTTGATCTGGTGAGCAGCGGCTCTACTCTCTTTATGAATGGATTAAAAGAAGTGGAAACAATTCTGCAATCACAATCGGTGCTTATAAAAAATAACAAACTCAACAAAGAGCAGGAGTTGTTGTTAGATAAGCTGCTGTTCAGAATCAAGGCTGTTAAAAAGGCAAAGCGTAATAAATATATTCTCATGAATGCGCCCAATGACCGCTTGAAAGAAATTATTGCTTTATTGCCCGGCATGAAAAGTCCAACTGTTCTTCCATTGGCCGAAAGTGGATGGAGCAGTGTACACAGTGTACTGAACGAAGATGAGTTCTGGGAAAAAATTGAGCAACTGAAAGCTGCCGGTGCTGAGGGAATACTGGTTGTACCAATTGAGAAGATGGTGATGTAAAAGCGGCCCCCTAAATCCCCCAATGGGGGACTTGCCAATGCACATGGCCAACTTAAACAAACGTTATCAGCATAAATAAGATTAAGAATAGAAAAATGCAAATCATCAAACATCCAAAGAAGAATGAGTGGAGCAGGTTGCTCAAACGCCCGGCATTAGATGCAGGATCACTGGAAGCAAGTGTCACCAATATTTTACACCAGGTGAAAGCAAGTGGTGATGAGGCGTTGAAACGGTTTTCAACCATTTATGATAAAGTATCTGTTGATGAGTTGCTTGTTAGTAAAGAAGAAATGATGGCAGCAGTTGATGCTGTAAGTACTGAATTGAAAGAAGCCATTGCCCTTGCAAAAAAGAATATTGAAACCTTTCATCAGCAACAGCTCTTCCCGGTTGAGAAAATTGAAACCATGCCCGGCATTTTTTGCTGGCGCAAAACAGTGGCTATTCAAAAAGTGGGTTTATACATTCCGGGCGGAACAGCACCGCTGTTCTCTACCATTTTAATGCTCAGCATTCCAGCAAAAATTGCGGGGTGTAAAGAAATTATTATTTGCACACCACCCGGTAAAGATGGCAAAGTGCATGCGGCCATTTTATATACGGCTCATTTACTCGGCATCAGTAAAGTATTTAAAACAGGCGGAGCACAAGCCATTGCCGCCATGGCCTATGGTACCGAAACCATTCCACAGGTGTACAAAATATTTGGTCCGGGCAATCAGTATGTAACCTGTGCCAAACAATTGGTACAAAAAGAAGGCGTGGCCATTGATATGCCTGCAGGCCCCAGCGAAGTTTGTGTGATGGCAGATGATACTGCCAATGCATCTTTTATTGCAGCCGATCTGTTGTCGCAGGCAGAGCATGGTGCAGATTCGCAGGTGTTGCTGGTGAGCACTTCAGAAACCATGATCAATGATGTGTTGAGTGAAACGGCTAAACAATTAGAACTCCTTCCACGCAAAGAATTTGCAGCAAAAGCATTGGAGAACAGCAAGGCAATTCTACTGAAAGATGTAAATGAAATGATTGATCTTGTAAATGAATATGCCGCTGAACATTTAATCATCAGTTGTAAAGATGATGAACAGATTGCTGAACAAATCATCAATGCTGGTTCTGTTTTTCTTGGCAACTATTCTCCCGAAAGTGTGGGCGATTATGCAAGCGGCACCAATCATACTTTACCAACCAATGGCTATGCAAAAGCATACAGTGGTGTAAGTGTAGATAGTTTTGTAAAGAAGATCACTTACCAGAAATTAACAGAAGAAGGATTGCAACATATTGGCAAAGCTGTTGAAGTGATGGCAATGGCAGAGGGATTGGAGGCACATGCGGAGGCGGTGAGAGTAAGATACGGCCCCCTCTAACTCCCCCGGAGGGGGAGAATCCAAAACACAGCCCTTACCTGATTGAAAGAATAATTAATTAAAGTTTGTACTGTTGATTACTATTCAATTGTTGAAATGCTTAAATACTATTGTTCAATTATAAAATAAAGTCCGGCCTCTCCCGAAACTTCGGGAGAACGAGGATGAGGTAAACATGTCATTCAATTTAAACACTTTACTCCGCCCAAACATTAAAACGCTTACACCCTACTCCTCTGCCCGTGATGAATTTCACGGCGAAGCAAAAGTGTATCTCGATGCAAATGAAAACAGCATTGGTTCACCATTGTTAAAATGGTACAATCGTTATCCTGATCCTTATCAGCAAAAGATCAAAGAAAAATTATCGGCGATCAAAGGAGTTGCACCGAAACAGATTTTCATCGGAAATGGAAGTGATGAATGTATTGATCTGTTATACCGTGCATTTTGCAGCCCCGGAAAAGACAATGTGATTATTTGTCCGCCAACATACGGCATGTATGAAGTAAGCGCCAACATCAACGATGTTGAATTACGCAAGGCACCCCTGCTCGAAAATTTTCAGCTCGACTTAGTGCACATGGAAACATTGGTTGATGCCAATACCAAACTCATCTGGATCTGTTCGCCCAACAACCCAACAGGTAACAGCATCAACAGAGAAGACATCGAAATGATACTGAATAATTTTGACGGCATTGTGGTTGTAGATGAAGCTTATATCAATTTTGCAAGACAACGTTCCTGTATTTCGTTGCTGAGTGAATATCCGAATCTGGTGGTAATGCAAACACTCAGCAAAGCATGGGGACTGGCAGGTTTACGTTTGGGAATGTCTTTTGCAAGTGAAGAGATCATCAGCATTTATAATAAAATCAAACCACCTTATAATATCAGCGAAGCTGTACAGGAACTGGTGATAAAAGCTTTGGATAATGTAGAAGATGTAAATGCAATGATCCAGGAACTGGTGAGTGAACGTAAACGGTTGGAAGAAGCATTAACGGCCATTCCGGTTGTAGAAAAAATTTATCCTTCAGATGCCAATTTTCTTTTGGTGAAAGTAGCCGATGCAAAAGCAATTTATACCTGGCTGCTTTCCAACGAAATTGTAGTAAGAGACCGCAGCAAAGTAATTCTCTGCGAAGGTTGTTTGCGTATTACAGTTGGTACAGCCAAAGAAAATGACGAACTGTTAACTGCTTTGCAGAAGTTTATTGTTTAGCATAACTTTAAAAATTCAAATCAATTCAACATGAGAAGAATACTTGCATCCCTCGTTTTACTTTTTGCAGTTCTGTTTATGATCTCTGCCAATGATTCAACAAAGAATCAAACTGCTGCAACCGGCGGATTAACGCTGCCTCCGGGTTTTACGGCAACCATTGTTGCAGACAAACTCGGACAGGCCCGGCATATTGCTGTAAACAGCAATGGCGACATCTATGTAAAACTGGAACGTGTTAAAGACGGTAAAGGAATTCTTCGCTTAAGAGATACCAACGGAGATGGCACAGCCGATGACATTTTTGCTTTTGGAAAATATGGCGGCACCGGTATTGCCATTAAAAACGGATACCTCTATGCTTCTTCTAATTCAGAAGTGTACCGCTATAAATTCAACACAAAAAACGAAATTGAAAATCCTGATAACCCGGAAGTGATTGTAAAAGGATTGGTAGATAAACGTCAGCATGCATCCAAATCAATTACACTGGATGATAAAGGAAATATTTATGTGAACATTGGTGCGCCGTCAAATGCCTGTCAGGAAACAGACCGCACAGCAGGTTCTCCGGGACAAATGCCTTGTCCCATTCTTGAAACAGCAGGTGGTGTGTGGATGTTTAAAACCAATCAACTCAATCAAACCTATGCAGAAGGTATTAGGTATGTAACCGGTTTGCGTAATGTGGTTGGTCTCGATTGGAATGCATCTATGAACGAGTTGTACGTTACACAGCATGGCCGTGATCAGTTGAATCAATTACATCCCACACAATACAGCGTGGAGCAAAGTGCAGAGTTACCAGCAGAAGAATTTTTTATGGCAAAGCAGGGAATGGATTTTGGCTGGCCTTATTGTTATTATGATCCCGTTCAAAAGAAAAAAATATTGGCGCCCGAATATGGTGGCGATGGGAAAACAGAAGGCGTATGCGGCACAAAAGAAAAACCTTTGTATGCGTTCCCTGCGCATTGGGCGCCGAATGCATTATTGTTTTATACCGGCAATGCATTTGGAGATAAATATAAAAATGGTGCCTTCATTGCTTTTCATGGCAGCTGGAACAGAGCTCCGTTGAAACAAGGCGGATACAATGTGGTATTTGTTCCCATGAAAGATGGAAAGCCAAGTGGAGCACATGAAATTTTTGCTGATAATTTTGCAGGCGGTGAAGAATTTTTAACTCCGGCTAAAGCACAGCATCGTCCATGCGGATTAGCGATGGGCAACGATGGCTCCATGTATATCTCAGATGATAAAGGAGGTACTATCTGGAAAATCACCTACACCGGTAAATAATTGAATGATGAAGAAATGTTGCATTATACTTTCTGTCCTGATTGGTTTCATCACCTTGTCGTTTACAACGCAACAGCAGGATGTAAAAGCATCCATCCAGCGTGGAAAGAAAGTGTATGAGAAAGCATGCCTGGCCTGTCATCAGAAAGATGGCGAAGGTGTGCCACGCATGAATCCCCCGTTGATTAAAACAATGCAGGTGCTGGGCAATAAAGAAAAACTCATCCGCATTGTACTGCAGGGTTTTAATGAAGAAGTGGAGATCAATGGTGAATATTTTGATAACCCCATGCCGGCACAACCACAGCTCAGCAATCAGGAAATTGCAGATGTGCTCACTTATGTTCGCAACAGTTTTGGTAACAAAGCAACTGCAGTAACATTAGCCGATGTAAAAATGGTAAGAAGCAAAATCAAATAAATTAACACAGCAGATAAATGAACAAGGATCAATCAGCAGAAACAGGCACAACAGCACTCAGAGGTAAACGTGTTTTATTTATTGACCGTGATGGTACTTTAATTAACGAAGCCCCTCCCACTTATCAACTGGATTCGTTTGATAAACTCAGTTTTTATCCGGATGTATTTTTTTATCTCCGCAAAATTGCTGCTGAACTGGATTATGAATTAGTAATGCCCACCAACCAGGATGGTTTAGGCACAACTGGTTTTCCTGAAGATACGTTCTGGCCTTTACACAATTTTGTGATCAAAAGTTTTGAAGGCGAAGGCGTTCATTTTTCTGACGTGCTGATTGATAAAACCTTTCCGCACGAACAGGCGCCTACAAGAAAACCCGGCGTAGGCATGTTTACTAAATACATCAACAATCCCGACTATGATCTGGCGAATTCATTTGTTATCGGCGACCGCATCACTGATATTCAACTGGCAAAAAATCTTGGCTGCAAAGGAATCTGGATCAACAATGATGCAAATTTAGGCGCAGCTGAAATACAGGATAAGGTTGCAGAGCTCCGCTCATCAACCATTGCATTGGAAACAATTCATTGGAAAGAGATCTATGAATTTCTGAAACTGGGTTTGCGAACAGTTGTACATGAACGTAATACCAATGAAACAAAAATAAAAGTAGAATTGAATTTAGATGGAAGCGGCAAAGCATCCATCCATACAGGTCTTGGTTTTTTTGATCATATGCTTGATCAGATTGCACGTCATGGTAAAATGGATCTGAACATTACAACCAATGGCGATCTGCATATTGATGAACACCATAGCATTGAAGATACCGGTATTGCATTAGGTGAAGCATTTGCATTGGCCTTGGCCGATAAGCGTGGAATGGAACGCTACGGTTTTGCATTACCCATGGATGAAGCAGAAGCGAAAGTGCTGATTGATTTCGGCGGACGAAACTGGATCGTTTGGAATGCATCATTCAAACGGGAGAAGATTGGTGAAATGCCTACTGAAATGTTTTTTCATTTCTTTAAATCGTTCAGCGATGCGGCTAAATGCAATCTCAACATTGAATGCCACGGCGATAATGAACATCATAAAATTGAAGCCATCTTTAAAGCCTTTGCCAAAGCCATTCGTATGGCGGTGAAGAGAGATCCGCTGAGTAATTATTTACCTTCTACCAAGGGCGTGTTGTAATTTGTCTGAATGGGGATTTATTCTTTGTTATTTTTCTTAATTGGGATATAAAAGTTTGGATCATCAATTATAACTATTTTAGTTATAATGTTTGGATCATATTTTGCGTTATCATCTACAGTTCCATCAGAATTGATAGCAACAACTTTCTCATTTGGGTCTTTACCGCTAATAAAGAGTGTTTGCTGCCTAGTTATTTTTTTATGACTGTCAAGTTGTTCAGAATTTGAATTTAAAACTAATTGTTCAATTGAATCATCAGGCAATATAGGAGGTATCAAAGGGCATGACAAAGTCTTACCAGAGATTTGACTCAAATAATCATTCTGAAAAGGAATAAAGATTTGATACATATGCTGTCCATAAAACAAGATCATTGTATATAAAGGAGCTAAACTTTGTATGTTACTTCTTCTTTTAAACAAGACAATTCCATTGACATTAAAATTTTTATTAAAATCAATTGTATGCAATGAAAGTAAAGAAAACCCAATAAATTTCTTAGCTACTTCTTTCTTCAGTAAAAAATCAAATCCAAGTTTATTAATTGTGATCTCATTTTCGGGAATTAAACCCAAGGCCATTTTTAGAAAAGCTTTATAAACTTCAATAGGCACATATGGTTGAGTTGAAAAAGTAGCTGAGAAGCCAAAATTTGAGTTATCAGGCAAAAAAACTCCAACTTTATTTTCCAAGCTTTCTACTCGAATGGCATTGGTAGCGTCATAAAATTTAATTTTTTTTGCTTCGATTTGTTTGTCATATGATTGGAATGAAGGTATTTTCTTTTTCCCCTTAGTCCTATTGACTGACATTGAAATGCCTAAATAATTAGACAATTGTTTTTCATACTTGCCAAATAGTTTATTACATGTATCACACTCAAAATCAGACAAAGAAAAATTATTTCCTAAGAACTCGGGCATTGTATGAGCTCTATTATCAAATTTGACATCAGGATAAGATTTATTGCAGTATCGACATTTTCTAAATTTGCTATCTTTTAATCCTTTTATCTCTTCATTAGTTATGAAGTCATGATTGACTAATTCATAAACATTTATGAAAGCCTCAACTTCTTTAAGATAATCAGGATGAAAAGTAAAAGATAGATAACCATTTTCTAAAATCATAACCTATATTAATAGTTCTTCTGTAGTCGACAAATAAATTTGATAGAACCCTCCTACTCAAACATCAACGCCTTTACCGGACTTATCTTTCTTACCAGCAATGAAGGAATCAATAAAATTAAAAAGCTGATCACGAAAGTGATGATGTTGATGAGTACCACCTGCCACCAGATAATACGGATGGGTGCTTCTGCAACATAATAAGCAGCCTCATCTAATTTTATAAAACCGGTTGCCTGTTGCAGCCAGCAAATACCTAAGCCGAGCAATGTACCTGCAATAATTCCTGTTATAGCAATGATCAATGCCTGGTTCCAGAAAATGGTTTGCACCTGTTGATTGGTGGCACCGGTTGCTTTGAGTAAGCCAATCATCTTCGAACGTTCCAATACCAATATGATTAAACAGGAAATTAAATTGATGATGGCTACAATACACATCACAATCAAAATTACTTTTTTGTTGATGTTCTGCAACTCCAGCCAATCAAAAATGTTGGGATAAATTTCACGTAGCGGTGTGCTGAACCATTCAACCGGAATCTGATCAAGCAGTTCTTTGTTTGTTTGATAATCGGTTCGGTAATCCTGCAAGGTTAATTCGTATCCACCAATCTGTGTGGGAGTCCAAGCATTTAATTTGCGGATGAGATTAATATCAACTATCGCAAATGTTTTATCGTATTCTTCAATACCGGTTTTATAAATACCACAAACCGTAACAGGTCTTACTCTCGGTGCCGTGCTGCTGTTTTCAATAAAATAAATGAGGATCTTATCGCCCACTTTGGCATTGGTTTGCCTGGATGTGTATTGTGAAATGAGTACCTGGTTGTTTTTTGTACTGTCGTCGAATTGAATCCATTTGCCTTCAACCAAAAATGGCAGCAAACGTTCTTTTGAAAAATTCTTCTCCACTCCTTTCAGCAAAACACCTTCAATGGTTTCTTTGGTTTTAAGCATGGCCGACTTGGTGGCAAAGGCATCCACATATTTCACTTGCTTGTGGTTACGCAATATATTGTACACCGAATCGTTTTTTTCAACGGGCAGTTCTTCGGCCAGTCCGGATGTGGAAGATTGTTGCTGTTGCACCCGTAAATGACCCCAAAAACTGAAGACCTTACTGCTGACTGTAAATTGAAACCCTTCAACAAACGCAAATGCAAGGATCATTACCGCCACACTGATGGCTGTTGCAGCAGCAGATAAACGGATGATGAACCGTGAAAAAGATTGGTTCTTTTGAAAAACCAACCGACGGGCTATAAAGGAGGCAACGTTCAAACGAATTATCTTTGAGTTGCTGTAAAACTAACGGTTTCTCACCTATTTTTTTAAACAGCACAAGTGAAGCAACTGTTTATTTATAAAAACAATCTTTCCTGTACTTTTTATGCACAAATACTTTCAACCTGAACATTCAATGAAGAACATCGTATGCATCGTTTTTTCCTGGTTCTTAATTTTAGCAGCAGCTCATGCACAGGAAGCTGATAAAATTTACCGCAGCAATATCCATTCAGTAAAACTGCATCTGCAGGGCGATCAGTTGGCCTACCCCATTATGCGGCTCAACAGCGGCGATCAGCTGGAACTGCATTTTGATGATATGGATGCAGATGTAAAATATTACTCCTACACTTTTCTGTTATGCAATGCCGACTGGACGCCGGCACAGGTAAGTCAGTTCGATTATATGCGGGGCTTTTCAAACGTTCGCATCAACACCTATCGCAACTCATCCATTGCCTTAACCCGTTATACGCATTACATGAGTAACCTGCCCGATAAAAATACAGCACCCACTAAGAGCGGCAACTACTTATTAAAAGTGTTTACCAACGGAGATACTTCACAGATAGCATTCACCAAACGTTTTTTAGTGCTTGATGTAAAAGTAAATGCAGGCGCCACTGTAGTGCAGCCGTTTAATCCCACTTATTTTAAAACACACCAGAAATTGCAGTTCAATGTAAATGTGCAGAACATCAAACCCACTAATATTTTTCAACAGATTAAAGTGGTGATTTTGCAAAACTACCGGTGGGATCATGCCCTGCGAAACCTCCAGCCTACGTTCATACGGCAAAACATACTCGAGTACAATACAGAAAATGAAGGATTGTTTGCGGCACAAAAAGAATGGCGTTGGGTAAACTTAACCAGTTTCCGTTTGCAAACCGACCGAATTGAAAAAGCAGATTATACAGACAAAGGCCAAACCGTTTTTGTAAAACCCGAAGCAGAAAGAAACAGTTTACGGTATATGTATTACCGTGATGCCAACGGTATGTATCAACTGGGAAATATTGAACAGAACAATCCTTACTGGCAGGGCGATTATGCCACTGTATGGTTCCGCTATTTTACTGCCAACCAGCAACCGTTAGCCGATAAAGACATTTATCTCTATGGCGAATTAACCAATTATGAACTCACAGAAACCAACCGCATGGTTTTTAACAACGAAACAAAAATGTATGAGAACAAACAACTGCTTAAACAGGGATTGTACGATTATATTTATTTAGCAAAAGATAAAAAAACAAAACAACTAAGTACCGATGCGACAGAAGGCAACTGGTGGGAAACGGAAAATAATTATACTGTGCTTGTATACTTTCGTGCCATGGGAGGAAGAACCGATGAACTGATTGGTATTACACAGGTAAATTCTCTTGCAAACCGCCCAGCTATGAATAACCGGAACTAAGGGTTAACAATTATGATACAGATAAAATAAATCTATTTATCCGTGATATTTTGCCTTTTCATTTACATAGAATACTTTTACTGTAACTTTCAAAACCGAAAAAAACATGAAACAAATTAAATTAACAAGGATTCTCTTTATTGCATTACTGTTTACAACCGTATTAACAGCCTGTAAGAAAAAAGATGTTGTTGTACCTGCAAATGAAATTACAGATGCAACTGAACTGGAAATGTATTTAAACTGGTCGCTTACTGATAACAGTTCTGCAACAGTTTCTGCAGATTTAGATCTGTATCTGTTTAAGGGAAACATTCTTCAGGAAAGTCAGTTAGCATCAGCCCAGTTAATCGCTTCAAGCGATAATTCGGATAATTTCGAAACCATTAAACTGGCAAGTTCATTGGCTGATGGTGATTACACATTGGTGATTGATTATTTTGAAATTCTGAAACCCGGTAAATACAGCATCCGTTTTAAAGGAACAGCATCGGGTAAAGTGTACAATGTATCTGATGTTGCTTTTACAGTAGCAGATGATGGCAAAGTAAAACTTCCTGTACTGGTTGTAAAAGCCGGTCAGAAATTTACCGTTACAAAACGATAACAGCATTAAAAACTGATACAATGAATCCCGTTCTGATGAACGGGATTTTTTTATGGTTTGTTTATAATTTCAATTAAAAACTACAGGTCATTCCCCTATCTTTGCGCCGGCAGGTCTTGCACGACCAGCTCCTGCTGAACTCCCCCAGGGTGGGAACGCAGCAAGGGTAAGCGGTTGTAGCGGTGCGATGTAAGTAACCTGCCATTTTTTTTACCCCCTAACCCCCAGAAGGGGGAATTTAATTTCAGACCATGAAATTTTTTATTGACACAGCCAATCTTGCGCAAATCAAAGAAGCAAATGAATTAGGTATCCTCGACGGTGTAACTACCAATCCATCTTTGATGGCCAAAGAAGGTATCAAAGGATCGGAAGCGGTGATGCAGCATTACAAAACCATTTGCGATATGGTTGATGGCGACATCAGTGCAGAAGTAATCAGCACCGATTTTGACGGCATTGTTGCAGAAGGTAAAGTGTTGGCAGCCTTACATCCAAACATTGTGGTGAAAGTACCCATGATCAAAGACGGTATTAAAGCATTGAAATGGTTTACAGATAATGGCATTAAAACAAACTGCACATTGGTGTTCAGTGCAGGCCAGGCAATCCTTGCTGCAAAAGCAGGTGCCACTTATGTATCTCCTTTTATTGGACGTATTGATGATGGCGGTTGGGATGGTATGGAGTTGATTGGACAGATTAACAACATTTATTCAATGCAGGGTTTTGAAACACAGATCCTCGCAGCATCTATCCGCACACCGTTGCATATTATTCAAGCGGCTGAATTGGGTGCCGATGTTTGTACCTGTCCGCTGGATTCTATTCTTGGTTTATTAAAACATCCGTTAACGGATATTGGTTTAGCTAAGTTTTTAGAAGATGCCAAGAAGTTTCAGTAATTTATAATGGATAATTGATAAATGAAAAGCTGTTGAATGATGTTCAACAGCTTTTTTATTTCTGATGCTTTGAGATGTAATGTTGAATGAATGTTTTGCTGATGAATGCTGCTGTCACACTGAGCTAAGCCTGCACTGAGCGAAGTCGAAGTGTCGAAGGGTTGTTGTGTAATGATTTTATAGCTGATGATTTCGATAACTGCTGAATTAGCTCCCAGTTTTCTGTAAACAAAGCCTGTTTCTTTTTCCTTCCCCAACCTTTTAATTGTTTCTCCCATTCAATGGCATGATTGATATCAGCAAAGCGTTGGTAATATTTTAATTCAACCGGGCGACGCATGTACGTAAAGCATTTTTTATTGAAACCCGTATTGTGTTCCCATAACCTGCGCTCAAGATCATTGGTTACACATGTGTAGTAGAAGTTGTCTTTGCATTCAATAATAT
>JALHRP010000056.1 GCA_022841365.1 Chitinophagaceae bacterium | reverse complement strand
AAAATATTGCATAAATTTATATGCACAATTTATTGATGTAGAATGGAATGCATCTGATATGATGCTTCCCTCCCTTTCAAACTATGATCAAAAACGGTTTGCATCACTGGCTTACTCCCTTCCGGACTATGGAAAAGCATATAAAACACACAATAATTAAGTAATGTCCTTTATAACTACTACATATTTACACTTACTAATAATTTTATGTGTTATATATAACCCAAACAACCAACTTTAAACTCACCCCTTGAAATGGCTACTATTCTATCCAAACAGGAGAATAGCAACATTGCTATTCAGATTGACTATCATTCTGTAAAAAAAGCAGCATTGATTTTAAGGTCAATCAACCATAAGCTTCGTCAGCAAATGGTACAAATGATCAATGAAAATGGTCAAATGACGGTTACGGAGATTTATGTAAAGCTAAGGCTGGAACAATCGGTTGCTTCTCAACATCTGGCGATTCTTCGTCGGAGTAATATTGTAACCACTACCAGAGAAGGAAAATTTATCTGGTACACTGTTAACCATCAGCGATTAGAAGAAATTGAAAAATTTGTAGCAGAACTTCTTAACTGAAACCAAAGCCCCTGTTAACAACAGGGGCTTTTTTACACCGGTAACTTATCTTTGCAAAAAAGGTAAGTGAACATGCATGTACAACAGCTTTATACCAATTGCCTCAGTGAGGCGGCTTATTATATTGAAAGTAACGGCGAGTGTGCCATTATTGACCCTCTGCGTGATATTGAAGTATATCTCCGGCTTGCAAAAGAGAGAAAGGCAACCATCAAATACATTTTTGAAACACATTTTCATGCAGATTTTGTAAGCGGGCATCTTGATCTTGCAAAAGAATCGAATGCTCCTATTGTTTACGGTCCAAACACACAAACAGCTTTTCCGGTACATGTAGCAAAAGATCATGAACAATTTAAAGTAGGTGCGCTTACAATTGAAGTGTTGCATACTCCGGGGCATACATTTGAAAGTTCCTGTTACCTGTTAAAAGATGAAAACGGAAAAGACTACTGCATTTTTACCGGAGATACTTTATTTGTGGGCGACGTTGGCCGACCTGATCTGGCTCAGGGAGGTGATATGAGCATGAGTGATCTTGCAGGTATGATGTACGACTCTCTTCAACAAAAAATTATGCCTCTTGCAGATCATGTACTTGTGTACCCTGCACATGGACCAGGCAGTTCCTGTGGTAAAAATATGGGTCCTGAAACCTTTACTACTATTGGTGAACAAAAGCAAAGCAATTATGCCTTGCAACAAACATCGAGAGAGGCTTTTATTAAAGCTGTTACAGATGGACTTGAGGCGCCGCCAAAATATTTTCCGATCAACGCAAAAATTAATAAAGAAGGATATGGCCCGCTGGATGCTATTCTCAAAAAAGGATTAACTCCATTAAGTGTACATGAACTGAAAGCTAAATCAAACGAAAACAATACGTTGATTTTAGATACTCGTGCTGCATCGCTATTTACACAGGGTTTTGTTCCGGGTTCCGTCAGTATTGGCCTTGAAGGCAGATTTGCAGAATGGGCAGGTGCTATTTTACCTTTTGATGAAACTATGTTACTGGTTTGTGAAGAAGGAAAGGAAGAAGAAACCATTATTCGTTTGGCAAGAGTTGGATTTGAACGGGTAGGTGGTTATTTACAGGGCGGTTTTGATGCATGGAAAAATGCAGGTGAACCCGTTGATTTAATTATTGATGTGGAAGCAGATGAACTGGCAATGGATATTCCGCATGACCCGAATCTTGTAGTAGTGGATGTAAGAAAAGAAACGGAGTTTGCAGACGGGCATGTAAAAAACGCAGTGAATCTTCCTTTAAATGAAATGAACGATCCGGGTTTACTGGCCAATATAGATGAACGTGATAATCTTTATGTGCATTGTGCCGGTGGTTACAGAAGTGTAATTGCTTCTTCACTTTTAAAGCGACAGGGGTTTCACAATTTGCGGAATGTTACAGGCGGCTGGGCAAAAATTAAAGAACAGAAAATAGATATTGTAAAAGAAGCCAGTGTACTGAATTAATAAAGCAAAGCCTCCCTTCGGGAGGCTTTGTTCATATCGTTACTATTCCGTTTTTTATGGCATACATCACCAACCCTACTCTGGTTTTTAATTGCAGTTTTTCAAACAGAGCGTCTCTGTAACCATCAATGGTTCTGGGGCTCAGAAACATTTTCTCCGCAATTTCTTTATAGGTCATTTCTGTACATGCATATTTCAAAAAATCAAGCTCACGGTCATTGAGATCTGCAACAGTTTTTACTTCGTTATCAGTATCATCCATTTTATTAATGGAATGTATCAGTCGCCCTGTAACCAATTCAGAATAATAATATCCTTTTTGATGAACAGAGTCTAACGCTTTTTTCAACTCAGGAGGTTCGCTGTCTTTTAGAATATATCCTTTGGCTCCCGCTTTAAACATTCGGATAATGGCATTTTCATTATCGTACATAGAAAGTGCTATCACATTGATGAGCGGATGATGTTGTTTAATCCACTGTGCAGTTGCATATCCATCCATCTCAGGCATATTAATATCCATCAAAACAATTGCCGGCTCGCCATGTTTGACAATCTGTTCTGTGAAATGACGTCCGTTATCTGCTTCAAACGTAACAGTATAATCGCCAAAACTATCCACAACTCCTGCCAACCCTTTACGCAGCAGTACATGATCATCGGCCAAAGCCACTTTTATTTTCTGTTGTTGTTTCATATATGTGTTTCAATAACGGGTAACTGAAGATAAACTGTTGTTCCGTTTCCAATGATACTGTCTACAGAAAATTTTGCACCAATCAATGTTGCTCTGTTGTTCATGTTACGCAGTCCCAGCCCAAAGCTTTGGTTACCGGTATCATTTAACGGTGCCAGATCAAACCCCTTACCGTTATCATTTATCTGTATCTGAATTGTATCAGCTGTAAATTGAATTGATGCAGAAATTTTTTTCGCTTCAGCATGCTTAATAATATTATGAATGCTCTCCTGAACAATACGGAACAGAATCAGTTCTTTGTGTTTATCCAGCTTGATGATCTTTCCTTCTATTCCTAATTCCGTTTCAATAGTTCCGGTTTTTTGCAGGATCTCCAGTTCATACTCAACAGAATGAACAAAACCAAGTTCTTCCACATAATCTGTATTCAGACTTCGGCTGAGGTCACGCAGATCCTGGATGGCTTTGCCAATGAGCTGCTGTGATGTTTTAATTTTTTCTGCTGCTGAAGATTCTGCAACAGTTGTTGTTGCAAGATTGAGTTTAGCCAGTGTTAAAACCTGCCCAACGTTGTCATGAATTTCCTGTGAGATATTTTTCAATGTTTGTTCCTGAATTTCAAGCTGGGCCTGCAGAAGAGTTTGCTCGTATTTAGATTTCATACTGCTCACTTCCTGATTATAATAGGTTCTTCTTTTATGATACCACCAAACAAAAATGATTATAAAAAGAACAACCATCAGAAATAACAGGCTTCCGAAAATAATCCCCAGAATCAGGTTTTTGTCTGCCATGAAAAATAGATTCCTACTAAAATAAATGAATAAAGTAATAAATTAAGGAAATTAGAAATAAACCGAAACAGGCTTATGTACTCTTTTAATTTGGTATATGCTATAAAATCAAATGCATTGATGTAAAGAAAAAAACCGGCATAAAAAAAAAGCAGTCCGGTACTGATCCAAAACATAGGCTCAAAAATGGGTGTTTTAATTTTTTCTGATTTCATCAACTCTCTGAAATAAAAAAAACACCAGCAGATCACCATTAAAGAACCAATTCTGTAGGTGATTGTGTGAAAGTGATTCCAGCCCTGAATAAAAAAGAAATTAATTAAAAAGCACAGAGCAAAAATTATAGCTGTGATTTTAATTACTTTTTTCAACACCCGGTTATCTAAAGCAGCATAAAAAACAACCGAAAAAAAGATAAATTCAATTGCTGTATAAATATTATACCACCAGTGATTGCTGCCATTTATTGTTACTAATTGAAAGTAGCCTGCAGTTTCAACTATGCACGTAAATGCAAGGAATGGAACAAACCAACGGATAAACTTAAACTTTATCCGTTGGTACATGCTGGCCCCGATTATGAAATCTAAAAGTATAAGCAGGATAAATGCAATCTTCATACGCTGTTACAAACTTTGACCGTCGTTACAATCCGGAGGACATAAAGAGCCAATATCCATCCCTTGTCCGCCATAACTCAATGAGCTTACATTATCAGTCAACTGATCTGCATTTTTTCCCTCTGCATTTTTTTTGTTACAACTAAAACCACTGTATGCTGGCCATCATATGACTCTTTTGGTAATGGAACCCCGTTCACCGACCTGTGAAATTCATGGCCTTTATCATGCATACCATAATAAATTCGCAGACCAAATTTTGATTTTTCTTCTGCCGAAAATCCATTTTCATTAAACAGCTTTTCCAATTCGTTGTAAGGGAACCAGCAGCTTTTTGCATCTGACCGGGGGTCCATATCACCTGCAGGTGTTCCCGGGCTCTGTCCTTTTCGTTTCTTTTTAGTTCGCTTTAAGTTTTCATCAATTAAATCGGCTATAAACTTTTTTGGAACTGCTGTACCCGGTGCTATACCAAGCATCTTAAAATCCTGATCTGAAACCAACTTTAAAGGCATGATGCGTAAGTTTTAAGTGTGGATAATATATTCAATATAGAACTCAAATCTCATTCTTGCAAACCTTTTATCCAAGCGTTCAATAACTGATAGTTTCGGGTGTTTTCACCCTGCGATATACCGTTTGCTATACATTGGTTTGCGGCTGGTACTTATTCATCTTTATAACATCAATCACCCAAAACAACTGTATGAGAAAAATCATTTTTGTACTGAGCATCTTCAGCACCTGTCTTTCTGCAAACGCACAGCGGTCTGTAGAAGGGATCAATGACTTTGAGTTTGAAACCGCTAAATCGAGTGGCAACAGGAACTTTATTAAATACAGTGCAATTAACATCCATTACAACCGGTTTAATTATTCAGTTGACAGTTGGAATAAGACTTTTGAAATCCCCAGCAGGTCAATAGGCATTTCTTTTGAAGGATACAATACCTTAACCCGGAAAATTGCCGGATCGAGCCAGGCAGGATTTCATTATTTCGATGGCAATTATTCAATATCGTTTGATTATGGTTTGTATTTCATTTTATTTAAAGGGCTGTATCTGAAACCGATGATTGGTTATGCGCTGTTATCTGATGCTGCAACAGATGAGCTTCCGTATGTATTTAACTATGGTGGTGATGTTGGTTATAATTTTCAGCTAAGAGGTAACGGTCAGGGACGACCGCTTTTTGTGGGACTCTTTGGTTCGTACAAAGCATTTACAGGAAGTAAAGAAGATTACGATGCTGATTATACCAATTTTTATTCAGGCAGTGGTTTTGGTGCAGGCTTAAAATTTATGTGGGGACCCAGGCAACGATAAGGAAGCTTTTCTTACTAACCAATGAACAGTTCTCTGTACTCTTCTTTCCATTGATGTTTCCACCGGCGATGACTCCATAAATAATTTGCCGGGCGGAGACGGATAGAGTCTTCAACTTTCTTTACAAGTAATCTGGTGAGTTCACCTTCTTTTAATGCAGCAGGTGTCGTTGTAATCACATCTATCTGATAACGATAGTAACCACGTTTTACTTTATAAAAATCAAGATAAAGGACCGCTGTATTATTCATCCTTGCTCCCCGTTCAGGACCTTTTACAAAAGGAGCAGGTTTGCTGAAAAAGTTGAGCCAGTATGAATTGGAAGGATTACCGGGATTCTGATCGCCCACCAGAATCAATGCATACTGTTCTTGCAGATAATCGCCTACTTCGTTTTTAAAATCGGTTGCTGAAATCAGAATGGTCCCTGTTTTTTGCCGCATCTGATAAAAGATCCTGTTCAGTATTTTATTTGAAATAGGCATGTACACTCCAATAAACGGTAGCTTACACACAGCACTTACACCAACGTTTGCAATTTCCCAATTAAAGAAATGCCCGCTCATTACCTGCAGACTTTGTTCTTTACCTGCAAAAGCATTAATGACTTCTATATTTCCCTGAATATGCTTAACGATTTCTTTTTCTGACCAGGATAAAAGTTTAATGGTTTCAATAACAGTATCACAGAAGTTGTGATAAAAGTCTTTCATAATCCTGATACGCTCCGCATCTGTTTTTTCGGGGAAAGCAATTTGCAGATTATTCAGCACTACTTTTTTACGGTAGCCAAATACATAAACAACCAGTAAATAAATACCATCACTCAACACATAAAGAACAGAAAGAGGTAATATGGATAAGAACCTGAGAACAGCGTATACGATATAATACATGCATTGAAGATACTGTTACAAAACAATATTCTGCAGTAATTCACTTTTACCCGGGTAATCAGTATTATAATGCAATCCCCTGCTCTCTTTACGGAATGCTGCTGCTTTTGTGATGAGATAACCAACCGTGATCATATTACGCAGTTCCATGATCTGTGGCGATATGATTGTGCTGCGGTATAACTCTTCCGTTTCTTCCCACAACAGATCCAATCTGCGTAATGCTCTTTGCAAACGGATATCATTTCGCACAATGCCTACATAATCACTCATCACCTGTTGTAATTCTTTAAGACTTTGTGTTATCAAAATCATTTCTTTGGGATGGCTGGTGCCTCTTGTATTCCATGCAGGAAGCGGTGGCTGAGCTGCATCTGTTAATTTTATTTTTTCTGTTGCATCCATATAACTGCGGTGAGCAAACACCATTGCTTCCAGTAATGAATTACTGGCTAAACGGTTTGCACCATGTAAACCTGTACTTGCACACTCTCCTGCTGCATACAAATGTTTAATGGATGTTCGGCCCCATTCATCGGTTTTAATTCCACCGCAACTGTAATGTGCTGCCGGAGCAACAGGAATCATGTGTTGAGCTACATCAATACCAAGGCTTTTACATTTTTCATAAATATTCGGGAAGTGATGGATAAATTTTTTCAGATCCATATGTCTGCAATCGAGCCACACATGTTCAGTACCGTTAATCTTCATTTCACTGTCAATTGCCCTTGCCACAATATCACGGGGTGCAAGATCTTTCCGTTCATCGTAACGTTCCATGAATGCTTCGCCTTTGTGGTTACGAAGTATGCCACCATCGCCACGCACTGCTTCAGTAATTAAAAACGCCTGTCCTTTTTGCCCGGCCTGATACAATGCTGTTGGGTGAAATTGAATGAACTCCATATTTTCTATACGCCCTTTTGCACGATACACCATTGCTACACCATCACCACTTGCAATAGATGGATTGGTTGTTGTACGGTATACCTGACCGTTACCACCTGTTGCCAGTAAAGTAACGGTTGACTGTAAAATTTCAATCTGGTTGGTTTGCAGATTAAGTGCATACACACCGTAACACTGCACATCGGGTGTTGCTTTGGTGATGAGGAAACCCAAATGATGCTGCGTAATAATATCAACAATAAAATAATGATTCACCAGTTGAATATTCTTACTCCTGCGAATGGTTTCCAATAATGCCCGTTCCATTTCAGCGCCGGTAACATCTTTGTGGTGCAATATGCGGTGTTCACTGTGGCCGCCTTCTTTACCTAATGAATAATCTCCATCCTGTTCTTTATCAAACCGTGCACCCCACTCAATAATTTCATTTACCCGCTGCGGACCTTCTTTTACAACAATGTTTACAATCTCTTCGTTGCATAAACCATCTCCTGCAATTAATGTGTCTTCAATATGTTTACTGAAACTGTCATTCTCCGGATCGTGTACAACTGCAATACCACCTTGTGCATATTTGGTGTTGGTTTCATCAGTAGTTGATTTAGTAACGACCAGTACTTTTTTATCAGGACACGCCTCTGCTACTTTAATTGCATATGTTAAACCTGCTATACCCGAACCAATAACTAAAAAATCTGTTTGCATAAACCAGTAATATAGGTTAAAGATAAAGAAGAGTGATGAAGCGGCATTTACTGTTTATCACAGTATTTTAACTGCGTATTAATTTTTTACTAATTACCAGAACAGGGTATTGACATTGCAAATTGATGGAGTACTTTTGTACTAAGAAGCTATAGCGATTCTCAATTTCTAAACAGCCTGTTCAAACCCTGTTTAAACACCTGACCCCACAAAGTAAAGCCGGAAAATGATTGAATTGTTTATGCATTTTGTATAACATTCATCATGATTTATTATTTACTGTGTAAACAATAAATAAACATATTCAGCCATCAGTATGATGCTTTATGCTGGTACTGATTCTGCAGAAATGAATTCTGCACCTTCTTTAGTTTGTCAGCTTTAATGCAATGACGAAAGCAGGGTGCAGAATTTTTTAATCCTACACTATATTCAACACTTATTTCAAATAAACCCTGAATGGGGGTGAAATGAAGCGACCCCTTACACAGCTATATGAATTACTTTTTATTTTTTATTGCTTGCCTGGTTGTTTGGAGATTAACCCATTTGTTTGTTAATGAAGACGGACCATGGGATTTGATTTACCTTTTACGAAAAGCCGTTGGGGCAGGCTTCTTCGGGAGCCTGCTCGACTGCTTTTATTGTTTAAGTATCTGGATTGCTTTACCCTTTGGTTTATGGCTGGGACCAAGCTGGTGGGAAAAAATATTATACTGGCTGGCTTTATCAGGTGCAGCCTGTTTGCTGCAACAGGCTACTGTTAAAAAAGAAAATACGATTGCTGATTATCAGGAAGACTAAAAAACATTTTATGTGCAACTGCGGAAATAAACGAAATGAATTAAACCAATCATTCACTCAATCAACAGGAACCATTATTTCGGTTAAGCATAAAACAGACAAATGGAAGGATACCATCTTTCAATATACCGGCATGAGTGCATTAACCGTAAAAGGAGCTGTTACAAAAAAACGATACCGGTTTACAGAAACAGGTGATGTGTTGTTAATTGATGCAAGTGATGTGCCCGGCATGTTGGGTATTCCGGTTTTGAAACAGGTTGACTGAATAAAGTTTTTTTATACGGGCTCCACCCAGGCATCACTCTCTTTTAATAAATGAATGAGTTCATTTACAGCAACATCACTGTCAACATTACGTTTCACAACTTCTTTTCCTTTGTATAATGTAATTTTTCCGGGACCACTGCCTACATAACCAAAATCTGCATCAGCCATTTCGCCCGGGCCATTAACAATACATCCCATAATGGCAATCTTCACTCCTTTTAGATGATTTGTAACCGAACGGATTTTTGCAGTTGTCTCCTGCAGATCAAACAAAGTTCTTCCGCAACTGGGGCAGGAGATGTATTCTGTTTTTGAAATTCTTGTACGTGTGGCCTGCAAAATACTAAAGGCGGTATTGTTGATGAATTGTTCGGCCCCCTCCCGACCTCCCCCAAAGGGTGAGGAGTAACGCCGACCTCCCAATTTATTTTCATCGTTGTTAAATTGCTGATAACTTTCACTTGTCATGCCTAAACAAATACCATCGCCCAACCCATCGAGTAACAATGCACCGCACTCAGTTGAGTAATGAATTAAATGTTCATCTGCTGTTTGCCAGTTACTGTCTGTAATTAATACCACAGGGTTGTTGATATGTCTGTTCATTAATTCGATGAACATGCGCCGCACACTCTGCATTGCATTTCTGTTGGTGCTGCTTAAACATAACACAACGGATGGGTCATTGGCTAATGCATCGAGATAGGGATAATCATTCACCGGTGTTTCATCACTATAGCAATCAACCATCACAAAATTCAACACATCACTTTTTGTTTCTGCTTCAGCATAACCGCTGTCCATAAAAATCGGGAAATACTTTTGCTCACCTGCTGCAGTTGCAACTGAGTCTTTCCATGTTTCAGGATACACAATTACTTTTAATGTACCGGGCAATTCAAAATTTAATGTTTGATTGCTGATGAAAATATAATCAGCCGCCATATCACCAATGGTCCATTTATCTGTTGCAGCATCATATTTATAACCCACACTTTCCAAATCGTTGGGTTCTATTTTATTCAGCTTGCTGAGATCGGCTATTACAACAGGCACCTGTTTGCCGCCAATGTTAGTTACAGCAAATGTTTGTCTTCGTTTGTATTCAAAGGGTGAGTAAGGAAGGGAAGCCCCCTCTAAATCTCCCCCCGAAGGGGAGACTTGCAACGCACTTGCCCCGCTTTTCAAATCATTATAAATTATAGGAGGAACTCTGTTAAGCGTGGTTTGTGAATTGGCAAAGCCCTCCCTTCCGTGGAGGGTTTGGGAGGGGCTGCTATATCTCTTCACTAAATCTCTGCAAACAGGAATTTCAAATTCGGGGTCTTCTGTTAAACTTACACGAACCGTATCTCCAATACCATCTTCTAATAATGTACCAATACCCGCTGCACTTTTTACCCGTCCGTCTTCACCATCACCTGCTTCCGTAACACCTAAGTGCAATGGGTATGCTTCATGAAATTCATGCTGCATTTGCTGAATAAGCAAACGATACGCCTGCACCATCACCTGCGGATTACTGCTCTTCATACTCAGCACAATGTTGTGAAAACTTTCGGCACGTGCAATACGCAAAAATTCCATAGCGCTCTCTACCATACCAATGGCCGTATCGCCATAACGACTCATGATACGATCACTGAGTGAACCGTGATTGGTACCTATCCGCATGGCTGTTCCATACTCTTTGCAAATGCTCACCAATGGAGTAAACCGTTCACGGATACGATCAATCTCTTCCAGATATTCTGCATCGGTATAATCAATCTGCTCAAACTTTTTCTTATCTACATAGTTACCGGGGTTTACTCTTACTTTTTCTACAATCCTTGCAGCAATTTCTGCAGCGTTAGGTGTAAAGTGAATATCGGCTACTAACGGGGTGTTATACCCTCTTTTTCGTAATTCGTTTTTAATGTTAAGTAAATTCTCTGCTTCTTTTTTTGATGGAGCGGTTATACGTACCAACTCTGCACCTGCTTCAATACAGCGGATACTCTGCTCAACCGTTGCAAGGGTATCCATGGTATCGGTGGTGGTCATCGTTTGCACACGGATGGGGTTGAAGTTGCCCAGCAACAGATCACCAATCTTTACTTCTTTTGTAGCCAGTCGTTTGTATTCGGTTAAGGAAGGAGTATATAGAAACATCAATTTGAAAATTTGAAAAATGATTGAATTTGAAAATACACCCTTACATACGATGTGAATTTTCGACACAAATGTAACAAAGAAAGGGCTGCAAGGTTTAAGCAAAAAGCACTTACTGCCATTTTCAAATTTTCAAATGAAGCAATCTTCAAATTCTTTACCAGTCTTTCTCCGGCTGACTTGGTACACCTGTTTTTTTCTGCATTTTTTCCTGAAGCTGCTTTTCCTTTTGCTCCAGTGCTTTGAGGTATTGCTCAACCTGCTTTTTAGTGAGTTTACTCTGCTGAGGTTTTGGCTGAGGCGGGGGAGTTTTTTTATCTTCTTTTGGCTTTTCTTCTTTTTGTTTTTGCTTTTTCTCCTCCTGCGGGTCTTTTTGTTTTTTAGCTCTTAATGCCAGTTGCAGATTTTTTCTGATCTCTTCATCTGCAGGAGTTAAACGCAATGCCTGTTTATAAACATCAATGGCATCGTTGAGTTTGTTCTCTTTATGAAGAAGTACGCCTTTGTTGTACAATGCTTTTGCTTTCAGTTCAGCTTCTGTTGTATTGGCGATTGTTTCTTCAAAGGACTTGATCGCATCAGCGGTTTTTTCTTTCTTATACAACGTATTGCCCAGGTTGTACTGAGCAATAGGGTTTTGTTTTTTGCTCAATGCTTTCTGATAAGCCGCTTCGGCTTTATCGTAATCACCCTCTTTATAATGCTTGTTGCCTTTTACCACTTCGCCCGTTTGTGCAAAGGCAATGCAAACAATAAAACTGAATAATATGGTGAATGAAATCTTCATGTTTTTTTCCGTTCGGTAATAAATGTTTCAATCACTAAGAGCAGCAATGCAAATGCCAGAAACCACATAAAGTAGTTGATGTAATTGGTATTGCTCACTTCCCCTTCCGTTCCTTTTTTCTCCAGTTGATTAATGATACCTGCCACTTCTTTGATCATTGCATCTGTATTATTCTGCAGGTTGCCATACAACCCTCCGTTGGTAACAGCCATTTGCTGCAACAGTGGTTCGTTGAGTTTGGTTACAACTGTTTGACCGAGTTTATCTTTCTTGAAATCTTTTGTTTCAGGATCCATAATGGGTGAACCTTCCACAGTACCCAACCCCAGCGTGATTAATAAAATTCCCCTGTCTTTTAATTGTTTGGCCATGCTCATTGCGCTCTCATCATGATCTTCACCATCTGTAATGAGCAACACCACTTTGTAACGTTTGCTTTGCTGCGGAAAACTTTCTGCAGATAAACGCAATGCTTCACCAATTACCGTGCCTTGTGTGGGTACTGCATCCGGACCGGCAGATTGTACAAACAAACTTGCTGCTCCCTGATCGGCTGTTAACGGCATAGGCAAATAAGCTTTGCCTGCAAACCAGATTAATCCTATCCGATCGTCCGGCAACTGATCAAATAATTTACGGATGAATTGTTTTGATTTCTCCAGCCGGCTGGGTTTTACATCATCGGCAAGCATGCTCTTGCTCACATCCATGGCAATAATGATATCTCTTCCTTTGCGGTTTACATTTTCTGCAGCTCCCGGCGCTCTCAGATTTGCAGCACCTAATGTAATAAAAGCCATGGCCGCTAAAAGCAGAATAAACTTAGCTGAAACCTTTTTGGAAGAATGATTGGCTGTTAAGAGATTCACCAACTGTTCATCGCCCAGTTTCTTTTTTGTTTTCTTTTTCCATCTTCGGTAAAAAATAAACAACAGAACAGAAGGTACCAGTAAAACCAGCAACAATAAATATTCGATATGTGCAAAGGAAAACAATTCGGTATCGTTTCAACGTACAAGATACAAGATTACAGGTACAGAAACAGTGGAACAAAAGTTAAGCCAGAATATGACCGCCAAAACGCAAAGGCGCAAAGAAAAAGCAGGATCATCTAATTTAAACTCTTTGTTATTCCTTAGCGCCTTTGCGGTTTAATAGCTTTTACTTATTCCCTTTCATAAAATCGTAATGCTTCAAAATATCTTTCAATAAGGCAAGGCGGTTGGTACGCATATCGTAATTCCGATCAGGCGATTGTACCAGCAGCACAAAGAAATAGGGGTGACGGTTCTCTTCAATCCAGCCAACGATCCAGCCAACATGATCCCCTTTCTCATCAAAACCCCAACCTGTTTTGTAAGCTAATTTGTAGAGGGAATTATCTTCCTGCATCATCACTTTACGTACAATCTGTTGCGTACGTTTTTGAAAAGGAAGTTGCTCAAAGTATAAACGCTTCACCAAGCCCAATTGCTCATCGGGCGAAATTTTTATTGTATTGTTGAGCCAGAAAGAATCTATCGGGCCACTGATATTTTTATTACCGTATTGTACAGTATCTATCCAACGATGCATGGTATCTCTTCCAATGCGGCGGGCCACTTCCTGGTAATAAGGAACAGAAGATACCTTAAACGCCTCTTCCATTGTCATATCTTTATTCAGTTCTTCACGCTCCCGTACTACAACATCCCATTTGATGATCATCTTTTCATCAAAAATTTTTCCGGTTTCTAAACCAATTAATGAATTAACAATCTTGAACGTAGAGGCTGGTGTGTATTGCTTTCTGAAATTAGCCGAATCGTAAATGGTAAAATGAGCCTGTGCATTGTCGAACAGGGCAAATGTGCCGATTACTTTATACTGATCAAAATATTTTTTGAGATCATTATCAATCTCAAAATTATTAATGGAGCAGGAATGAAACAGGAACGAAAAAGCAACGACAGCAAGAAGAACAACACGCATGATTCAGATTTTGCACAAAAGTAAAGTGGGATTGCCAATACCTTCTTAAAAGTTTTTGAACATGCCTGACATACATAAAAAAAGCCACACAAATTGTGTGGCCTTTACTTATTCAATATCTTATTTCAACACACCTAACTCCTTCCCCACTTTTGTAAATGCAGCAATGGCTTTATCTAAATGTTGCTTGTCGTGGGCCGCACTCAGCTGTACCCGTATCCTCGCCTGACCTTTTGCAACAACAGGAAAAAAGAAACCAATCACATAAATCCCCTGCTCTAACAACTTTGCTGCAAAGTTTTGTGCAACCACCGCATCGTATAACATGATGGGCACAATGGGATGATCACCGGGCTTTATATCAAATCCTGCTTCTGTCATTTTTGTTCTGAAGTATTTGGTGTTTGTTTCCAGCTGATCTCTCAACTCTGTTGTTTCACTCAACAGATCAAACACTGCAATGGATGCCCCCACAATACTTGGTGCCAAAGTATTGCTGAAGAGATATGGTCTTGAACGTTGGCGCAGCATTTCAATCACTTCTTTACTTCCGCTGGTAAAACCACCACTTGCACCACCCAATGCTTTACCCAATGTACCGGTGATGATATCAATCTTACCCATCACTCCACGATACTCATGTGTACCTCTTCCTGTTTTGCCAAGAAACCCGCTTGAATGGCATTCATCAACCATAATACTTGCATCATATTGTTCGGCCAGCGCCACAATCTTATCCAATTGAGCAATGGTACCATCCATGCTGAAACTTCCGTCGGTTACAATAATCCGGTTGCGTAAATGAGCACTTTCTTTCAGCTTGGCTTCGAGATCTTCCATATTGTTATGCTCATAACGGTAACGCTGCGCCTTGCATAAACGAACACCATCAATGATGCTTGCATGGTTCAATGCATCGCTGATGATGGCATCCTGCTCATTAAACAAAGGTTCAAACACACCACCATTGGCGTCGAAAGCTGCTGCATAAAGAATGGTATCTTCTGTACCCAGAAATTTAGAAATTTTGGCTTCGAGTTCTTTATGTATATCCTGTGTGCCGCAGATAAAACGTACGCTGCTCATACCAAATCCACGCAGATCAATATATTTTTTTGCCGCCTCAATTACTTTGGGATGAGAAGAAAGACCGAGGTAATTATTGGCACAAAAGTTAAGCACCACTTTTCCGTTTACCATAATCTCGGGGCCCTGAGCACTTTCAATTACCCGTTCGGTTTTAAATAATCCGTTGGTTTTAATTTCATCCAGCTCTGCTGCGATTCGCTTTACAAGGTTTTGGTTCATAACTAGCTGTTTAGGGGAACAAAAATAGGGGGAATTGGCGGTGAAAAAACCCATGAAGAAGATGCATGTTTAACATTTAGGCTGTAAATATGCTGTTGTTGTGTAACATTTTTCACTTTACCTTCGTTACACATTTTAAACAGGCACATCATGAAAAAACAGGTTTTGGCTATTGCCGCAGTTTTACTTTTGGTAATTGCTGTAAGCGTTTTTCTTGCTGCCACCCCTGTTCACAATCAAAGGACTGCTTCCCCAAAATGCAGTAAAACCTGCCAAAGCAAGCCGGCCGCCACTCCACAAACCGGTTTTTTCATTTTCGACTCTTTTCCGGGTAATCTCTGAAATAATTCAAAAAGACTGTAACTTTTTATTGAGATATCCGTATCAAGGATATTAAACTTATCATTTACAGACCTCTAACTGATTTATGACCGCCAGAGAATACAATGAATGTGTAACCAGGTATGCTGATAATGTGTACCGCTTTATCCTCAAAAATCTGGGGCATGAAGAAGATGCAAGAGATGTTGTACAGAGTGCTTACGAAAAACTCTGGATCAACAAAGACAATGTGGAGAATGAGCGCAGCAAATCGTACCTCTTTACCATTGCCTATAACCAGATGATTGATCATATCCGTAAACATAAACGGGTAACATTGAAAGAAGAGTTTAATGAGCAGGTAAGGATACAGGACAAACCACAGCACAACATGAAAAAAGTGTTGGAAGATGCGCTGGCCCGTTTAAGTGAAACAGCAAGAAGCCTGGTTTTATTAAAAGATTACGAAGGTTACAGCTATGATGAGATTGGTGAAATAACGGGGTTGAACGAAAGCCAGGTGAAAGTGTATTTGCACCGTGCCCGTTTACAACTGAAAAATTATTTAGTGAGTATTGAAAATGTAATGTAAAAGAAGCTATGAGCTGTGAGCTTTTAGCTACAAGCAAGAAACAATGAATATTAACCGCCATAATTACGAAGAATTTTTTCTGCTGTATGTTGACAATGAGTTAACAGCCGGCCAGCGAAAAATTGTGGATGCCTTTGTTGCATCAAACCCCGATCTGCGGCCGGAGTTTGAGTTGATACAACAAAGTACGTTTACAACAGATGCAAAACTGGATGAAGGTTTTATTCAATCGCTGTTAAAACCGGTTGCAGATGAAAGCAGCATCAGCGAAGAGCAGTTATTATTGTATGTTGATGATGAATTAAACGCTGCCGGAAAAGAAGCAGTTGAAAAAGAATTGCTGAACAATATTTCATTACAGAAAGAACTGCAGTGGCTGCGTCGCAGTAAGGCAACTGCAGATACGTCCATTGTATTTCCGGATAAATCATTTTTGTACAAACAAGCCGCACCTGCCCGTGTATTTCATATTAGCACTGCTGCAAAAAGATGGGCTGCTGCAGCTGCTGTTATTTTATTACTCGGCAGTGCCATGTGGCTGATGCTGGATAAACCCGCAGATCCTGTTGCACCGGTTGCTCTTACCCCAACTGTAACTGCACCCAAACAACAAACAGCACCTGCAGCAACCCAGCCAAATGAAGTAAAGACTGAACAGGTTACAACTATACAATCCGCTTTAGCAAATAACACAGCAGGTAAAAAAGAAGCGGCAATTCAACAACAGATCAATCTTGCAAAAACAGATACAGAAAAACAGCAGCAGCAAATAAATATTCCAACGGTAGAATCGAATACCATTGCTAAAGTTGAAACACCTGTAACTGTTCATCCTGAAAATAATTCTGTAACAGCAAGTAACAAAACAGAAACCCCAACCGTACAACCAATAACAGGCACAGCAAACACAATCAGTTATGCTTCTTACAACAACGATTCAAATAGTGAAGATGAACAGATTCTCTTCAACGAAGAACGTCAGCGCAGAAGCGGTTTAACAGGATTTGTAAAAAAAGCAAAACGGATGTTTGAACGTAAAACCGGTATTCAGTCAAGCAGCTCCGAAGTACGCTTTGCTGTGTTTGCAGTAAACACTCAATAAAAAAAATAAACGGAATTATTATGAAGCAACTTTTATTTTCACTGGCTGGCCTTTTGATTTGTTTAAGCAGCATGGCTCAGAGTGATACTACAAAACCACAAGGTGCCGACACGATTAAAGTGGGCAACATGATCATCATTAAAAAACATGATGGCAAAGAAAAAAAGGAAGAGAAAACCAAAGAAGACAAAGAAGACGATGATGATGATGTAACAGTTGAAATTAAAAAGCGGAAAGAATACAAAAAGTCGAACGTAAGTACCAACTGGTTAATTCTTGATCTTGGCTTCTCTAATCTGAATGATCAAACCAATTACAGTTCAGCTGCAACACAGGCTTTTTATCCGGGCGGAACAAAAAACGGGTTGAGTATCCGGAATGGTAAATCATCCAACATCAACATCTGGTTTTTTATGCAAAAAGTGAATTTGATTTCACATGTTGTAAACCTGAAATATGGTCTGGGTGTTGAGCTGAATAATTATCGCTACGAAAAAAACATCCGTTACGGAATTGATCCGCAGATCCTTTACAGCGACAGTATTGCTTTTTCAAAAAATAAACTGGCAACAAACTATATTACCTTACCGGTGATGCTCAACTTCAACTTTGCACCAAAAAGAAAACGCACATACGGACTCAGTGCAGGTGTAAGTGCAGGGTATCTGTATGCTGCCCGTCAGAAACTGATCAGCGATGCAAGAGGAAAAGAAAAAATTAAAAACGATTTTAACCTGGAGCCATGGAAATTAGCAGCCATTGGTGAATTAAATCTGGGTGTGGTAAATCTGTACGGCAGTTATGCACTTAACAACTTACATAAAAACGGATTGGAACAAACCCCTTACACTTTTGGCATACGACTCAGCAGCTGGTAATACAGCTCATACTGTATGCTCTGGTAAAGCCGCCTTTCTTTTGAGAGGCGGTTTTTTATTACACAAACAGTTATCAGGAATTCCTTAATTTGCCCACAAAAAACACATGGCATATAAAGTAGTAGATATTGAAGGAATAGGTCCCAACTATGCGGCAAAACTGAGTGCATTGGCCATTTTTACCACCGATGATTTGCTGGCACAAGGCAGTACAAAAAAAGGGAGAACAGCTATTCATGAAATAACCGGTATTCCTGAGAACTTAATTCTTACATGGGTAAACCATGCCGATCTGCACCGCATTAAAGGAGTGGCTGCACAGTTCAGCGAGTTACTGGAAGCTGCGGGGGTTGATACGGTAAAAGAATTTGCAACCCGTAACGCCGAAAACTTACATGCCAAACTGGTTGAAACCAATGATAAGTTTGGACTGAGCGGCAAAGTACCATCTGCAGAATCTTTAGAAGCCATGATTGCAGAAGCAAAAACACTGGAGCAAAAAGTTTTTCACTAAGCATAGTTGGCTATAATGTGCATCACGCTATTGAGTATTCTACATGTATACAAGCAACCATGGCTTTGTAAACCCGACCCAGCGCTATTTTTAGCACATGGCAAGGCACACTATCACCAACACACAACCCACTCACCCCGGCTGACGGAATTCTAATCATCGTCATTTTAAACATCAACAAAGAATCAATCATGAATCACTCTCGATATTTAGAATCCTAAAAACTACACCCACCCTTAATACTTAAAACCATAATTTTTTTTAAGAATCGGACAGTATCTTTACAAGGCACATCATTGCATCATCAATGTACGAACCGCTTATTCAATATATTCGCAACCATTCTACATCACCACTTACTGATGAATCAATAGAAGCTATCACTAAATTATTCGTACCGAAAAAAATAAGGAAGAAGCAATATTTGCTGCAGGAGGGTGAAGTGTGTAAGTATTCTGCTTTTATAGTAAAAGGCGCTATGCGGCAATATACTGTTGATAATAAAGGAGTGGAACATATTGTACACTTAACTATAGAAAACTGGTGGACGCTTGACAGGGAAAGCTGGGTGATGCTCACTCCTTCAAACTATTATATTGATGCCTGGGAAAATACTGAACTACTCCTTATAACAAGGGCAGACGCTGTAAGCTTAGTAAACCAATGCCCTGCCTTCAATGAAATGATAAGATTGTTGGATGAAAGAAATAATATAGCCACACAAAAGAGACTCACTTCCTCTATTAGTTTTTCTGCTGAAAAACGCTACGCCGATTTTGTTAACTGTCATCCTGATTTTTTACAGCGTTTCCCACAACACCTTATTGCTTCCTATCTCGGTATTACAAAAGATACATTGAGCCGGGTACGAAAACAGTACCAAAAAAGATAAGCCTAATTGGTATATAAGCAATTTATTTTTACCTGGGTAGACATTTGTCTACTTTTTTTTTCGTCATTTGGCATTGCTTCCAGCTCTCTCTATAAGCCATATTTGTATAATTAATTGACTCTTCAAATCTTCATACAATGGCAAATAATAAGAAAGGCTTTATTCTTAAACCTGCTGCATTACTGCTATGAGGCTTTTGTTGCGTCGCACTCTTTTACGTTCTGTTCACTACTGAACATTTTGCAACAGCCTTCACTAACTATTGCTTTCATCAGTTATCCAAAATAAAACATTGGTGAAAAATATGTAACAGTAATTAGCACATCTGTCAGAAGAAAATTTTCTTAAAATCATGCAGCGAATGGAATGAATGTCTCAGAATAGAAACCATTTAAAATAATTACACAAAAGCATACAATGGAAATACAACAAAAAGATAATGGCAAAAAGGGGTCGTTTTTTATGGAAGAAAATAATAAAACGTTAGCCGAAATGACTTATGTATGGGCGGGTACAGACAGAATCATTATTGACCATACAGAGGTTGATGATGAACTGGCAGGAAAAGGAGCCGGCAAAATGATGGTTACTAAAGCTGTAGAATTTGCAAGGGGAAAAAATGTCAAAATAATTCCCTTATGCCCTTTTGCAAAATCTGTTTTTGAAAAAATGAAGGCGTTTAATGATGTTTTATAAAACATAAAAAATGGATAAAAATAACAGTACAATAGAATATTTCAACGGGGAGATAACCGTTGTGTGGCAACCGGGCAAATGTGCTCACTCAGCTAATTGTGTGCGGAACTTACCGGCAGTTTTTAAACCCAAGGAGAAACCATGGATAAAAGTTGAAGGAGCTTCATCAGAAGAAATAGTGACAGCTATATCAAAATGTCCGTCGGGTGCATTAAGCATTAAAAATGATATTCTAACGAGCATATAAATCATTACATGAAAAAGAAAACAAGTTTTTCAGCAGAAGGGCAAAAAGCCGACATTGGTAATATGACCATTTATCGAATATTGCCCAACAGGTATGCCGATAAAGCAGGCTCGTTTGTGTTTCTTGACCATCTTGTACCAAAAACCCATAGCGCTGTGAACAAAAACGGTATTGGTGCTCATCCGCATCGTGGCATTGCCACCTTAAGCTATATCATAAATGGTGAAGCTGAACATTTTGACAGTGCAGGGAATTATGCCAAAGTACATTCGGGTGGTGTGCAATGGATGAAAGCAGGTAATGGAATTATTCATGATGAAACGTTGAATTACGATTCAAAAACAGACAGTAAACTTATACATGGCTTTCAATTCTGGATAAACCTTCCAGCAAAGATAAAGGCTGAAACGCCGGCGTACTTATCCTTAGATAGTAATGAAGTGCCGCAAAAAACGTTACCAAACGAAAGCGGCTGGATAAAAGTTATTGCAGGTAACTATGAAAATCTGAGTTCTAAAATTCCAAATTACTTACCACAGTTTTTATACCATATACATCTAGCAGCATCCAAACAATTTTCTATTGAGATAGAAAATGAAATAGAAGTTGCTGCTTTTTTGCCTTTGCATAATGCTATCATCAACAACAGCCAATTTGAGGTGGGTGAATTTGTAGAATTTGACAGAGAGGCAGGTGAAATCGAAATCAGGAATACTTCCGCAGAAGCTATTGATATATTACTTTTTGGTGGCGAAAAATATACTGAACCAATTGTAGCCCAAGGCCCATTTGTGATGAATACGCAACGTGAAATTTCCCAGGCCTATCATGACTTTCATACTGGTAAATACGGTGAGATTAAATATAATAAGGCATCTTCTGAATAATTAAAGCATTTCAAAAATCAAACAAAATGAAAATCAGATTAAAACAAACAATTATGGCACTTACAACTTTATTGGCTACAGAAGCATTTGATGCTTCTGCACAAACAAACAGACAACCGGGCAGCTTTGGCAGAGAAGAATTTATTGAAGTAGAACCGAACGTTAAATTGCATGTAACAGACCTTGGCGAAGGGAAACCGGTAGTACTGATTCACGGATGGCCCTTAAGTAATGCTATGTATGAATACCAGTATGCAGCTTTGATACAAAAAAATTACCGGGTAATTGGAATTACGTTGAGAGGATTTGGCCTTTCTGATAAGCCTGGCGGCAAATACAATTATGATGTTTTTGCTGATGATATTAAAGTCATACTTGATAAATTAAAGATTGAAGATGCTACAATCGGTGGTTTCTCAATGGGTGGCGCAACAGTGATTCACTATGTCGCCAAATACAAAGCCGCCCATGTATCAAAGCTGGCGTTGTTTGGCGCTGCAGCCCCACTTTGGACAAAACGTCCTGATTTCAGTTTTGGTTTATGGTCTAAAGATGATGTGAATGGGTTAATTACACTTAACAATACCAACAGGCCACTTTTATTTGAAACGTTTGGTAAAATATTTTCGGCAAATGAAACAAGTGTTTCACCGGGTCATGGTGCATGGCTGGGTACTATACAGGCACAGGCTTCGCCGTATGCAATGGGTGAGGCATTAAAAATACTCCGTGATTCTGATTTAAGAGAAGACCTGAAGGCAATCAAAATTCCGACACTGATCCTACACGGCAAATTAGATAAGATTTGTTCTTATAATTTGGCAGAACAAATGCATGCTGGTATCCCCAATTCAAAATTGGTAGCATTTGAAAAAAGCGGCCACGCCTTATTTATTGAAGAGCTTGAAAAGTTTAATGCAGAACTTATAAAGTTTGTTCAGCAATAAGAAGTCAAAAAAGGTTGCCGCTGTGAAGGCGGCTTTTGCATTGTGAATTTTAAATAACAAAGAAATGAAAAGTAAAGTAGTATTAATAACCGGAACAAATAGCGGATTCGGCTGGCTTACAGCCAATAGTGTAGCAATGTTGGGGTATAGGGTTTATGCTACCATGAGAGATACAAACGGAAAGAATGCTGATAAGGCAAAAGCACTGTCACAGGTAGAAAATATAACCGTGTTGGATGTTGTACTCACCAGTGAAATAAGCGTAAAAAATGCTATTGATACCATTATAGCTATAGAAGGAACAATTGATGTTTTGGTAAACAATGCAGGAATTGGCATGACCGGAGTGGCTGAAAGCTATACATCCGCAGATGTTCAGGAAATGTTTGATGTGAATGTTTTTGCCCCGTGGAGATTGATAAAATTAGCTTTACCATTCATGCGAGAACAATCAGAAGGTTTGATTATAAACATAACCAGTGGTTCGGGAAGGTTCTCTTTTCCTTTTTCGGCAGTTTACGGAGCATCAAAATTTGGCCTGGAAGGACTAAGTGAGGGTTTGCATTACGAGGTAAAGCGTTTAGGAATTGATGTGGCAATTTTGCAACCAGGAGCTTTTCCCACTGAGATGTCTCAAAAAGCAAGACCTGCTTCTGACACGTTTGTAAACGCCGACTATGAGGCTATAGCCGCTTTCCCGGAAAAAATGATTAATGCCGTTGGTCAATTATTTCAAGCTGCAAATCCTAATCCGCAGGATGTAGCAGATGCAGTGAATAATCTTATCAACTTACCAAAAGGACAAAGACCATTAAGAACAGTTGTTGACCCAACCACGGGAAAATTTGTAAAAGCTGCCAATGATGCTGTAGAGGTTGAATATGAAAAAGCTTTAACTGCATTTGGCATAGCAGAACTTTTAGTGTAAGAAATCTGTTATTTGAAAAATACAAAGAGAGTATATATAACTTATGCGCTTGCTATTCAATCGCCCTATTGAAATTATCTGAAACAATGCAGCAATAATTTTAAAAAATAGATTATATGGAAATCGGAATCAAACCTGAAAACTTAGCAGCAGTGGCACACAAATTAGCTGTGATGCTGGCAGATGAATTTTTGCTTTATACCAAAACCCGTAATGCCCACTGGAATGTGGAAGGAGCCGATTTTTACTCAAGGCATAAATTTTTTGAAGACCAGTACGAGCAATTAGATGAAACTATGGATGATATAGCGGAACGCATCCGTTCTATTGGCCATTACGCACCTGCCACATTAAAAGAATTTTTGCAACTCACCCGCCTCACTGAGAAAAGCCGTGAAGCCAACTCAGGCAATGGGTTCACCAAAGATCTTTTGGCAGACCATGAAAGTATCATTGTGCACCTGAGAGAAAACATCAATCGCTTTGCAAAAGAATACCACGATTTGGGCACAAGTGATTTCATTACAGGCATGATGGAAACACATGAGAAAATGGCCTGGATGCTTCGTTCACATTTAAAATAATGCGATAGTACGTAAACATGTCTGAAAGGGAGACGAGAGAATAAAGAAAACATATTTCAATGACTAAATTATCATCATGGCTTTTGAACTTAAAACAGAAATAACAATTAATACCACACCTGAAAAGGTTTGGTTAATTCTTACCGGCTTTGACAATTATCCGAGTTGGAACCCATTCATTACTTCACTAAAAGGAGACG